>CAZOMW010000001.1:0-41805 GCA_964581135.1 uncultured Oscillospiraceae bacterium
CTTACGGATCTCGGTTACAACTTCCTTTCGGAGACAGATACGGAAGTAATCGGCCATCTTGTTGAGCATCATCTGGAAAAGCAGCCGCAGACGGATTTACTGGCAGCCGTTCGCGCCACCCTTGAAGATCTGGAGGGCTCTTATGCGCTCGCGGTTCTGAATGCAGCCGATCCCGATCAGTTAATCGCTGCCCGCAAAGACAGTCCTTTAATAATTGGTCTGGGTGAAGGCTGCAACTATATTGCTTCTGACATACCTGCGATTCTGTCCCGCACCCGTAACGTTATAATCATGGAAAACCGTGAAGTCGTGCGGGTAACGCAGGACAGAATTGAGCTCTGGGATGAGTTCGGCCGGTCTGTCGTACGTGAGCCGCTGCACGTGACCTGGGACAGTGAAGCCGCGGAAAAAGGCGGTTACGAGCACTTCATGATGAAGGAGATACATGAGGAGCCACGTGCTGTGCGTGATACCATTTCACCGCGGATACGGGAAAATACCATTCGTTTTCCGGAAATTGATCTGGACAGCCTGTTACTGGGAATAGACCGGATCCGGATCATCGCTTGCGGCACCGCACTGCATGCCGGCATTGTCGGCAAGTATTTGCTTGAAAAGCTGACCAGGATTCCAACTGAAGCAGACTATGCTTCGGAGTTTCGTTACCGCGATCCGATTGTCAGCGATAAAACCCTGGTTATTGTCATCAGCCAATCGGGTGAAACGCTGGATACACTGGCAGCGATGCGAGAAGCAAGCCAACGCGGCGGCCGCATCCTGGCCATTGTCAATGTCGTAGGCAGTTCAATTGCCCGCGAGGCCGGTTCGGTTATCTATACAGGTGCCGGTCCGGAAATTTCCGTTGCTTCAACCAAAGCCTACAACACACAGCTGGCTGCCTTGAGTCTGCTGGCAGTCGAGATCGGACACCGTAACGGCCACCTGGACGAGTCTGAATACGTGAGATATATCACCGAGCTTGAAAAACTGCCGGGAATTCTTGAGCAGACTCTGGCAGCCAAGGACGAAATCCAGCGCTTTGCGTCCCAGCACTTCAACGCGCGCAGCATTTTCTTTATGGGAAGAGGTCTGGATTATGCACTGGCGATGGAGTCTTCGCTTAAGCTCAAGGAAATTTCCTACATCCATTCGGAAGCTTATCCTGCCGGAGAACTAAAGCACGGTACAATCGCATTGATTGAGCAGGGAACATTAGTTATCTGCCCTTTAACCCAACCTCAGCTTCTGGACAAAATGATCAGCAATATCCGTGAAGTCAAAGCCCGCGGAGCTGTTGTGATGGGTATCGCTACACCTGCCTGTGAGCGCGCTCACGAGGTTTGTGACGTAGTAATCGGACTGCCGGAGGTCGATGCGGATTTTTCACCGATTGTCGCCATAACTCCGGCGCAGATGTTCGCATATTATGTGACTGTCCATAAAGGCCTTGATGTGGATAAACCGCGTAATCTTGCTAAAAGCGTAACGGTTGAATAGGGAGAAGAATATGCATACAGCGATAGAGATTGAGACACTGCTTGACTTAAGCCAAACCATAGCAGCGGGACTGTTCAAAGATTTAACCTATCCATGGGAAGCACTGCCGAAACTGAAGGACTATATCCGTCAGCTGGGTTCTACATTGTCGCAAGAAGATTATGAGCAGCGTGGCGATGATATCTGGATTGCCCGCAGTGCCGTCGTAGCTCCGACTGCCAGCCTGGCCGGCCCGCTGATTATCTGTGCCGGAGCGGAAATCCGCCATTGTGCTTTTATCCGTGGCTCAGCCATAATCGGTGAGAACGCGGTTGTCGGCAACTCCACTGAAGTTAAGAACAGCTTGCTGTTCAACTATGTACAAGTGCCGCATTACAACTATGTAGGCGATTCAATTCTCGGTTATAAAGCCCATATGGGGGCCGGCTCAATTACATCCAACGTAAAAAGTGATAAGACACTTGTGTATGTGCCGTTTGGCGGCGAACATATTGAAACTGGTTTACGCAAGTTCGGTGCTGTTCTGGGTGACTTCGTGGAAGTAGGCTGCAACAGCGTGATGAACCCCGGCGCAGTTGTGGGTCGTCATTCTAATATTTACCCATTGTCGAGCGTTCGTGGAGTGGTGCCGGATCACAGCATTTATAAATCAAGGTCCGAAATTGTTCACAAATACGAGAATGGGAGGCAGCCCTGATTATTATCGAGGCAGGTAACCGGATGACAGCTATTGAACGCCGGGAAGAAATTGCGGCTTTACTGGAAAACTCATCAGAACCCATCAGCGCCGGTACGCTGGCGCTGAAATTTTCTGTCAGCCGCCAGATAATTGTTGGTGACATAGCTTTATTGCGGGCAGCCGGCACTGACATTCAGGCAACCCCGCGCGGTTACGTAATGCAACGGACTGATCTGGAAGGCTACGTCGGTACAGTTGCCTGCCGCCACGGGCGCGAGGAGCTGCGGGCGGAACTATACGCGATCATTGACAACGGTGGCAGCGTCCTTGATGTAATTGTCGAACACCCTATATACGGTCAGTTGATTGGTCAGCTGCACCTGTTTTCACGTCATGATGTTGATGATTTTGTCGAGCAGCTTGAATCAACGCAGAGCAATCCATTATCGGAGGTAACAGATGGTATTCATCTGCACACCATCCGCTGTCAGGATAAAACTGCCTTTGCCAGGATTATCAGAGCACTGACAAAACTTGATGTTATCTACAAAGAATGAAGCTCAATGGGATAAAATTATCTTTGCAGAGGATCTCAGCTTAGTTATTTCGAATGACAATCCAAAATAAATCCCAAAATAAATATATAGAATTTTCTTGACAGTTATTGTGCAGTTTACTAGAATGGTCAAGACAGGTGTCATGACACTTGCCTTGACTGCAAAAAAACTGCGCCGCGATTTTTACTGAGAAACAATTAGCTGAAAGCTGTCGGAAATATAGGCAGTACACCACTGGAAATTTATTTTTCACTTACTGAAAGGTTGATTTAATGAGAAACAACAGACTGTATCAGATGCTGCTTGCTGCAATGCTTAGTGCCATCGGCATAATTATTCCCCTGTTTTCACCAGTAAAAATTTTGCTGGAGCCGGCTTCCTTTACTTTGGCAAGTCATGTAGCGATATATGTCGCCATGTTTATTTCGCCGGGGGTGGCGCTTTCAGTTGCGGTTGGTACCACTTTAGGCTTCCTGCTGGCTGCTTTTCCGCCAGTTGTCGTAGTACGTGCGGCCTCTCATCTGATCTTCACTGCTGTCGGTTCTTTAGTGATAAAGAAAAACCCCAAACTAATTGATCAGACAGGTCCAATGGTGATTTTTGCGTTATTAATCAGCTTGCTGCATGCAACCACTGAAATGCTAGTGGTAATGCCGTTCTATTTCGGCGGTGCTATGACAACAGCTTATTATGCTAAAGGCTTTGTAACCTCGATTATCCTGTTGGTGGGTTTAGGCACAGTTGTTCACAGCCTGATTGATTTTGCGATTGCGCGTGTTGTCTGGCAGCCTCTGCGCAAAATAATCAACGGTCGAAATCAAAGCAGAAGTAGAAAAACCATTTAAAAACCTTCTCGATTATTACTCACCTGAATTAACCAGAAACAAAACAGCCGGCGAAGATATCGTCGGCTGTTTCAACTTCGGCTGAGTCGAATGACATAAGCCAAATAAATATTCTCTTTCCAGTGTTGTTGATCAGATCAACCTTTTTTCAGTTAACCAACATAAGACATTGGGTTTTTGGTTGAACCGCCTGAACGTACTTCAAAGTGCAGATGCGGGCCGGTGGATGTACCGGTGCTGCCGCAAGTTCCGATCCGGTCACCGGCGCTGACTGACTGTCCGCTTTTTACCAACGTCTCTTTCATGTGTCCATATAAGGTGGATAAGCCGCCGGCATGGGCAATAACGACGTAGTTGCCGTAGCCGGAACCGCCTTTGTTGCGGCCTTGAACGGGATTACTGACTAGAATTACGGTACCGTCACGTGCGGCCACAATCGGGTTGCCATAACTGCCGCCGAGGTCTACCCCTGAATGAAAACGGCGGACCCGGTAAATCGGATGAATGCGCCAGCCGTAAGGAGAATATACCCGCTTGTCGCCGGGATATGGCCAGAACCAGCCGCGACTGTTAGCGCTGTTCTCAGGCTTTGACACAGATTGCTTTGTATTATTCTTTTCTTTTTCTCTGGCTGCTTTGGCTGCAGCGCTTGCCTGCGCAGCCGCAGTTGCTTTGGCAGCAGCTGTTGCCTTCGCGGAAAGCTCCGCTTCCAGCTTTTGCTGTAAAGCGGTTATTTCACCATCCAGACGCAAAGCTTCCTGATTAAGGGCTTCCTCGTCCTTAGCTGCTCTGCTCATTTGCAGTTGGATAGATTCAAGCTCCGCAAGTGTAGATGTTTCCTGCTTCTGTAGTGCTGCCAGCTGAGCTTCGATTTGCTCAACCACAATAGTCATGTCTTCTGTTGTCTTTTCAGCAACCTGCTGCTGCAAGTCGGCGTTATCCTGAGCAGTCTTAAGATCATCGATCATAAGCTTGTCGGATTCGGCTACCAGAGACATAAACTGGATTGTAGTGAAAAAGTTTTTGACATTGCCGGCTTCAATGAAAATCTGCAGATAAGATTTTTGCCGGCGTGAGAACATCGTTTGCAAACGGGAACGGTATTGCTCCTGCTTGGCGGCCAGATTATCACAGGCATCGATGTAAGCCTGGTTGGCTGCTGCCATTTCCGAAATCGCAGCTGCTAATTGAGCTGATTTATCAATAAATTGCTGACGTTGTTCTTCAGAACGGTCGTTCAACCAGTCAAGCCGGCCGCTGACCTTGTTTTTACTGTTAGCGAGTTGTGCGCTTTCCTGCTCAATCCGGGCAAGCTTATCTGTCAGTGATGCCTGGTTCTGACGGGCTTTCTCAAGCTGTGCGGATGTGGATTGGGCGTAAACGGGTGTTATGGCGGTAAATTCCAGCGTCAGTCCCATTGCCATAATCAGACAAAGGACAAAGGCTGCAAACCGAATTTTAATGGTGCTCCGGTTCGTATGCATGATAAAGGGATCTCCTTGCTTTAACTGTGCAGTCTCCTCACAGTTTACGTAAAGTGCCAACTTCTGATGTCAACTAGAATTTTCCTTCATCCGGATTGATATGTCAAGGAATTGATAGTTGTTCCGGCAAAGTGAAGCCATGTGTCACTGAAAAGTAATCACACTGCAACAATTGGTCAGAAAATACAGCCGACTTTTAGATCGTTACAATTTTTGAAATGGCTGAAGTGGTACACTGTTAGTGCTATAATATTTGACATTGATTAATTATTCGGGCAACAGATATTAATCGATTATCATTACAACTAAACAGCAAAAAAAATTAAAGAGCTGAGAAAGCCAGACGAGAAGGAGAATACCATGAACGATTCTTTTATTAAACAGTTTTCACTCGACGGAAAAACAGCGATTGTTACAGGCGCGGCCAAAACCTCAGGCCTCTGCTACGGAATGGCAAAAGCTTTGCATGATGCTGGAGCGTCAGTTGTTTTGATGGATGTTTCGCCTGAAGTTTTTGAGCTGCAAAAGTTTATGGGCGGTGAAGAAAACCGTTATTATGCTGTACAGGCAGATCTCTGTGATGAAGAAAATATGGCAACCGGCTTCAACAAGGCTGTGGAGCTGCTTGGCGGCAGACTTGACATTCTGCTCAACGGTGCCGGACTGCAGTACCGCGAAGATGCGATTGATTTCCCTTCGGAAAAATGGCACCAGATTATTGATGTAAACCTGACAGCCATTTTCCTGCTGAGCCAGATGGCTGCCCGCGTTATGATTCCACAGGGCGGCGGTAAAATCATCAACATTGCTTCGATGACGTCTTTTGTTGCCAGCCGCCGGATTCCTGCATACGCTGCCAGTAAGGGTGGAGTTATGCAGCTGACAAAAGCGCTCTCCAACGAATGGTGTATTAAAGGCGTTAATGTTAATGCGATTGCTCCGGGTTATATGGCGACGGAACTTACTGCCAATCTGATCAATACCGATCTGGGCAAAATGACGACAGCGCGTATTGCTGCCGGCCGCTGGGGCAAACCTGAGGATCTGGCCGGTGCCGTTGTATTCCTGGCTTCACCTGCTTCCGATTATATCAGCGGCGCCATTCTGCCTGTGGATGGCGGTTATCTTGGATTATAACAGCAACAGGCAAAGGAATTTGATATGAACAAGGATACAGTTTACATTGGCAACGACCATGGCGGCTACGAAACAAAGGTTCAGATCCTAAAATATCTGGACGAACTGGGCATCCCCTATATTGATTTCGGCGGTCATTCCAGCGAAATCGTTCGCTATCCTTATTATGCCGCCCAGGTGGCAAGTGCTGTTTCCACTGGCAAGGCCAGCCGCGGTATTTTGATCTGCTCTACTGGCATAGGCATGAGTATCATGGCTAATAAATACCCGAATGTCCGCGCTTCCGTGTGCACGAGCCACTATATGGGCAAGATTACCCGGGCGCACAATAATTCCAACATTCTCTGCCTCGGCGGTAAAATCACCGGCATTTTTGAAATTTTTGATATTCTGGATGCCTGGCTTAACACCGATTATGAAGGCGGCAGACATGATATCTCGCTTGGTCTGCTGGCGGAAGCTGAGGGCTGTCTGGCACAAGGCTGTGAATGGGAACCGGCAGTTCCGGAAGAAGGCAGACAATAGCTGTAAACCGGCAGTTCCGGAAAAATTAAAGCGAGAATTTTCAGCCTGGTTTGGCGGTATGGAGGTCAATAAATGACAAAAATCGCGATCATCGGCACCGGACAGATTGCGACCAGCATGGCGGTATTATTTACTGGAAACGGGCACCCCTGTTGGCTGGTTTCACGTTCAGAAGCCAGCAGTGAGCGGGCTCTGCAGGATTACAAAGATTATTTCGCTGACCTGAACAAAAATGGTCTGGTAAGTGCAGAACAGGCTGAACGCTGCCGGGATTTACTGACAATTACCAGAGATATCAGAGAAATCAGCGACGCTGATTTTATTATTGAAGCAGTCGTTGAAAAACTCTCAGTCAAACACGATACCTACCGGCAAATCGAAGGAATCTGCCGACCGGAAGTCGTAATTGCTTCAGTTACCTCAGGCATACCGCCCGAACAGCTTGACAGCGAAATGACACATCCGGAACGCCTCGTGGTGGCGCACCCTTTCATGCCTCCCCATCTGGTACCGTGTATCGAAATAGTCCGCGGTACGAATACCTCTGACAAAACAGTTGAAGGCACTATCGAACTGTTTGAATCTGTCGGCCGTACAGTGGTTGTTCTGAAAAAGAGTGTGTCCGGTTTTATTGCTAATCGCTTGCAGTATGCCATGCTTCGCGAGGCGGTTTATCTGATTCAGGAGGGTGTAACAACTGCGGAAGATATCGACCGTACCCTGATGACAAGCTTTGGCCCCCGTTATTCAAACATCGGACTATTCGAGCATATGGAAAATGCCGGTCTGGATCTTTGCGCCAGTATTCAGGAATATCTGTTGCCGTTGCTTAGTGTCGAACAGACAGTACAACCGGCTATCGCGGAAAAGGTAGCTGCCGGCGATCTTGGCAGTAAAACCGGCCGCGGCTTTCTGGACTGGAAAAACACAGATATGGCGGAATTCCGGCTGCGCCGCAGTGAGCCGTATTTCAGGTTCTTTAACTGGAAACTGCCGGAGTAAATTAATCTTCAGGAGACTTAATGGTAACCTCAGCAATTCAAAGTGTGCTCTCGCTGCTGATCCTGATCGGGGTCGGTTATGTTGTCGCCAGCCAATCCTGGTATCCAGAATCGGGCACCGCGTTTTTATCTAAATTATGTGTGCAGGTGGCAATACCTTGCCATATGTTTATCAGCACGATCACGAACATCAAAACGCCGCAGACACTGGCGGAGCTGGTACGCAATCTGCCGGTGCCATATCTGACGATTCTCGTAAGTCTGCTTATGGGTCTGGCTATAGCCAGGGTGTTTAGAATCCATCCGACCCGGCGCGGAGTTTTCATAAATGCCGTAACGTTTTCTAATGTCGTTCTGGTTGGATTTGTTGTGGTTGAAACCATATTCGGCGAAGCTGCCATGCCCGATGTCATGGTTTACTACTTTGCCAACACTACACTGTTCTGGACAGTAGGAGTAACACTACTGCGACAGGATGGTGAAAAAGCACGTCAGCTGGCAGTCGGTCCAGACGCAACTGTAGTCGGCAGCAGGAATCGTGCCGGCATAGTGCGCCTTTTTCTACGCAGCCTGGCTTCACCGCCGCTGATGGCGGTTGTCCTTGGAATTGTGGTAATTCTGACCAGAATCGAGCTGCCGGATTTTATCATGTCGCCAATCATGAGCCTGCGCAATATGACAACACCGCTGGCCATGATCTTTACCGGAGCCATTATCCGAGCGACTGATTTCAAGCGAACCAAGGTTTCCCGTGATCTGATTCTGGTAATGGCGGCACGTTTTGTGGTAACACCGGTTTTCATGGTATTACTGCTCAGGCCGATACCCATTACTACACAAATGAAACAGATTTTCTTCTTGATGGCAACAATGCCCGTTATGACACAATTGGGAATTATGTCCAAGGAATCAGGCAGTGATTATGAATATGCCTCGCTGCTGGTCACATTTACAACTGCTTTCAGCATGATGGCACTTCCGCTTTATCTTTATGTTCTTGAACGCTTTCAGATCTTTTAATTGCCAGTAACCGGCGGAGGTGAGCGTAATGCCTTTCGCAATTGCGATCAATAATGCTGTTATCCTCTCGGCGCACACTGATTATGTACCTTTTATCGGCAGTGTCGGTATCAGCGAGGGGCGGATTGCCTGGATCGGTGAGAAGCCGATCGCCCCTGGTGAGGCAGCAAAACGTATTGATGCTGCGGGTCATATTCTGATGCCCGGGCTGTTTAACGCTCATTGCCATGGTGATATGACTTTTGCCCGCGGTCTGGGTGATGATCTGACTTTACTTGAGCAAAATGAAGCCTTTGCAGACACTGATTGGTTCTACACATTAATCAATGATGATGATCGTTTTTATTCTCGCCAGCTTACTTATTGCGAAGCGCTGCTTTCAGGCACAACTTTCCTCAACGAAAACATGTACTGGGGTTTGGGCGAACGCTCGGCTGAAGCTATGGCTGCTACTGGTATTAAGGGCGCGCTTAGCGAAGATATCCGCTACGATTTTACCAGACCGGCTGAGCTGCTGAGCGATACCAGACTGGCAGAGCTGGCAGCCAGGGCTCAGGACTGCGGCCTGATCCCGGTTCTTGGCGGCTTATCCGAAGAAGATTATTCTGCTACTCTTTTGCAGCGTGTTGAAGCCAAACGCAGCCAGTTTGATCTTATTCTGACTTGTCATCTGGCTGAAACTGACTGGCGGGTAGAACGCATAGCGGCGCTTTACGATTGCACACCGATTGAGTACCTGGCGCAAAACAACTGTCTGCACGAGAAAATCCTGGGTTCGCATGTCGTCTGGACGACCCCGCATGATCTTGAACTGCTGGCTAAGTACAATGTAAAGATTGTCAATACACCTCTATGTGAGATGAAAATCGCGGACGGGATTGCCCGGATTCCGGCAATGGTTCAGACCGGCCTTTGTGTCTGCCTGGGTACCGACGGCGCCATGTGGAACAACAGCAATGACATATTTCGTGAAATGAAAGGCATGCAGTTACTGCACACTGTAAACTCCGGCATTCGCAGCCTGAGTGTACAGGCTGTACTGGATATGGCAACGCTAAATGGTGCTGAAGCATTCGGACTTGGTGAGGAAACGGGCAGCATCGAAGTCGGCCGCTGTGCAGACTTGATCCTGATAAACACTGAACAGGCGCATCTGACTCCGTTGCGGCTCGGCAAACACGAAAATATAGCCTCATCTGTGGTCTACAACGCTACCGGCCGGGATGTAAGCGATGTCTTTGTCAACGGCAGTCAGGTTGTTGAACGCGGCAACTTAATGACTGCTGATCTGGCAGACATTCGAGCCCGTGTTACAGAGACTTCGGCAAAGGTTGCTGCTGCGCTAAACTGATGATTGTGTCGCAGTTAATGGAAACTGGTGCCGCTTGAATACTGATGTCGCACGAAGAATTAATAACTGAACCGGCGACTCTTCTGTGCACAACAGGATTTATGCCTGGAATCAGCGCTAAGAAAGGGAAGACAATATGCAGCCAGCAGAGAATAATAAAAAAATCAACCGGGCCAGTGCGCCCCGCTCTGAAAATGAAGGAGTTTATCATCTGCAGCTTAAGCCCGGTGATGTGCCGCCTTACGTTATCCTGCCCGGTGCGCCTGAACGGACCCTGATTATTGCGCAGGACTGGACTGAAGTCCGGGAGGTCGCGTCCTACCGTGAATACAAAACTGTTACTGGCAAGTACAAGGATGTGCCTCTGGCAACAATCTCAACCGGCATCGGCGGCGCCAGTTCGGAAATCTGCATTCATGAGCTGAATGTGCTTGGTGTGCATACCTGTATCCGGGTCGGCACAACCGGCTGTATTGTGCCGGAATATGATCTGGGCGACCTGATTATCCCGGTAGCGGCTGTCCGCAAGGACGGAACCTCTGCCACTTATATCGAACCGGAATTCCCGGCCTTTGCCAATACCTATGTGGTAATGGCGCTGATGCAGGCCTGCGAACGGCTCGGCTTCCGCTACGGATTGGGACTGAGTTATACAGTCGGTTCCTTCTATATCGGCCAGGGCAGGCCTCTGAATGAGGATGGCTCGGGTTACTGGCCATCTTTTGCCGATCATATTATTCCTGATCTGCAGGCCGCCCGGGTTACCAACATCGAAATGGAAGCTGCCGCTCAATTTGTGGTTGGTTATCTGCATGACATGCGGATGGGCGCGATTCTGTCAGTTGTCTCCAACCGGGTGCTCGATCGCTGGGGTGATAATGGCGGCGAAGCCAAAGCTTGTCTGGCCGCCTCGGAAGCTTTAGCTGTTCTGGCAGAGTGGGACAGAAACGGTAAGTTGCCTTTCCACACCACGGCGGAAAATGATATCATAATCTAATGAGTGTTTTAGTTGTTTTGCAGCAGATAGCACCGCTGTTCATAATCATGTTCATTGGTCTCGCGATCGGGAAACTGCACATATCAAATCAGGCAATCACCCAATTCTTATCCTGGGTCTGCATTTCGGTTTTTCTGCCGGCTTCGCTGATCAAGTCGTTTTCAGCACCAATGACCGCGGCAATGATTCGTGAAGGCTCTATCCTGATTATCGCCGGGGCAGTTACCCTGATTTTTGCCTTTTTTCTTTCTTTTGCGGTTGTTCGTATCCTGAAAATGAAAATACCGTCATCTAATATCGTTTATTTTTCGCTGATGTTCTCAAATTTCGGTTTTGTCGGCGTCGGTATTCTTACGGCAGTATATGGCGATCGGGGTCTTTTTTATATGACAATGTATGTGCTGATCATGCGTTTTGCGTTCAATTCCTTTGGAACCGTTGTGATGCAGCGTGGTGTCGACAATAAGGAACGGCTGTCTTTCCGCCAGGTTTTTATTAATCCGCCGATCATCGCTCTGGTTGTTTCTCTGTTTGTCATGGCCTTTCAAATTCGTTTTCCGGCTCCGGTAAAAGCCAGTATTGATTCGCTGGCAGCCTGCCTTTCACCTGTTGGCATGCTGACGGTTGGAATGATTACCGCCAATTTCCCTTTACGTGCTTTCTTCTCAAACGCCCGTGTTTATGTGCTGGTATTTTTACGTCTGCTGGGAATTCCCCTTGCTGTAACTGTAGCGATGTGGCTGGTGGGTTTCCGCGGTCTGATGCTGACGGCTTCAGCTCTTACCATGGCACTGCCGGCGGCGGCAAATTGCTGCCTTCTGGCTGAACGGTATAATGGAGATGTAATGCTTGGCACCCAGGTTGTTACCATAACTAATATCTTTTCTGTCATCACGATGCCGATTGTTGTTGCCTTTGCGGAACGACTGGCTGGCTGATGCTTTTATTTAACCTCAGGATTTAGAGCGCTGCATTACCGGCAGGCACAGGAGCTGAATTAAGGAGAAGAGTATGAACCGTTCCGAAATACCTACACCCGCAATTCTGGTGGACCTGGATGTGGTCGACACCAACATCCGGACAATGGTGGAAAACAGCCGCAAGTATGGAATAAATCACCGACCGCATATCAAAACCCACAAAAGCGTGGAACTGGCAAAACGTCAGGTTGAGCTCGGCGCCAGAGGCATAACCTGCGCCAAACTCGGTGAAGCGGAAGTTATGGCAGCAGCCGGTTTCGATGATATTCTTGTCGCCTTTCCGCTGATCGGTGAGGATAAGTTGCAGCGGCTGCAGGCTTTGCTGGAACAGGGCATCACTCTTCGAACAATAGTCAACAGTGAAGCCGGAGCAGCGGGTATTGCTACAGTTGGCGAACGGCTTGGCAGTCCGGTTGAAGTGCTGATCGAAATTGACGGCGGAATTGACCGCGGTGGTCTTAAGCCCGGTGAACCGGCAGTTGAATTCGCCCGCAAAATCAGGAACCTTACTGGAATCAAAGTTGTCGGTATCCTGTACTTCGGCGGCGGTATCGGCAAGAAGGATTCGCCGGTAAATGTGATTGAAAAAAGTCTGCGCGAACGCGATGAAATTATCCGGACAGCCGAGCTGCTGCGAGCGGAAGGACTGACAATGGATATTCTCAGCGGCGGCTCTTCCTTTAGCTCCAAAAACGCGGAATGTCTGGAAGGTCTGACTGAGGTAAGAGCGGGTACTTATATATTCAATGATGTTTCACAGCTGGTTATCGGCTATGCCCGGCAGGAGGACTGCGCTTTAACCTGTATTGCAACAGTTATCAGCCGTCCGGATGAGTATTCGGCAATTATTGATGCCGGATCCAAAACACTTACCTCGGAAACAAATCCGCAGCGACCGGGATACGGTTATATTATTGAGGATCCAAGGATCCAGATTGTCAAGCTTAATGAAGAACACGGATTTCTGAGGTCAGAATCGCGCCTTAAACTCAGCATCGGCGAAAAGATAACAATTATTCCCAATCATGTCTGCCTGCTGCCAAATATGGTGGACGAAATGTATGGTATGCGTGGAGAAAAACTGGAAAAGATGCTCAAAGTGGATGCCCGCGGCTGTAATCGCTAAATCAGCTTAATTACGAAAACCCTAGTTATGCTGCAGCGAAAGGAGCGCTTGATGGCAACAGTTTCCGGCCTTAACTGGTTGGCTGAAATATATGTTCCGGACGGCAGCGACCCGGTTGAGGCGCTGCGCCGGACAACCCATCTGGCTGTCGGCGCTCACCCTGATGACGTTGAAATTATGGCTCAACATGGGATTCTGGCCTGTTACCAACAATCCGACCTTCACTTTACAGCTGTAATTGCTGCTAACGGCGCCGGCAGTCCCAGAAACGGCAGTTATGCTGATGCCTCTGATGCCGACCTGATTAGGTTGCGTCGCCGGGAGCAGCTGCAGGCTGCCGAAGCAGGCGCCTACTCAGCGGTGGTATTGCTGAACCACAGCAGCGCCGATATCAAAAGTACCGACATTGCAGACACTTCTCCTCTCCGCAATGACTTGCTGCAGCTGCTGGCCTTGACCAGGCCGGCGGTGCTTTATACACATCAGCCTGCGGACCGTCACCCCACCCATGTTGCTGTTTGCGTCCGGGTCATCGAGGCTCTGCGGTCTTTACCGGTTAAGGAACGCCCTGCGGAAATTTACGGCTGTGAGGTTTGGCGTTCACTCGACTGGGTAAATGAAGCTGAGCGCATTTCGCTCGATGTTTCCGGCCGGGAGGAACTGCGGCGGACACTGTTGCAGGTTTTCAAATCGCAGATTGACGGCGGCAAACGTTATGATCTGGCGGCAATCGGCCGTCAACAGGCAAACGCTGTCTTCGACAGCTCTCATTGTACGGATGCGTTGACAGCAGTGAATTACGCTATTGACCTTGCGCCTGCACTTGCCGAAGCAGGTCCGGAAGCGTATCTGAACCGCTTGATTGGTGGTTTTCATAAACAGACAATTGAAACACTTCGTCTGTTTACATCTGACGCAACAAAAAAGGAGACATAAGTGCGGTTTTTTCATTTAGGGGATCTGCATATCGGTAAACAGCTGCACGGTGTAAACCTGCTTGAAGATCAGAAATTTGTCCTGGCTCAGACAGTCAGCCTGGCATCGGAGCATAAACCTGACGCAGTATTGATCGCCGGTGATATTTTCGACCGTAGTGTACCAACTGGTGAAGCAGTCAGTGTTCTGGATGATTTTCTGACAGACCTGGCTGCCACCGGTGCGCAGGTTTTCCTGATCAGCGGCAACCATGATTCGCCTGAAAGGCTCAATTTTGCCAGCCGTTTGTTGCGCGATCAGGGTATCCATATCAGCGGCACCTTTAACGGGGAGCTGCAGCGTATCGAAATTACGGATGAGTCCGGTCCGGTACATGTTTATCTGCTGCCGTTTGTAAAACCTGCCTTTGTCCGCCCCTGGTTCCCTGATGCGGTGCTTGAAACCTATGAAGATACGGTTCGTACCATAATCGAGGCTGACGCTCCAGATCCTGGCGCTCGCAATATTCTGCTGGCTCATCAGTTCGTCACTAACAGTGGCCGGGAGCCGGAGCGTTCTGAATCTGAAACATTTAATATCGGTGGTCTTGATAACATCGATTTGTCTGTTTTCGAGGCTTTTGATTATGTCGCGCTTGGCCACATCCATGGTCCGCAGACAATCGGTCGCCCGGGCGTCAGGTATGCCGGCTCACCCTTGAAATATTCTTTCTCTGAAGCCAATCATACAAAGGGTATCAGTATGGTTGACTTTAACAGCCGCGATGACCTGCAGATCACTGTTTTACCTTTAAAACCGAAGCACGATCTTCGTACTATCAGGGGACCACTGGCTGAGCTTGTCGAAGCGGCCAGAGCGGCCGAGACAATCGGTGGTGAAGTCTGCCACGACTATATACGCGCGACTCTTACTGATGAACGGGAACTGATCGACCCATTCGGTCAGCTGCGGATTAATTACCCCAACCTGCTGACGCTGGAATTCGATAACCGGCGTACCCAAAGCCAGACGGGTACAGTTGTCGCGGGGCTCAACGCTGCAACCCGCTCACCGCTGGAGTTGTTCAGTGATTTTTATGAAATCCAAAACAACACCGAACTAACTGCTGAGCAGGAGGAAGTTCTCAGCCGGGTAATGGTGGAGGCAGGAGGGGAATCATGAAGCCGCTTCATCTGGTCATGTGCGGCTTCGGGCCCTATGCTGAACGCTGCGAACTCCCTTTTGAAAAATTCCTCGACAGCGGTTTGTTTTTAATCACAGGCAATACCGGAGCCGGCAAGACGACAATTTTCGATGCGATTACTTTCGCTCTTTTCGGTGAAACCAGCGGCAGTACCCGTACAACCGAAACACTGCGCAGTGATTTCTCTGATCCGGATACAAAAACATATGTAGAGCTGACTTTCCGGCATCGCGGCAGCGAGTATCAAATTTATCGCAATCCCGCCTATGACCGCCCCAGCATGCGCGGCGAAGGCCTGACTCGCCAGAAAGCAGAAGCCTGGCTGACCTTGCCTGACAAAACTGTAATTGACGGCGACCGCAGGGTAACCCAGTCTGTGGTTGAACTTCTGGGGCTCGACCATAACCAGTTTAAGCAGATTGCTATGATCGCCCAGGGCGAGTTTCTGCGTTTATTACTGGCAGAAAGCAAGGACAGGGCCGTAATTTTCCGGCGGCTTTTTGCTACCGGCTTTTACCTGCGGGTTCAGGATCTGCTAAAGCAGCAGGAAAAAGAGTTACGAGAGAGCTGTGAAGAGCTGAAACGCAGCGAGCTGCAAAGCATGGCTTCGATTGTCGTAGATGACACAAACCCTGCGGCAGCTGAACTGCAAGCGCTTCTGGCGCAGGAGAGCGTTCATGCCGCTAGTGATGTCCTGCAGCTCCTGTCTGCCCAGAACAAGGCAGATGCATATACCGATAAATTGCTCTGTGACCAGAACACAATCCTTGGTAAACAGATTGATGATCTGACAAAACAAATCGCGGCGGCAGAGTATATTAATCAGCAGTTTGCTGACCTGGCAGCGGCTCAGGCTGCTGCAGAACGCCTTACTGCCAGAGAACCGGCTATGAAAGCGTTAGCAAAGCAAATTGAGCGCGCCGAACTCGCTGAAAACAAGATTCAGCCATCTGAAAAGGATTATCAGCGTGAAAATAACGCGCTTGCGGGATTGACAGCCCATATTGCTGAATTGGAGACCGAGGTGGGAAAACTCCTGCCCGTTATAGCAGCTTTGCAAAAAGCACTCGAGCAGGAACTGGAACGCGAGCCGTTGCGCGAACAAGCCGCGGCAGAGGTACGCGCTCTGACTGCGTCGCTGCCCGGATATGAGGAGCTGGACAAGCTCAGCCGAGAGCTTGTGCCTCAGCGTGAAAAGAAAATTAAGCTGGAGGCGGAGCACCTGCAGCTGCGGATCTCCAAGGAGGCACTTGAGCAAAACAACAACAAACTGGCCGCAGAGCTGCAGACTTTAACCGATGTTGACCGGCAACTGGTTACTATAAATAGTCGGATCGGGATTCTTAACCAGACTCGGACAACTATAAAGCAGCTGATGGGAGGTTTGCAAACAGCTGGCAAGCTGACGGAAGAATGTGATCAGGCCAGGCAATACTATAAAAAGCAGCAGGAGTTATATCAGCAGACACAGCTGAAATTCCGCAGTCAGGAAGCACTGTTTTACGATCAGCAGGCCGGTCTGCTTGCTGCCGAGCTGCAGCCCGGTCAACCGTGCCCTGTCTGCGGTTCGCTGTCTCATCCACTTAAGGCAGTAATGACAGAACAGGCTCCGAAACAGGAACAGCTGCGATTTTTAAGTGAGCATTGTGACAAACTGCAGATGCAAGTGCAGAATGCCAGCACTAAAGCGGGTGAACTGCAAAGCAAACTGACAACTGAACTGAAAAATATCCGCGCACGGACAGCAGATATTGTTGAAATTGACCCGGTTCCCATGCAGATAGATGAACTGCACACCGTCTTGCAGCAGGCACTTGCCGCGCTTGAGCTCGAAGCAGAAGAAGCTGAAGCCTCTCGGCAGAATCTGGCGAATCTTTCTAAACGCCGGGTCGAGATTATCCGGGAGACCGGAGAGGCTGAAAAGCAGCGTCAGCAGGATGATAAACGGCTGGCGGATCTGAATAGTGAACATAATGAACTGACAGCAGCCATCAGTGCCGCAGAACGCGATCTGGCAAATCTGCGCCGTGAATTAGCCTGTCCGGATCTGGCGGCTGCACAGCAGAAACTCAAAACAGCGGCGGAGTACAGTCAGCAGTTGAAAAAAGCTTTGCAGCTTGCCCAAAGCAATTATGAGCAGGAAAGCGACAAACTAAAGGCAAAACAGACACTGCTTCAGGCAGAGAAAACACGTCTGCCTTCCGTGCAGAACCTTTCAGAAAAGGCGAGTGAGGAATATAAGAAAGCATTAAAGACTTTTGGTTTTACCGATGAAACTGATTATAAACAGGCTTTGCTGCCGGAGTCAGAGCTGATTGCCGGTCGCGATTCATTATCAGCTTTTAAGGCTGAATGCAATCGCACAGCAGATCAGATTAAACGTCTGGAAAAGGCCACAGATAAGAAACAGACTGTTGATATCTCCGGCCTGCAAACTGAACAGCAAAAAGCCACAGAACTGAAAGCCAGTCAGGCAGACCAGGAAAAAAAGATCTACCTCCGGCTGGAGAGCAATCGTCGCCTGACGACTGAACTGCAAAAAACTGAGATAAAGCGGTTGGAACAAGAAGAGAAGTACTCTTTAATCAGCGGCCTTGCCAAAACCGCCAATGGCGAATTGACAGGCAGGCAAAAGCTCGCGTTTGAACAGTATGTGCAGGCCTCTTACTTTGAACAGGTACTGCTTGAAGCCAACAAACGCCTGTCACTTATGACCGGCAGCCGTTTTACGCTTCTGCGGCAGGAGGAAGCTTCAAATCTGCGCTCCCAGACCGGTCTGGACATAGAAGTTCTGGATCAGTACACAGGTTTGCGCCGGCCGGTGCGTTCTTTATCAGGCGGCGAATCATTCAAGGCTTCGCTGGCTTTAGCACTGGGACTTTCCGATATTGTGCAGCAATATGCCGGCGGGGTTGAAATTGATACCTTGTTTATTGACGAGGGTTTCGGAGCGCTCGACAGCGAATCGCTGGAACAATCAATCAGTATTCTCAACAGTCTTACAACCGGCAATCGACTGGTTGGAATTATTTCCCATGTAACTGAGCTCAAGGAACGAATCGAGCATAAGGTTATCGTGCACGGCTCAACCAGCGGCAGCAGGATTGAACTGGTCAAACCCTGAAAGAAATTACCGCCTGGTATCGAGCCTGTTATTTTCTGATTGATGCAGATTAAGTGCCGAAAGGGATTTGTCCGGCAGGTGCTTGACATATCCGGAATCGGGGGGCATAATCATCTTTGACACACCCCACTGGGGTGTAGAGTAAGGAGTGATCGGATGAAGGAAAAATTTGATATAAAAGGGATGACCTGCTCAGCATGTCAGGCCAGTATCGCCAAGGCCGTCAGTAAGATGCCGGGCGTCAATAATGTCAATGTCAATCTGTTAACAAATGACATGGTTGTTGACTATGATGATTCATCAATAAACAGTGAAGCAATTGTAAAAGCTGTGTCGGATGCAGGCTACAGTGCCATGCCGGCTGTGGCGGCAGTGCCGGCGGGGCAGAAAGCCGCGGCTGAAGGTGCCCGGCGCGGAGCCGACCGCATTCGTGACGTGTACGCTGAAGAAATGCACACAATGCGCATTCGTTTGTGGGTTTCATTCGCATTCCTGATCCCTTTGCTTTATCTGGCTATGGGGCACATGATAGGCCTGCCTCTGCCAGCCTGGCTGCATGGCGTCGAAGGCGCGGCAAATTTTGCCTTTCTGCAGTTTTTACTGACTCTGCCGATAGTGATTGTAAATTACAAGTATTATCAGGTCGGGTTCAAGACTCTCCGGCGACGCAATCCCAACATGGATTCTCTGATCGCGATAGGCTCCGGTGCCGCATTCCTGTATGGCGTATTCGCTATTTTCCGGATGAATCATGCCATGGGGCAAGGTCAGCTGGAGGTTGTTCACCATTACATGAACGACCTTTACTTCGAATCTGCCGCTACAATTCTGACCCTGATTACTTTAGGCAAATACCTGGAAACACGTTCGAAAAGTAAAACATCCGATGCGATAAACCAGTTGATTAACCTGGCACCTAAAACCGCTGTCGTACGCCGCGACGGGCAGGAAATCGAGCTGCCGGTTGAAGAGGTACTAGTGGGCGACCTGATTATTGTCCGTCCGGGACAAAGCATACCTGTCGACGGTGTCATAGTCGAAGGCCGGACCTCGATAGATCAGGCTGCCCTGACCGGCGAAAGCATGCCGGTAGAAAAACAGGTTGGTGACAAGGTTTCTGCCGCCACAATCAATAAATCAGGTTATTTTGTCTTTCGAGCTGAAAAGATCGGTGGCGACACGACCCTGGCTCAGATAATCCAGCTGGTTGAAGAAGCGTCCTCATCCAAGGCTCCTATTTCCAAACTGGCCGACCGGATCAGCGGTATCTTCGTACCCGTAGTAATTACAATTGCGCTGGCCGCGACTGTTGTCTGGCTGCTGCTTGGCTACGGCTTTGAATTCGCGCTTTCGATCGGTATTGCAGTCCTGGTAATTTCCTGCCCTTGTGCACTTGGTCTGGCGACACCGGTCGCAATCATGGTCGGTACAGGCAAAGGAGCAACGCACGGCATCCTGATCAAATCAGCCGAGGCACTTGAAATTGCCCATACTGTAAATACCGTTGTCCTCGACAAAACCGGCACGATCACTGAAGGCAAACCGCAGGTTACAGACATTGTACCGGCAGGGGATGTAGATCCGCAGGTCCTGCTGCAACTGGCCGCCTCGATCGAAAAACCGTCAGAGCACCCGCTGGCAGATGCGATTATCGGCCGCGCTGAAGCTGACGGACTGGAGCTGTTGCCAACGGATGAGTTTGAAGCAGTTCCCGGCCGCGGTATCGGCGCAGAAATTGAAGGCCGGTTGCTGCTGGCTGGTAATCCGGCTTTTATGCGCGAACAGAATGTTGATATTTCTGAATTGCAGACTCAGGGCGACGAATTTTCAGCTGACGGCAAGACTCCGCTCTACTTTGCCGATTCCGGCCGGCCGCTGGGTGTAATCGCGGTGGCGGATGTTATCAAGCCGACCAGCAGAGACGCAATCAGGCAGTTTAAAAAGCTGGGTATTAATGTTGTGATGCTCACCGGTGACAACCAGCGAACAGCAGAGGCTATTCGCCGTCAGCTCGATATAGATCGGGTTGTGGCTGAGGTTATGCCGCAGGATAAAGAAGCGGAGATCCGTCGTCTGCAGGAAAATGGCCAGAAAGTCGCTATGATTGGTGATGGCATCAACGATGCGCCGGCTCTGGCCCGTGCCGATGTAGGCATTGCGATCGGCGCCGGCACCGATATCGCGATTGAATCAGCTGACATCGTGCTGATGCGCAGTGATCTGCAGGATGCCGTTACAGCGGTCGAATTAAGTAAAGCTGTAATTCGCAATATCAAACAGAATCTGTTCTGGGCCTTTGCCTATAACACAGCCGGCATTCCACTGGCAGCCGGTGTTTTCTATATGTTGCTTAACTGGCGTTTAAGCCCGATGTTTGCTGCCGCTGCCATGAGCCTGAGTTCAGTGAGTGTTGTGACAAATGCCCTGCGGTTACGCAGCTTCAAGCCCTCAAACCGTACCTGGAAATGACAGCCAAAGCAATTATAACGAAATAACTTACTCTGAAATTTAAAAATGCTCTGTTAACTAAGAATGAGAGAAATCGGATAACTAAGAATGAGTGATAAGAGACTTGAAATGCAAACAAAAACAAAAATTGGAAACCAGATAAGGAGATTAAAAATGAAAAAAGAAATTAAAATTAATGGTATGACCTGCGCCCATTGCCAGGCCAGTGTTGAAAAAGCTCTTAATGCCCTGCCAGGCGTAAGCGCTGAGGTGAATCTGAAAAACAACAGTGCTGTTGTTACAATGACTGAAGAGTTATCAGATGAAGTTTTGCTGGCTGCGGTTCGTGATGCCGGCTATGAACCGGTTTCAATCCGCGAGAAAAAAAGTCTGTTCAATAAATAAGCAGGTGAATGAATGAAAGCAGATAATAAGCAGATTTCAAGACTTTTGAAGACAGCGCGCGGCCAGCTTGACGGAATCCTGAAGATGGTTGAGGACGATCGTTATTGTATCGATATTTCTAACCAGCTGCTGGCAACTCAGGCGATCTTAAAAAGGGTGAACCGCGAAATTATTCACAGTCACATAGAACACTGTGTAATGGAAGCCACTGCCAGCGGTAATCCGGAAGATCAACGCGAAAAACTGACAGAAATTGACAATATCCTGGCAAAACTGATGGGCTGACAAAGAATAAGGCAGAGAGATACGGATTAATGAAAGCAACAGAAAAATCCGAAAAGTAATAAAAACACCTAATTATTCCCGTTGACTGATGAGCTGCTATAACAAGTTAATACAAGTATAAGGTGCTTGACACTGAAAGTGGCCTTGACTATGCTGAATGTAGGATTAATTCACTGGGCAAGGCCACTTTTTATGTGCAAATCATATGTGTCGCGGCAGCACCGTAAAACCTGGCTGGGATAAAGGAGAAAAGCTTTGAAAAAAGTAGTGATCGCTCAAAAAACCAATCCGCAGATTGTGGCTATGCTGGCCGAAAAGGCCGAAGTTGTACAGGTCAATGAAGGCAGCGTTGAAGATCTTAGAGAAAAACTCAAAGGTGCTTACGCAGTATTTCTGGGAACCTGGGTTAAATTCACAGCCGAACTTATGGATATATCACCCGAGCTTAAAGTTATCTCGCGCACCGGCGTCGGCGTCGATAATGTTGATATTGCCGCTGCCAGCGAGCGGGGAATTATGGTACTGAATACGCCAACAGCAAATGCTGTTTCCGTTGCAGAACACGCCGTTACTTTGATTCTGGCGCTGGCCAAGCAGCTGTTTTTCCTGGACGGCAGTATTCGTGACGATAATTTCAAAGCCCGCCGTCTGAATCTGCCGATTGATGTCGACGGGAAAACTCTTGGCCTGATAGGCTGTGGTGGAATCGGACGCCTTGTCGCGCAGAAGTGTCGTCTGGGTTTCAACATGAAGGTTTTAGGCTACGACCCCTATTTGAAAACCGCACCAGAGGGAATCGAGCTGGTAAAAGACATCGAGGATATCTACCGGCAGTCCGATTTTATTTCAATCCACTTACCGTTGACAGATGAAACCAGGAACATGATCAACGCTGAGACACTGACAAAATTCAAACCCGGAGCGATTCTGATCAATACCTCCCGCGGCGGCATTGTTGACGAAGCTGCCCTGGCGGCGGCACTGAATTCCGGACAGATAGCCGGTGCCGGTCTGGATGTTTTTTCACAGGAGCCTGTTCCCATGGAAAGCCCGTTGCTGCAGGCGAAGAATCTGATCATGACACCGCACAGCGCCGCTCTGACGCAGGAATGTGTACTCCGGGTTGCTACCGCCGCTGCTGAAGGCATTATTGCTGCTGTTGAAGGCCGTGAACCGGCTTCCGTATTCAACCAACGTGAACTGATCAGGAGGAAAGAAGTATGAATGCACCACAATACATTCTCGGGATTGACTGCGGAACCTCTTCCGTAAAAACAGGTTTATTTGATCTTGACATGAACCTGGTAGCTGAAACAAGGTCACCGCATAGTTACATCACTAACGGACTGGCGGTCGAAATTGACCCTAACGAACTGTTTGCTTCGTTTCTGCGCTCGCTGGAAGGTTTACGCGAATACCTGCCCAATGTAAAGGCAATGGGTTTTTCCGGCCTTTGCCCTGATCTGATTCTGATGGATGAACAGGGCAACTCGCTTGATAACGGCATTATTCATCTTGACCGGCGCAGCGAAAAACAGGGCCTGGAAATCGTTGAAAAGTTCGGTGAAGAACGTTTCATCTCAATTGCCGGCAACGTACCCTGCCCCGGCGGCATGTCAATAACCAGCCTGATGTGGATGCGGGACAATAAACCGGAGATATACAACAAAGCCTACAAATTCGGACATACGACCAGCTATTTCATTGCCCGGCTTACAGGCAACTTCGTAATTGATCCGACCAATGCCGGCTTTAACGGACTTTTTGATACAGTAGGCATGACCGGCTGGAGCGAAGAAATCTGCGAGACCTTCGATATCCGCCGCGATATTCTGCCGGAAATTAAAATGTGTTACGAAGAAGCCGGCCGGATAACTCCTGAAGCCGCAAAAATTACCGGCCTGCCGGAGGGAATTCTGGTAATTGCCGGCGGCGGCGATACTGCCTGTTCCGTATACGGGGCCGGCTGTGACACTAATGGCACGCTGCTTAACTCAACCGGAACAGTTGAGGTTATGGCCATGTGCACAGACAAACCTCATGCCACAGGCCGTTATCTGCTGCGTCCTGCCTGCAACGATGGTCATTGGGTTGTGATGAATCTGATCGGAGCCGGCGGCGAAAGCCTCAACTGGTTCTACGATAATTTCTGCCGTGAAATGAGTAAGTCGGAATTTTTTGACGAATATCTCCCCAGCCTGTTAGGCAAACTCGATACTGATGTTCTGATGACACCCTATCTGGCCGGCGATCGCTGCAGTGTTATCAACAAGGCCGCCACGGTAACAGGCCTGACTCTGGCTACATCCCGTGATGACATGCTGGTTGGTCTGGTAAAAGGAATGATCGGTCAGCTGAAGGACGGCATGGACGATTTCCAGCGCTTTGCCGGCAAACTTGACGATACGATCTACTTCACCGGTGGCGGTGCCGGCGCTTTATTCGATTACAAAAGGCAGATGTTCCCTCAGTTCTCTTTTGAAGGCGTTGATAATTCTGCCATGAAAGGAATCGGCCGTTTGATCCATGAGGCTTATGAAAAAGAACTGAACTCAAAAAAACAGTAAAAAGATGGCCACACAGCCGGCAGCGTTAAGTTGCCGGCTGTGTTAGATCGGAAGAAATGGAATACGGGAAATTCAGGAATTTTCAGGAGGAAAGTAAATTGCCTGCCTTTGAAATGAGTATGGCCGAATTGAAGGAATACCGCGGCAAGAGTCCGCTGCCGGCAGATTTTACAGAGTACTGGGATCGCGCCCTGGCTGAACTCGACGCCTTGCCTGGTGCCCTGGAATACCGGCTTGAGCCCGCTGATTTTGAGGCACCTGGTCTGAGCTGCAGTTACCTGTGGTTTGACGGCGTTGGAAATGCAGTTATTCGCTGCAAGCTGGTGCAACCTGAGGCTGTTGCTGCAGACGGAAGGGCCGGCGTGGCCTTGTTTCACGGCTACACCCATCATAGCGGCGACTGGTTCGACCTGTTGCCGCACGCTTATGCCGGCAGAGCAGTAATGTCGCTTGATGTCCGCGGACAGGGCGGCCTGTCCACAGATCCAACAAATGCCATCGGTCCGACTTTGTTCGGCCATATTGTCCGCGGTGTTGCCGATCCGGATCCGGATAAGCTGTTTTACCGTTCAGTATATCTGGATGCTGTGCAGATGACACGAATCCTGATGTCGCTCGAAGGCGTTGACCCGGATAGAATAGGCACTAGCGGCAATTCACAGGGTGGCGCGCTCGCGCTTGTTACAGCCGCTCTGAACCCCCGCATTGCCCGCTGCGCCCCGATTCATCCGTTTCTGTCGGATTTTCGCCGGATGGTCGAACTTGATCTCGACCAGGGTGCCTACGAAGGCTTCCGGCTTTATTTCCGTAAATACGATCCTTTGCATGAACGTGAGGCTGAATTCTACGAGCGGCTGGGTTATATAGATGTACAGAATTTTGCCGTTCATGTTAAAGCAGAGGTTTTGTGGCAAACAGGGCTGATGGATACCCTGTGTGCGCCCTCTACCCAGTTCGCGATTTACAATAAACTGCTGTGTCCCAAGCATATGCTGCTCAGCCCTGACTATGGTCACGAAAAAATTGTCTATGCAGCAGATCGTATTTTCAGTTTCTTCAATAAGTTATGAGGCAATGGATGTTGTTACAGTCCTGACTGATTTTTAGATGTAAAATTATTAACAATAACGAAAGCAACGAACCGGTTTGATCATTGTTTAGCAAATACAGGAGGGTAACCATGAACAGATCAAAAGAACTTGACCAACTGGCGATCAATTCCATCCGCATACTTTCAATGGATGCAGTCCAAAAAGCAAATTCAGGGCATCCCGGCACCCCGATCGGCGCCGCCCCCATGGCTTATACTCTATGGTCGGAGGTTATGAGACATAACCCCGGCAATCCCGACTGGCCGAACCGCGACCGTTTTGTACTTAGCGTCGGCCATGCTTCAATGCTGATTTATTCACTGCTGCATCTTTTTGATTACGGTCTCGAGCTTGAGGAAATCAAAAACTTCCGGCAATGGGGCAGCAAAACACCCGGACATCCCGAATTCGGTCATACCGTAGGCATTGAAACAACGACAGGGCCACTCGGCCAGGGCATTGCCACTGCCGTAGGCATGGCACTGGCAGAAGCACATAAAGCAGCCCGCTTTAACCGTCCCGGTTACCCGATTGTCGACCACTGGACTTATACCATGATGGGCGACGGCTGCATGATGGAAGGCGTAGCCAGTGAAGCCGCTTCTCTGGCGGGCACACTGAAGCTGGGCAAACTGATTGCCATTTATGACTCTAATCGCATCAGCATCGAGGGTGATACCGACCTGGCAATGACTGAAAACGTCGGTATGCGCTTTGAAGCCTATGGCTGGCAGGTACTTCGCGTTGAAGACGGCAATGATACCGCAGCGGTTAAAAAGGCTTTGGAAGAAGCAAAAGCGGAGACCGGGAAGCCTTCGCTGGTCATTGTTAAAACCCAGATTGCTTACGGCACACCTCTGGCCGGCTCTGAAAAAACTCACGGTAACCCGTTAGGCGTGGAAAATATTGCCAAAACACGGGAATACTATAACTGGCCGCTCAGCGAAGCCTTTGCGGTACCGCAGGAAGTTTACGATTACATGGCAGAGCAGAAGGCTGCACTGGCTGAGTCTGAGAGCGAATGGAACAGACTTTTTGCCGAGTGGGAAGTAAAGTATCCCGAGCTGGCAGCCGCATATAGAAGCGAGCTGGCAGGTGAACTGCCGGATCTGGTTGCTGATCCCGATTTCTGGAATTTCAGCGGTGAGCTGGCACCCCGTAAAGCCAGCGAAATGATTCTTACGATGTTGGGAAACAAATTACCGAACTTTATCGGCGGCAGCGCCGACCTCGCACATTCCAACTACTCTGAGATGCAGGGTATCGACTGGTTGAGCCCGGAAAATTACGCTGGCCGCAACATCCATTTCGGCGTGCGTGAATTCGCGATGGCGGATATAGTCAACGGCCTGATACTGCACGGCGGCTTGTTTGCCTACGGCGCGACTTTCCTTGTCTTCAGTGATTACCAGAAGGCTGCTATTCGTCTGGCGGCGATCATGAATCTGCCGTCAATTTTTGTCCTGACCCACGATAGTATCGGAGTCGGCGAAGACGGTCCCACCCATGAACCGATTGAGCACCTGACTGCTTTGCGGGCCACACCTAACGTCACTGTCTGGCGTCCGGCCGATGGTAAAGAAACGGCTGCCGGCTATATTCAGGCGCTTTCCCGCAAAGGCCCTACAGCTATGGCGCTTGCCAAGCAAAACCTGTCGACACTGGACGAAAGCGGGCCGATTGCAATGCGGGGCGGCTATATCCTCAAGGATTCCGAAAATCCGCAGGCGATCATAATTGCTACCGGCTCCGAAGTTGAAATCGCGGTTCAGGCTTATGAGCAACTCAAGGAACGCAATATTCATGTTCGCGTTGTATCAATGCCTTCAACAGAAGTTTTTGAAGAGCAGGATGAAGAATACAAGGCTAAGGTTCTGCCCGCTGCAATTAAAGCCCGTGTAGCTGTTGAAGCAGGCGCGACAATGCCCTGGTGCCGCTATGTCGGCCTTGACGGTGAAGTTATCGGGATTGACCACTTCGGCGCTTCAGCTCCTGCACCGGTGCTGTTCCGCGAATTCGGCTTCACACCCGAAAATGTAGTGGCCGCTGTCGAGCGCGTAATCGCCAGATAAAGACGGTCAGTATATGCTGACTATCAGGAATAAAACTTTTTCCGGTCGCAGTTAAGCCCGTTAATTTTAGTTTCGCCAGCCTCGTTTCGACAGAAGCGCAGGCTGGCAAACTGTTTAAAATTGAGGAGGAAAAGCATGGTAGAAAAAAGAGTCGCAATTGTAACAGGTGCCGGTAAAGGCATTGGCCGAGCCATAGCAGTAGCTCTGGCAAAAGATGGTGTGCTGCCGCTGATTTTTGATATTGATCCGGCAACCGGGGCTGAGGCTGTTAAGGAAGTCGAATCTGCGGGCGGCGAATCACAATTTTTCAAGGTAGATGTAAGTAATGTTGCCAATATTGAAGCAGCAGTCGCAGAAGTCGAAAGAACATACGGTCGGATTGATATTCTGGTCAATAACGCTGGAATTCTCAGCACTGCCTGGCCTGATAATATCACCGAAACTGAATGGGATAAAGTGATGGATATAAACCTCAAGGGTGTTATTTTCATGCTCAAATATTCCCTGCCGGCGATACTTCGCAGCCCGGCAGGACGCGTTATCAGCGTTTCATCCAATGCCGGCCGTGGCGGCGGCATTAGTTCGGGCATTGCTTATTCCGCTTCCAAAGCTGCAATCCTTGGGGTTATGCGCAGCCTGGCACGTAAATATGCCTCAACCGGAACCACCTTCAATGTAGTAGCGCCAGGCCCTACCAGCAGTGATATCGTCAAGGGCTATACAGCAGAAGAATACGCTAAAGTTACCGCCTCCATCCCGGTCGGCCGCTTTGGCACACCGGCTGAAATCGCCTCGGCTGTTGTTTATTTCGCCTCTGAGGCAGCAGGATTTGCCACCGGCGCAACGCTTGACATTAACGGCGGTATATACATTGGTTGATCTCGCCGGAATGCAACGTTTGTGTGCTTGACAACAGCAGAGATTGAAAGTAATATATAGTTGTATATACAAGTACAACATAGTTGACGCGTAAAAGTAATTTTTCAGCAGTTAAAAAGTCACACACAGTCAAGACAACACGTTAATACAACATGGTCGACTGAAAACGTTGCCACTAAGGAGGATACTATGCTTCATGTCAATTATCGCTCGATCGGCGAAGGCAATCTGGGAATCAGCTATACCCTTGCAGGCCTCGACAAACCGGCTGTCAAGGGTGATGAGGATTTCGTCAACCGGATTGAGAATCTGGATATTTCGGCCGCTGATTTCAAACAGCTCAACCGTGCCGTCAAAGCAATCGGGGTAACAGACCGGTTCCGTGACGTCATCGGCACTTTCAAAACCCCGGCAGGAGAAACCCCGCCCGGCTTCCGGCTCGAAAGCACCCTGATGGCTGACGGACTGTTGTCGGTTGATCTGGTACGTGATATCGGCTTCGACAAAAACGGCGTTAAACGACCGACTCAGGTTATATTTTCGGCTGATTCGGCCAACCCCTATGAAATTGCGCCGATTGCCAGGCTGCTTGGCAACCTGACCTGCAATCCCGGCATAGTTTACGATCTGTTTATCAATAATCCCAAGGCTAATATCGACCATCGCTTCAATACGATGGAAGAAGTAATGACCGAAATCGGCAATATTCTTGGCCCCGGCTGTGATATCAGTGTCGAAATCGAAGATCCTTTTGAAGAGGATTTTGATAAGATCGTGGAGGAAATCGAAAAGTACCGCGAGATTCTCTCCGATTACCGCCTGGTCGTCAAGGTGCCCCATACCGGTCCGGTAAATAATGATAATGTCAAAGAACTGCTTGAAGGCGACCGTACCTTCAGTAAGCGTTATGATGAGCCAGCCACAGTTGATGCTCTGCGCGGCCATAATCTGGCGCTGCGTCTGCGCGAGCATGGCTACCGGGTTAATTATACTTTGATGTTTGATCCTTATCAGACTAACCTTGCTCTGCAGGCCAAGCCTTATTACATCAACAGTTTTGTCCGCCACCGCAAAATGCAAAGTGAAATGATCAAAAAAATGGTTGATTTCTTCAAACTGACTGGTGAGCAAAAGTATCTGGAGGACCTGCGCGCCTACATGATCAAGACCGATTACCTTGCAAACGGCGACACCGGTTATGATTTATTCGCAGTATTGAAGAAGGCTGAAGATCTGCTGGCTTACCGCCGCTATGATTCACCGGAGGGAAGCGATGGTCTTGATTCCGTGCGTCACAATCTGCGTCTGCTCAGACAGTGCAACCTGCCTGATACCCGCCTGATCATCTGCAGCATGGAAGGATCCTACAATTATCCGGACATTGATAAGCTGATCACCGAACCCGAATTCGCTGATATGCTCGACCGACTGATAATCACTGCCGAGCCCGGTTATCTGGCGCGATTCACCTCATCGAATCAGGTTGTATCCTATCAGCGTCGGTTTATGAACGCTGCTGCAACTGCAAAAAAATAATTAAAAATCCAGAGGCTTGGAGGCTGAAAATGGACAAGAAACTTATGGGCGTATTCGCGCCGATCACAACCCCGTTTACTGCTGATGAAAAGGTTGACTTCGCAGGCTTAAAAAAGAACATGGAATTTTACGCCAAGTCCCGTTTACAGGGATACCTGGCACTTGGTTCCAATGGCGAAAACAAGAGCCTGACCAATGATGAAAAGATTGAAGTTCTGCGGATCATCATTGAAAACAAACATCCTGACCAGACAGTCATGGCCGGCTGTATTTTCGAATCTACTTTCGAAACCATTGAGTTTGCCCTCAAATTCGCTGAAATGGGTGCAGATTATCTGACCCTGCTGCCACCGTCTTACTTCAAAAAACAAATGACAGATGATGTTCTGATTCGCTACTTCACCTCAGTCGCAGACGCTGTTGACAAGCCCTGTCTTATCTACAACGCTCCGCAGTTCTGCGCCGGAACAACACTCTCGGTCAATCTGATCAAGACGGTTGCCGATCATCCCAACATTGTCGGTGTCAAGGATTCCTCCACCGGCAATATCGAAAAATACCTTTTCGCGGCGCGTGACAAGATGAGTGTTATGGCCGGCTCCGCCAATTTCTTTATGAATGCCCTGATTATGGGTGCCAGCGGCGGCATCCTCTCACTGGCAAACGCTTTCCCTGATATCACCGCCGATCTATATGAACTGATTCAGGCTAAGGAGTGGGAAAAAGCATTCGCGCTCAACGAACGTATCTTCCAGATGAATTCTGCGGTTTCAGGTAAAGGCGGCGTCGCAGCTGTTAAATACGCTATGGACCTTGCCGGTCTGGCCGGTGGCAATCCGCGTTTGCCTTTGCTGCCTCTCGCCGAAGAAGCAAAGCAGACTATTTCCGGCTATCTCAAAAAAGACGGCATAATTTAAGCTGCATCAGCCGCTGAACGTTGACTTTTTTCAGATCTTGCAAACAAGAAACATATAAGGAACCGGGTGCTTCGCGGCATCCGGTTCCTGGCCTGAAATGAAGAACCCGCGGTACACAAAGTGAGTGAGAATAAACATGCTTAACAGAAACAGTCCTATCCCTCTGCACCAGCAGCTGGAAGATATAATAAAAGCTAAAATTTATAATGACGAGTGGAAACCTGACAGCCAGATTCCTTCCGAAAATGAGTTGAGCAAAACCTACGGACTCAGCAGAATGACAGCCCGTAACGTTATTCTGCGGCTTGTTTTTGAAGGCCTGTTATATCGCGTTGCCGGTAAGGGCACTTTTGTTGCGGCACCCAAAATAACAAATAAACCATTGCTGCAATTGGGTATTCAGGAACAGCTTGATCAGATGGGGATCGAAAGTGAAACCAGGCTGATTGATATCAACAAAATAAAAGCACCGCCACGTGTGCAAAAGGAACTGGCGTTAGCAGCCGATTCTACAGTTTTCAATGTCGAACGTCTGCGCTCGATAAAGGGTGATCCTCTAAGCATCCATATTTCCTACATACCAGTTGAACTGGCGGCAAAACTGGAGCAGGAAAAAAGCTTTGAAGAAAAACAGTTATGCGACATCCTTGAGGAAAACTATCAGCTTAGCACCAGCAGGGTAGTAGAGACACTTGAAACTTCTCAGGCAACAGCGCGGGAAGCCGAGCTGCTGGGGGTTAAGCCGGGGTTCACTCTTTTGCGCCTGGAAAGCACGGAGTATGATGCTGATGACATGCCTTTTGTTTATAACCGGGTTACTTTCCGCGGCGACAAGATAAAAATAAAACTGGAATTCAACCGCAAGGAATGACCTGGTTAAAATCTACGCCGACCGAATTCCAAAGCCTCGATGGTTTTTAAATATGGGAACCTGTTATTCAGCGCCAGGGCGGCTGCTCCGATGGCACCGATACTCGCATCATATTCTGAACAGATCAGCTGCAGATTACGGGCGTTGGTCTGGTAAGCCATTCGATCCAGGCGCTCCTGTAAAGCTTTCAACAGCAGATCAGAAGCGCGGGTCAGTTCACCGAAGAAAATAACCTTAGTTGGATTAAGAATATTAACAACACCGGTTAATCCGAAAGCCAGATAATCGCAAATTTCATCAAACAACAGAAGTGAATCCTTGTGACCGGCAACAACTGAATCCGCAAAGCTGCTGATTGTGATCCTGGCAGGATCCCGGCCCACCATGTCAAACAGTTTCTGATAACGATTGCCTTTTACACCTTCCCGCAGAATATTCATAATACCCTCGTCAGAAGCCAGAGTATCTATGCAGCCGTAACGGCCGCAGCTACAAGTGCGTCTGTTGCCGGGCACAGGTATATGACCGATTTCGCCGGCGGAATTGTTGCGGCCCCGTATCAATTGCCCATTGATGAAGCAGCTGATATGGACACTTTTACGGATTGAAAACAAAACAAAATCATCATCCTGATGTTCGGCATCAAGAGTCTTAATAGCCAAAGCGATGGTATTAATGTTGTGATCAATGTATACAGGCAGGCTGAAGTTTCTCTCGATTGCCAACTTAACCGGCAGCTCCTGCAACAGATTGAAATCTGTATAGACAGGCTCGGCCGAGTTGTTGAAATCTATCAGGCCGGGCGAGCCGACTCCGATCCCCAGTACGCGTTTACCGGTATTAACCAAAGGCAGATAAAGTTCATTCAGCAGTTCAACTATTTCTTTAGTAAGCAAAGCCTGGCTCATGATTTCGTGTTTCAGCTCCCTGGTGAGTGAAGCTGTTTTTTCGCCTTTGAGGTTGATTACAGCGCCGGAAATGGAAAGCAAATTGAACTCTACACCAATAAAAAAGCCGCCTTCAGGATTAAGGATGAAGTATTCCGGTCGGCGGCCGCCATGTGACATTCCTTTACCATCGGAGACAATATATTTGTCGGCCAGCAGCTCATCGATAGCGGTCAGAATTGTAGTCATACTGTAACGGGTTGTTTTTTGAAGCTGAAATTTAGAAGCTTTACCTTCACTGCGGATAATATTCAGAAGTGTATTGCGCGTATTTATTTTGCGCCACTCACCCATAGAGATCATAAGCGTTCTTCCCTTCAGAATATCCTTCTATATTTGCAACTAATATAACAAATATAAGACAAAATGTATACGTAATTAGAATAAATAGTTTCTAAATTGTGCAAAATGCCAGTATTGGATCGTGAAATTTAATGATGTTTCCCTGACAAAGCTACAGGCAAATCCCCCGGACACGCGTATCAACGGTAATTGACAGTCATGAAATGAAAGCCTAACATTAATGAGCGTGTCTCTAGTAAAACCTGTATTCAGCTCTTACATAGAGCAGGGTACATTGTTGTGCAGACTATAAATATTCTAATAAGAACGCCGGTCAGAGGTAAAAAACCAATGTTAAAACTAATGAAATACCTGAGGCCATATGCTCTGGTTATCCTTGTGATCTTCGCATTGCTTTTCGGGCAGGCGATGGCAGACTTGGCATTGCCGGATTATATGTCACGCATTGTAAATTACGGTTTGCAGCGCGGAGGTATGGAAGACAGCGTTCCTGAAGTAATGAGGGTTTCCGAATTTGAGCGTCTTAAGCTGTTTATGAGCAGCGAGGATCAGACTTTTGTTGAAAGTAAATTCGAGACTCTTTCTACAGCCGGCTGTGTAGTCTCAGATGGCGGTGCTGATTTTGCCGCTCTGATCGAACGCTACCCGATCATCGCGACTGAGCCCGTTATGCGACCTGTTGAACTGTCTGAAAGCGACCGGGAACGCCTCAACAAAATATTCAGTCGGGCTGCGACAATGGCCGGATTTATTAAAGCTGCCAGCAGCGGTGAAGTGCTGCCGGGTACCGCCGGTGATCCTGCCGATCTGTTTGGCCGGTTGCCGCCGGGTACTGATCTGTTCGCGCTGCTGGCCGAAATGCCAGCCGAACAGAGGCTTGCCTTACTGGCAAAAGCTGAACCTCAGCTAAACGCTTTACCAGCGACTGTGACGGAGCAGGTCGCTTCAATTTGGTTAAGCGAGGAATATAAAGCCGTGGGGCTTGATACCAACAGAATGCAGACTAACTACATTCTGCGGATTGGTGCCCTGATGCTGCTTATCGCCTCTGCCGGCGCGGTCGCAACTGTACTCGTCAGCCTTCTGGCCGCGCGCGTTGCCGCCGGTCTGGGCCGCGATCTGCGCAGCCGCGTTTTCACTAAAGTTGAATCTTTTTCCAATGCCGAGTTCGCTTCTTTTTCCACGGCTTCTTTGATCACGCGTTCTACCAATGATATTCAGCAAATCCAGATGTCACTGGTCATGCTGTTGCGGATTCTGTTTTATGCACCGATTATGGGTGTCGGCGGCATCCTCAAAGTTGTGCGCACAGATGTGTCGATGACCTGGATCATTGCTCTGGCCGTGGCATTGCTGATGACCCTGATTCTGGTCTTGTTCATCTTCGCGCTGCCCCGTTTCAAGCTGGTTCAGAAGCTGATTGACCGGCTCAATCTTACTACACGCGAAATGCTGACCGGCCTTATGGTAATCCGTGCTTTTAATAATGAAGAGCACCAGGAAGAACGTTTCGATGAAACCAACCGGGAACTGACCAGAGTAAATCTGTTCGTCAACCGGCTGATGATTCTGATGATGCCTTTTATGATGCTGATTATGAACATGACCACCCTGGCAATTGTCTGGTTCGGCGCCAAACAGGTTGACCTTGGCAGCATTCAGGTAGGAAGCCTGATGGCTTTTATGCAATACGCGACACAGATAATCTTCGCCTTCCTGTTTGTATCCTTTGCCTTTATTCTGCTGCCGCGTGCCAGCGTTTCCGCCGCCCGAATCGACGAGGTTCTCAGTGTGGAACCGGTGATTCTTGATCCGGCTGAACCCGTCAGCTTTCCGGCTGCAGCAACTGGCGAGGTTGTTTTCGACAATGTCAGTTTCCGTTATCCGGATGCAGATGAAAATGTAATCTGCAATATCAGCTTTACCGCCCGACCGGGTGAAACCACTGCGTTTATCGGTAGTACCGGCAGCGGTAAATCAACGATTGTAAATCTTATTCCGCGTTTCTATGACGTTTCCAGCGGCAGCATCCGCATCGACGGTATCGATGTACGTGATGTTAACATGGCAGAGCTGCGGCAGCGCATTGGCTATGTACCGCAACAAGGCGTTTTGTTTACCGGCGACATTGCAAGCAACATCCGTTATGGTAAGTCGGATGCTGATGACGCTGAAGTCAGGCATGCTGCTGAAATAGCTCAGGCGTTGGAATTCATTAACCAGAGCCCGGCAGGTTTCGAGACCGAAATCGCCCAGGGTGGTGCCAATGTTTCCGGCGGTCAGCGGCAGCGGCTTTCGATTGCCCGCGCTTTGGCAAGAAGACCGGATATTTATATTTTTGATGACAGCTTTTCTGCGCTTGACTATCGCACTGATGCACGTTTGCGTCAGGCGCTTAAAGCGGATACAGCCAAAGCAACCATACTGATTGTAGCTCAGCGGGTCGGCACAATAATTAACGCTGAACAGATCGTGGTGCTGGAGGAAGGCCGGGTAGTAGGAATCGGTACCCATCGCGAGCTCTTGAAAACCTGTCCGGTTTATCATGAAATCGCGCTTTCGCAGCTTTCACAAGAGGAGTTGGCAGTATGAGCACCAGGCTTGATAAAGTTCGCAAAGACATTGAAACAGGCAAGGACGCCGCACCGCCTGCAGGTGCTGCAGGCCGCGGGCCCGGGCCCGGGCGGGGCGGACCCGGTCACGGCGGGCCGGCCGGTGCCATGATGGGTGGTGAAAAGCCGCGCGATTTCAAGGGTTCGCTGGCTAAGCTAACCCGCTTCCTGCGCCCATATTGGTTCAAAATTATTCTGGTTATGCTGTTCGCAGCTGCCAGCACGGTTTTCAGTATCGCCGGTCCGAAAATTCTCAGTCAGGCGATTAATACACTCTACGAAGGTGTTATAGGCAAGATGACCGGCAGCGGTCAGGGCATCGATTTTACAAGCATTGGCCGTGTGCTGCTGTTGCTGCTTGGACTATATGGATTAAGCTCTGTGCTTACTTACATTCAGGGGTTCATCATGAGCGGCCTGGCGCAGCACATCAGCTATTCACTGCGGCGTGACATTTCGTTGAAAATCAAAAAACTGCCATTAAGTTATTTTGATAAAACAACTCACGGCGAAGTATTGTCGCGCGTTACCAATGACGTTGATACCGTCAGCCACACGCTGAATCAGAGCCTGTCGCAGCTGGTTACCTCGATCGCGACCATAGTGGGCGCCCTGATTATGATGCTGTCGATCAGCCTGATCATGACTCTGTCGGCTGTAATCGTGCTGCCGCTTTCAATGCTGGTGATTCAACTGATTGTTAAGCGTTCGCAAAAATATTTCCGGGCACAGCAGACATATCTGGGCCATCTAAACGGCCATGTTGAAGAAATGTACGGCGGCCACCTGGTTGTTAAGGCGTTCAGCGGTGAAGCGCGTTCAATCGAAACCTTTGAAGAAATAAATTCCGAGCTTTACAAATCGTCCTGGAAGTCGCAGTTCCTGTCCGGCATAATGATGCCACTGATGGGTTTTGTCGGCAATCTGGGTTATGTTCTTGTCGTTCTGATCGGGGCGCTGCAGACCGCCCGCGGCACCATCCTTGTTGGCGATATTGTTGCTTTTATCCAGTATGTGCGCATGTTCAACCAGCCGATTACTCAGCTGGCCAGCGTTGCCAACGTCCTGCAGTCAACTACTGCCGCCGCTGAACGTGTCTTTGAATTCCTGGAAGAGCCTGAAGAACCGGTTGACATAGCTGAAGCCGCCTCTGTGGAAAATATTGTTGGACGGGTCAGCTTCCATGAGGTCAGTTTTGGCTACAATCCTGATCAGACAGTCATTTCCAACTTTTCGACCGATATCCTGCCCGGCCGGAAGGTAGCTATTGTCGGTCCTACAGGCGCCGGCAAGACAACCATTGTTAAGCTGCTGATGCGTTTTTATGATGTCAGGTCCGGGGCGATTAAAATTGACGGAACAGATATCCGTGAGTTTAAACGCAGTGATTTGCGTGGCTTGTTCGGTATGGTTCTGCAGGATACCTGGCTGTTCAACGGCACAATCAGCGAAAACATCCGCTTCAGCCGGCAGGATGCCACAGATGAAGAAGTTGAGGCAGCGGCCCGTGCGGCTTCAGCCGATCACTTTATCCGCACCCTGCCCGGTGGCTACGATATGGTGCTGAATGAAGAAGTGAGCAACATTTCGCAAGGGCAGAAGCAGTTGCTGACCATTGCCCGCGCTATCCTTGCCGACCCGCGGATTCTGATTCTGGATGAAGCGACCAGTTCTGTTGATACCCGTACCGAAGTATTAATTCAAAAAGCGATGGCAAGGCTGATGCGGGGCCGCACCAGCTTTATCATCGCTCATCGTCTTTCGACAATACGAGATGCTGACCTGATTCTGGTTTTACGAGATGGCGATATCGTCGAGCAGGGCACTCATTCGGAGCTGCTGGCCGCCAATGGTTTTTACAGTGAGTTGTACCGCAGTCAGTTTGAAACCGGCATATCTGAAAGCAACGGGGCTTAACGTTAACCGTTTATCAACTAAGGCTGACTGAAGAAAACGGCTACAGCTGATCTCAACAGTCTGACAAAAAGTCTGCGCCTGTGAAGGCGCAGACTTTTTCAACGACAGCTTTTTCAGAGTAAGTTTTTTAGCGATTGCCTTCCTCGTAAAATTTCAGATACTGCTGATAACGGGCGCGGATACGTCCCGAATTCTCTGAGTCTGGTTCTGGAGGTGTGCCCCGGTCACCGTGGAAATCTTCCGGACTATCAATCAGACCCAGAGCTGCCATGCCCATCGCGGCGCCGCCGAGCAGGGAAGCCTGGCTTGACTTTGCGATCCGCAGCGGCTGATTCCACAGGTCTGCCGCCATCTGTGACCAGATGCGGGAGTTATTGATGCCTCCTGAGATGCGGATTTCGTACGGCGCGTCGGTAGCCGTGGTCAGGAGCTCGTAGCACTGGTAGAGATTAAACAGAATGCCTTCGAGCAAAGCTGTATAGAGCTCGGGCAGCCGATGTGCCGCCAGAATACCGGCAAAACCACCGCGGCGGCTGTCCATCCAGCCCGGGCAGCGCTCGCCGTAAAGGAAAGGCAGGAAGGTAGGCGGCGTGGACATATCTGCCCGCAGAACCATATTATCCATTTCGCGGTAGCTCATTTCAGGGGTGAAAGCAATTTTAAACCAGTCAACACAGTTGGTGGCGCCGTTGGTGGCGGCACCGCAGATATAGCGATCCGGCGCGTAATAGCACCAGGTGCCGGGACTCTGAGGCAGGATCGGTTTGTCAGATGTAACGCGCAGAGCGCCGCTGGTACCGACAGAAAGGGTCATGATACCAGGCTTCAGCGCACCGGCGCCAACCTGATTCATGGAACCGTCCGGATAAGGCAGGCCGACAGGAATACCCGGTTTCACACCAAGCAGTTTAGCTGCTTCCGGCAACAGTGTTGCGTAAGCGTTATCTTTATCGTAGCGCTGTACTTCAGGTAATTGACTAAGTGAGATACCGGCCATTTCGACTGTCTGCGGATTCCAGTCCAATGTATGCGTATTCAGCAGGGCTGTGCCGGAAAACAGGCTGGTGCTGGCACGCAGCTCCCCAGTCAGGCGCTGGTAAAGGAAGCTGCCCTGATCCACTACCTTGTCGTCGGGAGCGATCATTTTCTTTTGCTGCAGCAGCATCAGCTTATACAGGGGATAGATAGCATGCGGCATACAGCCGGTTTCATAATAGAGAGTGCGGGTCAGTTCTTCATTTGCCCGGATCGGCATGGCAACGGCCGAAGCGTCGCGCCAGGCCCAGGTTAAAATACGTGTTTTCGGGCGCAGATTGCTGTCGGTGATCATTACACTATGCCAGGTGCAGTTGAGCGCCACTACCTCAATATCGTAATCTTCGGCCACTTCACGGCCGATTTCAAAGATCATCGCCATCATACCTTCGGCTTCTATAGTCGAACCATCGCTGACAGATTCCGGATACATCCGGGTAATCATGTTGACTACACCCTTTTCCGGTTCGTAAACCATGGCTTTCGCCGCGGAGGTACTGGCTTCGAGAACAAGTATTGCCATATGCGTCTCCCTGTTAAAATTATTAAACCGACCGAACAATCAGCACAGAAAAAAGCTTTTGCTGAACTGCGGATATGTTCGATTGTTATGAATATTATAAGGAACGGTATCTGGTTAAGCAATGCAGCGAGGTAATCCAGCGAGGTAATCCAGGCGCTATTTCATTTTACGTCCGCGCAGCATGGAAATAATCAAACCGGCAACTATTACCAGTGAAATAAGGATGCCTGAGCGCAGCACAAAGGAATTGATCAGCAGGGCAGAAGCATCGGTATTGGCAATTATGCTGGAGCCGATAATTATGCCGGCGATAATAATACTGACGGCAAGCAGAACAACAGCGAACGCCAGACGGTTGAAGATCTGATTGATCTGGTGGTAGATGGATTTACGGTTTTTCAGATCAATGAATACTGTATAGTCATCGTCCTCCAGCTTGCGCAGAAAATTCAGGGCGCTGACCGGCGCCTCCCGTATAAGATGGTCATAAGCGGCAGCAGTAGAAGCAAGGCGCCGTGTGTAATCACGCGGGTTGAAAGATTCGCTTAATAAATTTTTAGTGATTGGCTTCATTATAGTCAGCAGGTCAAGTGAATTATCAAGCTTGTCGACGATGCTTTCCAGCGTAACTAGCATTTTAGCGACCAACGCCAGCTCGCCCGGTATCCGCACATGGTATTTTCGCGCCAGGTCGAAAACCTCAAACAACAGCTCACCAACCTTGATTTCTTCAATTGGCAGCTCCAGAAAACGCTCCAGCAGCAAATTTATATCGTTGCGAAAGCGGTGCAGCATTGAGCGCTTTTTCATGGTATCAAGCGCGATTATCGCTTCCATAACCCTGCCGCCGTCGCTGCCGGCCATTCCAATCAGCATTTCACTGAGGATCCGTTTGCGTGAAGCGGAAAGCCGACCCACCTGGCCCAGATCAATAAAGGCGAGCCTGCCGTCGGCCATCACAAAAAGGTTGCCGGGATGAGGGTCGGCGTGGAAAAATCCATCCCGCAGCATCTGCTGCGCAAGAGTGCGCGAAAGCCTCATGCCCAGCTCGCGGCAGTCAAAACCGGCCGCTTTCAGTTCCTGAGTCTGATTGATGCTGATGCCCTCAATCCGTTCCATCGTCAGGACACAGCGCGTGGTGTAAACCCAGTGTATTTCCGGGAAGTGAATGGTGGGATCGTCTGCGAAATTGCGCCGGAACCGGTCCGCATTTTCACCTTCGCGTACGAAATCAAGCTCATTAAGTAAAGCTGTTTCGAGCTCCGCGACCATGCTGGCGAATTCGTACTGCTCGCCCAGACGACTGTGGCGGTCGAGCAAGCCGGCAATATCTTTCAGAATATCAAGATCAGTTTTAATCTGTTTTACGATCTCAGGGCGCTGAACTTTGACAGCAACCTCCTGACCGGAAGCTAGTCGGGCAAGATGGACCTGTGAAATGGATGCTGAAGCCAGAGGCTGCTTTTTTATCTCGCTGAAAACCTCAGTTGGCGGTTTGCCGAAAGCATCAATCAGTACAGATTCTATATCACTCCAGGGTATAGGACTGACTGATTGCTGCAGCTTTTCCAGTTCAAAGATAATATCTGCCGGTAGCAGGTCGGGACGGGTGCTGAGCAGCTGACCGATTTTGACAAACGTCGGGCCCAGAGTTTCACAGACCCGCCGCAGCCTAACCCCTGCTGTCAGGCTATCTTTTCTGGCCGCTGTTTCAGCTGATTTATCCTGATAAACCTGTCGCGGGCTGAGGCGCAGGGCGCGGAAAATGCCGGCCTGTCTTAATAAAAGACCGAAACCGTTTTTCGCCAGAACAGTTACGATCTGGCGATAACGATTCAGGTGAAGGCGTGATACTGAAGGCATACCGGCTACATACCGGTTTCTGAACCTGCCGGCTGATCAGCGGCGGTGGATTTTGTAACGGTGTCATCTGAAGCGGGAGAACAGCCGGAACAACCTGCGTCCGTAGTTGCTTCGCCTGTGTTAACGCCGGCTTCCCGGGCTGCCAGTGCAGCCTCAACCTGTTCGCGCACCATACGTTCGAGCTCAGATTTACGGGCGGCTTCATCTTTCAGGCCAACTTTCGTCAGTGCTTTATCAACTTCGCTGCTGATCAGTTTCTGAATTTCATCCCGACCTGCCTTGCCCTTTTCGATCAGTTCATCGGCCACTTTGCGGGCATCTTTGTTGGCTACTTCGCCGCGTTTTACCATTTCTTCGACCAGTTCTTCAATTTTTTCCTTGGAATAGACTGCCAGGCCGAGTCCGAAATCGATTGTTTTTCTGACAAGATTGTCAGACATGCAAACGCACCTCCTTGCCGTACCGGCGGTCAGGCAAGCTGCAGGATTACAGTCCAGCCGCCAGCTGATTTCATGATAGCACCGGGCGTAAAGGTGCGCAAACAGGTTTGTGACGGAACGCAGGCTTTATGGTAATAAGCAGGTGATTCGCAGATGCCCTGACGTTTTACAGAGCTGTGATAAATGTTTTTAGGGCAGCGGCTGTTGCTTAACCGGCCATTCCACCAGCAGAATTGCAGTGAAAATTATCAGTCCACCCAGGATCAGGCGGACAGAAAATGTTTCAAAACCGAAGACGACTGAAAGCAGGCTGCCAAAAAGTGCTTCCAGCGACAGAAGTATCGCGGTGCGCGAAGCAGAAGTGTGGCGTTGGGCATAAGTCTGGAGAAAATAAGCAACACATGAGCTGAACAGCAGCAGATAGAGGATAGCAGGAGCTCCCATTTCCCAATTGATACTTTTAAGCGAAACCCAGTCAAAAGGCAGGACCAGCAGTGAACAGACGGCAGCAGTAAACATTTGCAGGAATATCAGACGCGGAACACTGACTTTCGTTAAAGCCGATTCCAGCGCGATTAATTGAAACGCGAAACAAACAGCGCAGGCGAGAGTCAGCAGGTCGCCGCTCAGATGCGCGTCGCTAAGACCCTGG
>CAZOMW010000001.1:41815-71300 GCA_964581135.1 uncultured Oscillospiraceae bacterium
AGCCCCCGCCACTATTCTGGATTGCAGCCTGCGCCGGAAAATCAGAGAAGAAAACAAGGGCACCATTACGACATAAGTTGCAGTCAGAAAGGCGTTGCGTGATGGTGTTGTCAGCTGCAAACCGACTGTCTGAGTAATAAATCCCAGATACAGCAACAGGCCAACGCCTGAGCCGATCAGCCATTCCTGAAGCGGCATTTTACGCAACTGACGCTGGAACATGATTCCGAAAAGCAAGGCCGCGCCTGTAAAGCGCAATGCCATAACCAGCGAAGCCGTCATTCCGGAATTCAGTGCCAGTTTGGTTGCCGGAAAGCCGCCTCCCCAGATCAAAGAGGCCAGCAACAACATGCTTTCGGGCAGGTAGTGCCAGTTTCTTAGCTTACTTAGACTCACGTTGTTCGTGGGTGTTTTCTGAGTATCCTTGCTGTCGTTCATGCTGATAATTCCTTAATCCAGTGCTTATGTGGCCGCTATTACATGGCGCTATTTGATAGAAAATTTATTTTCTTAATTGCCAGAAAGAAGTATAGCACAACCACCGCCAACAACGCGCCACGGTAGCAGGGGCTGTACCGGCATGCTACAATTTAGAATATTCTAACGAGAAAGGCGAGGCCTGGAATGAACCTGATGCCCGATGTTTATGCCGCTGACCGGAATGATCCTGCCGCCAGGCTGAGTGAAGCCGAAGCTGCAGATATAAATCCAAAAATAAAACCAGCTGGACCGGGACTTTACCGTCGCCGGCCTTCAACCTATGTTATCAGAGCCTTGCTGTTGTTAATTTTTGGAATCCTGATTTTTGTCTATATTTCGATGGTTCAGGCAAAGCCGGCTGACCTTGGAACCAGCTATAGTAAAAGCGATTATAATTCCGCGCTTGCGAAAACCGGCATAACCTTGATCTTCCCCGGTATGGATGAGGCTGAAAAAGAAGAATTCCTGGCAGCAAATGAAAACCGCAAGTTGAAACTGACAGATTATGAAATTACCTACTCGGGTTATGCTCCGCGCAGCTTTGAACTGACTCCGACTGAAGCAACAGCTTTGCTGAATGAATTCCTGCCGATGTTCTCTCTGTTTAGCGATGTACAGCTGGCAGTGCCGGCAAATGGCCGCTTTGCAGCCAGCAGCCGGATCCATGTTGAAAAAATGCGACTGGAAATTCTGCCGGATGTTATCGGTTCAACGCAGCCGGAATTCCTTAACCGCCTGTTGCCGCAAAACCTTAACATTGAAGTGGAAGGCCCGGCGTTCCGGATTGAAAACAACACGCTGATTCAACCCGCCCAACTGACAAGAATTAAAACGGGCGCGGTTTCATTGCGCCCGTTTATCGGTAACACGGATCAGCCTCTGCGCGATGCCTATACCTCATATATTGAAAGGATTTACCGTAGAATACCGCAAATGCAAATACGCTCTCTGCGGATAAATTCCCGTCGCAACTTCGAATTCAGAGGCGTAATTCCAACCAGAATAACCATTCAGGAAAACCAGGCGAATGAGAATTAAAGTCTGAGAGTCAGGATCAGCGGCGCAATATTCTGCTGTTCAGTGTAATCGAGCGGATTCTCGAAGGTTTCAAGCATACTGCGCTGAATAGCTGAAACAGGTTGATTCTTTTTGGCTTTGCGGCGAAGATACCCGCGCATCAGGCGCATCATCAGCTTTTCCATTGGCTTCAGACGCGAATAATTAAAACCACCCCTGAAGTAGAAAAACCTGATTTGTTCCTGCTCAGCCGGCGTGAAATTCTGCGCCTGAATCTCCGCTTCAATTTCCGGCCCTGGTATAGAAATGCCAGTGGCAAAAACAATAACGTTTTTATCCACTAAATCGAGCAGGTTATTGGTAATCAGATTGACTCCGCTGATTCGATTGCCGTAAAGACCACCGCCGTAAATAATTGTGTCGTAGGCAACAAACTGGCCGGGGCGCACGTCTTCAGCTTTGTGCAGATCGGCATCAAGTTCACGGGCGATCCATTCCGCATATTTTCGGGTATAGCCTGTCCGGGATTGATATACTACTAGTGTCTTCATTACCAATACAGCTCCTTTAGCCAGAATTGCAGGTTTACTATCTGTTGGTTAATTTGATCATACAAAAACAAAACGCCGCTTACAAGCAACCAATTTTAAGAATCAAGTAGAATCAAGCAGATAAGGCGCAATCTGAAGCTTGACCTTTGTCTTTTCAAAGGCTACCTTAAGAAAGGAATATTTCAAGTTTACAATCGTTTAACAGCTCTTGATCAGTTTAGGCGTTAAACTAAAAGCGGATATTCCGCAAACGGATAATTATTCAAAAGAATGTAGACCGGGCTCATGTAACCGCAAGGAAACAGAACACCGGACAAGGCAAGGAGGAAAGCATGAAAATTCTTATTCTTGGTGGTACTGGTGTCATCAGCCGCTCAATCGTAGATCAGCTGCTGACCCGGGGCGATGAAGTCACAGTCTATAATCGCGGCCGCAATCCGATCCCTTTCGGTGGTGATGTTCAGGAACTGAATGGCGACCGTTCAGACCGTGCAGAATTCGAAGCTGAAATGCAGAAGCACAACTTTGATGTCGTCATCGATATGATCTGCTTCAACGAAGCCGACGCCCGCTCCACAGTGCGCGCTTTCAGGGCCAAAGCCGGTCAGGTAATTGTGACCTCAAGTGTCGCGGCTTATAAACGTCCTTATAAAACTGTGCCCACAATTGAATCAGCGGAAGAGCTCTGGGACGATCCGGCTTTCCCTTACGCTTTCCACAAAGGCGAAATGGAACGCTACCTCTGGCAAGCATACGAACGCAACGAAATCCCACTGACGATTGTCCGTCCCTCACTTACCTTCGGACCCGGTGCCGCCAATGTCGGCGTTCTGCGTCAGAACTACGGTATTGTTGACCGTATCCTCAAAGATAAACCGCTGGTGATGTTTGGCGACGGCAGCACTTCCTGGAGCTTTACCTTTGCACCTGATCTGGCCCGCGGCTTCGTTGCTTTGTCCGGCAAGGAAAAAGCAATCGGCGAGGCTTTTCAGGTTACAAGTGAATTCCGCAATGTCTGGGAAGACCTGTATCTGGAATTCGGCAAAATTGTCGGCAAAGAACCGAACATCGTCCATATTCCCTCGGAAATCCTCTTCAAAGCGGCCCCCAGCCTCTGTAATCACCTCTATTACGAAAAAACCTTCGCCGGCCTGTTCGATAACAGCAAAATCAAAGCAATCGCCCCGGAATACGAAGCTGCCATCAACCTCGAAGAAGGCGTGCGCATGCTCTATGACTGGTTTGTTGAACAAGGCAGTGTAGTAGACCCAGTCAAGGACGCCCTGGAAGATCGCCTGGTGGCAGAACGCCAGAAGTTTGTTGATGCAGTAACAGATTTGTTTTGAGAGCAGGGAAGAGTAGACTTCAATATTGTTGTTCGAAACAGGTTAACTAAGCAAAATGCTTAACTTTCACCCGACTTAAGGTCTGAAACTTGAAAAATGAATAAGCGAATTAGTTCAATCACCTTTTTTGGAGGAAAATTAATGGAAAACGACTTTCCCCACAAAATTCATAAGGGTGTAATTGTCGGCATATCTCTTGGCATCGCGGCTGTCATTTTGCGCAGCATGATCTGGCTGTTGCCATCACCGCTGATGTCGATCATCATGGCAGATATGGGTCTTTCCTATGTACAGGGCGGGATGCTTATGTTTGTCGTAACCGCTCTTATGGGTGTGTCCATGTTTGGCGCGAGTCTGCTTATTGACCGACTGGGTGCAACCCGTGTTATGGTGATTGCTTTGATATGCTTTGGTCTGGATGGCATACTGGCAAAATCCTTTCAGCAATATGCCTTTGTGCTGATTGGAAGAATTTTCATGGCTTGGACACCCTTGGCAATGACCATGGTCATGACTTTACCCGATATTACTCCATCAGTCGTGAGTGGTGCGTATGCTCTGATGACTGGTGGAGGAAGTCTATTGGCGTTTTTTGCGCCATTCGCTTTTGACGCCCTTCAAAAATCAGTCGGGATGAAATATACATTTTTAATTTTTGCTTGATGCTAATTCCTGCGGTGATCAGTATGTTCACCATTTGTGATAGGAAACAGGCATGATAGCAGATATACCTTTCTCGACCGGAGGCGGCCACAAGCCGCGCTCCTTGGTCAGAGAGGTTTTCAAGCTTATTGCAGTTCGGGTACCAGATCCTTCGGTTTTTCGCCGGCAAGCGCAGTTTTCAGGTTGCGGATTGCAGCCATGGTCATGTTATGACGTGTCAGAGCTGTGTTGGCGCCGATGTGGGGCACCATTACGACATTGTCCATTTTCAACAGCGGATTGCCCGGCTTAATTGGTTCGTACTCGAATACATCCAGACCGGCGCTGGCGATGGTTCCGTTCTGCAAGGCGGCAATCATGGCTGCCTCATCAACATTGCGACCACGCGAAACATTGATGAAACAGGCGGTAGGTTTCATCAGGGCGAATTCTTCAGCGCCGATCAAATGATGCGTTTCCGGCGTGTAAGGGATAATCATGACAACGAAATCAGATTCGCGCAGCAAATCCTGCAGGCTCAGGTAACGGACGCCAAGTGTCAGTTCAGTCTGAGGCTTGCGGCGCCGGTTGTGATAAACAACCTCCATGTTGAACCCTAGCCGTGCCCGTTGGGCAACCACTTCACCTATTCGGCCCATGCCGATTATTCCCAGGGTGCGGTGATGCACATCAACACCGCGATAGGGCATGTCGTCGCCGGGTACCCAGCCGCCGGCACGAATCATGCGATCAAGTTCTGAGATCCGCCGGCTCGCGTCCAGCATCAAACCGAAGGTGAGATCGGCCATAGTGTCATCCAGAACTCCTGGTGTGTTTGTGCCAATGATGTTGTTTTCCTTCATTGCCTCCAGGTCGAAATTGTTGTAACCAACAGATACATTGCTGACAGCTTTCAGCTGCGTTGCCTGTGCAATCAGTTCTTTGCTGACTTTCGGACCCCCGTCCACCATCAGACCTTCTTTATCCTGCATGTGAGCAATCAGCCCGGTAGAAGTAACGGGTACACTCAAATCCCACATTTCGTAATCACAAAACGCTGTCAGTGCTTTTTCAGCTTCCGGCTCCAGTGGAACGGTTACTAATACTTTAGGTTTCATGTTCAGTCCTCCTTAAACGGCGAATAGATGCCATTATAGCATTGATAACAGTTTGATATCAGTCACGCATGGATTTGACAGACAATCATTGTTGATGATAAGCGATAAAAGTGTATAAGTTCCGTGGGAAGACGATAAAAAATGCTTCCACGCACTTCTGGCTGACTACCCCGATTGCAGCGGAAAAAGTTGAAATCTGCTTAAAAATCTGCTTAAAAAGTTGAAATCTGCTTAAAATAACGATAACATTAAACATGTATGCGCAGTCTGTTCAGATAACCGCGTATGCGTCAGAATTATAACTGCAGACAGATTTGTTGTCTGCGAAATCCGTAAAAAACAGAATAAAGGAGTCAAAAATGAGGTACAAGAAGTTAGGTAATTCCGAAATTGATATCTCTGTTGTTGGTCTGGGTGCCTGGGCTATCGGCGGCGACAGTAACTGGGGAACCAGTGATGATGACATGTCAATCCGCACTATCCACGAGGCTCATGATCTTGGCATAACACTTATAGATACTGCGCCTGCTTACGGGCTTGGCCACAGTGAAGAAGTAGTCGGTAAAGCTCTGAAAGGCCGCCGGAGCGATTTTGTCTTGGAAACCAAATGCGGCTTGGTCTGGGACGGCGGCGACGGGAGTGTGCTTTCCACGCGCGATGGCGTTACCTTGCTGCGCAATCTGAGCGATAAAAGCCTGCGTAAACAGATTGAAGGCTCCCTGACGCGTCTTGGCACCGATTATATTGATATTTTTGTAACTCACTGGCAGTCAATCCCGCCTTTTAAATATGCGATTGAAGAAACCATGGGCGCTCTCAACGACTTCGTAAAAGCAGGAAAAATCCGGGCAATCGGAATTTCCAATGTTACCCCGGAAGAAGTTGATGAATACTGCAAGTATGGCACCGTCTCACTGATTCAACAGAAATTCAGCATGCTGGATCGTACTCACGAAAAAACACTGATGCCGAAAGCCAAAGAACACGGCTTGACTTTCCAGGCTTACTCGCCGCTGGAGCGCGGCATTCTGACCGGCAAGGTGACAATGGATACTCAGATCACCGGTATCGCCAAGCAGGGAATCAAATGGTTTGAGCCGGAAAACCGTGCCAGAATTCTGGCTGTTCTGGAAACCTTTGATCCGATCTGCAAAAAATACGACTGTAGCCTGACCAATCTGGCAATCGCCTGGACTGCGGCCCAAATGGATAACATGAATGTGCTCTGCGGTGCCCGCAAAGTCGATCAGGTTGCCGATAACGCCAGGGGCGGCGATATTGTGCTCGAACAGTCTGACATTGATTTCATCAATAACGCAGTTGCGCCTCTGATCGCTGAATAAGATCACAGCTGACACACCAGAGTAATTTTCCCAAAGCAGGCAGTTTGCAGAAAGCAGACTGCCTGTTTTTTCGCAAAATTTATTTTCCAATTTCTGAATTTACCATTGCCGGCACAGACTGGTTTCTGTCATAATTTGTTTCAGTATATTGAGCTGCGAGCTAAATACCTTTAATTTATATCGCGACTGAAAAACGACCGAACCACAAACGAGGAGCGTGGACGATCTGAAAAAGCCGCCAGAACCGCTAAAAAACCAGCAGCCGGACTTATCAGCACCTAAGTTTGGGGACCCCGCGCTTAGAGAACACGTAAGGCAGCACGGGCAGGCACCGCCGCCCGAAAGCGTCAGGGACCGGCTGGCAAAGCGCCTGGCCGGCGATGCCAGCGATACTTTTATTAAAGATGAGTTTTTCCTGGTGCTGGCTATCGTTTTTATTGTTTTCGCTTTTATTGTTGATACCCCGCGCCAAATCTGGGATGGCAGTCTGGTCATCCTGACCTCATCTGCCGTTCTTTTGACCGACTATATTGCGCTCGGAGGCATGGGTGCAGCTTTTCTCAATGTCGGGTTGATGATACTTGCCAGCCTTATCCTGATCAAAAAGCACCACGTTTTGATGTCAGGCCCTTTGATTGCCGCGACTTTCACAGTTGCCGGCTTTTCATTTTTCGGCAAAAATCTTTATAACTCAATACCAATCGCCATGGGCGTATTTTGTTTCGCCAGGCTTACACGCCAACCCAGCAGCCGTTTCCTTGTCCACGCGCTTTTTGCCAGCGCCTTAGGACCACTGGTTAGTCTGCTTACCTTCGACTTACCGTTGCCATTGGCACCACGAATCTTGCTGGGCTTTGCCGCCGGTCTGTTCACCGGCTTTGTGATTCCGCCGCTGTCTGCCCATTTTGTCAACTTTCATCAGGGATATAACCTTTACAACATTGGGTTCACAGCCGGAATTATCGGCACTTTTTATATTGCTGTTTTGCGTACTCTGGGCATTGAGGTTGAACCGGTATCGATCCTTTCAAATGGAAACAATCTTTTATTCGGAGTCTTCTTCAGTATTCTGTTTCTGGCGGTTCTCATCTGGGGGCTGATTTTAAGCCGCGGTCAGGTAACCGGTTATCTTCAGCTGCTGAAGTTAAAGGGCAGACTTGCTACCGATTTCCCGAAAATCAACGGCATCGGCCTCACTTTAATCAATATGGGCTTGCTGGGGCTCGTATCACTGACTTACGTTCTGCTGATCGGCGGTGAACTTAATGGACCTGTAATCGGCGGCATTTTTACAGTGGTAGGTTTTGCCGCCTATGGCAAACATATAAGAAATGTCCTGCCGATTTTCGGTGGTGTTCTGATCGCCAATCTATTCAACATTTATGATCCGCATAGTACAAACGCTTTGCTGGCGACTCTTTTCGGCACAACGCTGGCGCCGATCGCCGGCCGTTTCGGACCGCTGAGCGGCGCTCTTGCCGGCATGCTGCACATGGCGCTGGTGATGAATGTAAGTTATCTGCATGGAGGTGTTAATCTGTATAATAACGGCTTCGCAGGCGGATTCATCGCCGCTGCCTTTGTGCCGCTGGCAGAGGCTGTTATTCTGGCGTATGAAGCACGCCGCAGACCACAGGTTTAATTTGAATTTAAGCCCTCAATCAGGTACGATATAAGGTGACCCTGAACAGGGATGGCTCGGTGCTTCAGGAGAAAAACGGCACCGAAAATTTTATGAAGCACACGAGGAACCCCAAAACATGCCAAAAGAATTGAATAATAACCAGAAAGCAAGTTCCTTCACAGGAATGAATCTTTCGGAGACCACTTTAGCCGCTGTCCGCGATATGGGCTTTGAACAGCCGACATCCGTTCAGGAACTGACGATTCCCCCGATGATGGACTGGCGCGATGTAATCGCACAGGCTCCTACCGGAACAGGTAAGACAGTTGCCTTCGGCATTCCGATCATCGAACATTTTGATTCTGAAGTAAGTGATGTTCAGGCCCTGATTCTGGCGCCCACCCGCGAACTGGCACTTCAGATTACGGATGAACTGCGAGCGCTGGCCGCTAACCGGCCGGAAATCCGGATAGCAACAATTTACGGCGGCCAGAGAATCGATACTCAGCTGCGGGAACTGAAGCAACGGCCCCAGATTATTGTTGCCACCCCCGGCCGTCTGATAGATCACCTTAATCGCCGCACCGTCCATCTGGGAATGGTACGCACTGTGGTTCTGGATGAAGCTGACCGCATGCTGGATATGGGCTTTGTTCGTGATGTCAGGAAGATTCTCGACAAGATGCTGAAAGCCTGGCAGGTTACCATGTTCTCTGCCACTATGTCACGGGCAGTTATGGACATTTCCTGGATCTACCAGCGTGACGTTGTCGAACTGAAGGTCGAACCGGAAGCCGAGGACAAACCTCTGATTAATCAGTTCAGTATTGAAGTCAGCAGTCAGCGACGGATCGAAACGGTCATTAAACTGCTGAATAAATTCAACTATAAAAAAGTTATGATTTTCTGCAATCGCAAACATATCACCGACTACGTTGCCCGCCGCCTGACCGCGGCCGGAATAAAAGCCGCCAGCATCCACGGCGATGTTCAGCAAAGCGCTCGCGAAAAAACCTTAAGCCAGTTCCGTCGCGGTTCTCTGCAGGTTCTGGTGGCAACTGATGTGGCAGCCCGCGGCATTGATGTTGAGGGTGTTGACGCTGTTATTAACTACGATATTCCGGATGAGAACGAATATTACGTCCACCGCATCGGACGTACCGGCAGAGCCCGTACCGAAGGCGCCGCCTATACTTTCACCACTTTGATGACTCAGCCGAAGCTTGACGAAATCATGCGTTACACACGCTGCGAGATTAAACCGCTGGTGCTTGATTAAAAAATTGCGGATATTGAAAAATTTACTGTGACTGTATAAGTCATCAACCAGATTAACATTAGCATATTTTGAATGAGAGATTTTTATGACTCAATTTGAAAACGTCAAGGTTACACCGGAAACGGGCAGGCGGCTGCAGCTGGCACGCAAACAGAAGCAGCTGAGCCGGCAGGAGCTGGCAGACAGAATCAACGCCTCTGAGACACAAATAGAAAAATATGAGCATGGAACTCTGGACATGGCGATGAGCAGATTGTTTGAAATTGCGGCTGTTCTGGAAGTGACAGCCGCCGAGCTGCTGGTTGATTCAGCGGACTGACTTTTCGCGCCTGTTTTAGCCTGATAAAAAGTTTATTGATTATTTTTTTTCTTAAATTTCGTCTGAAGCAGCTGATCCCAGTTTATCGGCTGTTTTACTTTGTTCTCAGACTTCGTTTTTGGCTTCAGCTTGGATTTTGGTCTCAGCTTGAATACAGGTGCCTTGTCGCCAGTAGCTCCTGATCTATTGTTTAAAAAATAACTCCGGAACCTTCTGGAATGTTCCCTGATGCGGAGCCTTTCCTCCTGCGGTTCAAAAGTGCTGATCCGTTCTGCGATCAGGGCAGCACTGCGTTCGTTGTTGAGCGCTTCTCTTTCGATGTTATCCGCATAAATCTGCTCGTAGTATTCAGGCTGTTCCAGATAATCCTTCAGGAAGCGGACCATTTCGCGCCGTTTTTCCCTGACCCAGCCCAGCTTTTTGGCCAGAATCAAATCCAGATTACCGTCTTCCTGCCCCCCGATGTGGGTTATAGCCACAAAAGGTTTGCGACAGGCAACGCAATCAAAAAGGAAATTGGGGCCGGCTTTACCGAACACTATATCGCTGGCGGCCAGTACCTCTGCCATGTTTTCAATCCAACCCAGTGTCAGGACGCGGATGCTGTCGTCTTTACGAAAGCGCCTGAGCTGACGGACGAAACGTTCTGTGCTTTTTTGGGCGTTTTTATCGATACCTGTATTAATGATGAACTGTACATTCTTTTTCAAAGTAAGCAGCGTAGGCAGCAGACGGGTTATCGAAGCAGTACCTAAACTGCCGCCACCGACAAAAATAACCGGTCTGTCGCTGGCAATGCCAAGCTTGCGCCGGCAATCCTCTTTGTCGTGCTGACGATACATCTCAGGTCGGGTCCACCAGCCTGTAGCAAGCACTTCTTCCGGCTGGATGCCATACTCGCCGGCCTGTTCCACGCCTTTATTATCATAGACAATATGCAGGTCACAACCTTTGGTAAAGGCAACCGAATTGAATGACCAGGGATCAGGTGCCACTGTCCATAAAGCGAAGCTGGTCGCTTCTTTTTCCCGCCACAGCTGCAGCGCATCGGTCAGCAGGAAATAAGTGCAGATTATCAGATCGGGCTGGATTTCCCGGATTTTCGTTTTTAAGTGCGGCAGATTGATGCTGGAGGATTGTCGCACAAATTCACGCGAAATCCGCGGCTTGGAAAGCAGATGAAACAATTTGTGCGAAGCTGGAAAATAGCGGCTGATCAGGGTATATCCGAGCCCGCCGCCAACTGTTTTCGTTTTGAATTCCAGATATTCAAATTCAAAGCGCTCGGGATCGGCCAGCGCTTTCTGCGACTCATACATGGAACGGGCTATCGAACGATGCCCCCAGGGCATGTGATCTGTCAGGATCAGAATCTTAATTTTTGACATGAAGCGGTGCGGACCTTTCTATACCTTCCAGGCAGACAGCCTGCAACATTTTGAGTATAGCCCATGCGAACTGAATTGTCATGTCCGGACGCTATTGCCTCAACGCCTGCAATGTGTGGATTGTAAACACCGGTGAACACCGGTGAGCCTTTACATTGGCGAGATTGCAGAATAGGTAAAACGAGGCTACAATAAGTGATGCCGTTTGTATTCACAACCGGCAAAATAAATCTGCCCTGCCGGCTGATTATGCACTGCAATATCCTCTGCAAATCGGCCTTTTACATTAAAGAAAATATAAAAACGAATATTATTTGACAGGAAGTAAAGATGGACAAACTGTTGCTTACAATCATCTGGGTCATGAGCATAATTCTGGTCATGTACGCGGCGTATTATGTTATCCTTTCTGTTTTTGGTCTCAAGCGTTCAAAACGTGTAACTGAACCAAAAGCTCCGAAGAGCAAATTCCTGATCATGATCGCGGCTCGTAATGAAGGTGTTGTGATCGGCTACCTGATCGATAGTCTTATAAAACAGAATTATCCGCGTGAGTTGTTCGAGATTCTGGTCGTAGTAAACAACAGCACAGACGATACTGCCGAGGTTTCCGTACGTCACGGAGCGCGGACTCTGATCTGCCCGATACAGGTTCGTTCCAAGGGAGATGCTCTGGCCTGGGCCTATCAGAACCTGCCGTCTGACATTATTTTTGATGCTGTTTGTGTTTTTGACGCTGACAATCTGGCCCATCCCGATTTCCTGCTGCAGATGAATCATGCGCTTTGTTCTGGTGTTGAAGCCGCTCAAGGCTATCGTGACACTAAAAATCCCCATGATACCTGGAATTCCGGCACCTGGGCGATCAATTACTGGCTGGGCGGGCGTTTCTATAACCAGCCGCATAACATTCTGGGCTTGTCTTCGTGTATTTATGGCACTGGTTTTATGCTATCTCGCCGGGTAATTGAAAAAACCGGTGCTTTGGAAAGCTGTACGCTGGCGGAAGATTTCGAGATCACGATGCAATGCATTCTCGCCGGCGAAAAGGTTGGCTGGGTGCCGGATGCTATCACCTACGACGAACAGTCGCTCAGCTTTATTACAACCTGGAAGCAGCGTCGTCGCTGGCTTGTCGGGTTTCTGCAGGTTCTGTCGCTATACAGCAGGAAACTGTTTAAGGAGACGCTGCGTAAGCCGACCAGGGTAAAGCTGGATTTCACATTGTACATGCTTACTCCCTTTGCGACTTATTTTTCAATTGTGGTGTTTTCGCTGGGTGTCATTCTGCGCCTGGTAATTCTGAAATATCCCCTTTTCCCGTTGACTCAGTTTTATGATATTTTTGGTCAATCGCTGCTAATGTCGATACTGCTTCCAATTGCGCTTGCTTTGTTTGTTGTCATTGTTGAAAAAAAGTTCAAACCGGGGATAATTAAAGGCATTCTAGGCTTTCCACTGTTTTTGATGCTGGCCATACCGTTGCATATAGTGGCACTTCTAATCTATAAGAAAGATTTCCGTTGGGAGGAAATACGTCACACCAAAGCTGTTTCGATAGATCAGATTGATAAGAACTGAATTTTAAGCACAATTTTATAACATTAAACGAACAGCGCAGCTAAAAATAACAGAAGCTGTAATAGCTGCTTCTGCTGCCTCGGATAATAAACTAAAATGATATAAGGAGTTTCATGGAAAAGACGTTGGTTTTGATTAAACCGGATGCTGTTGAACGAAATCTTATTGGCAGAATAATCGCAATTTACGAGGAAAACGGCCTCAAGGTTAACCGTATGTGTCTGATGCAAGCTGAACGGCATCTGGCAATGGAGCATTACCAGGAACACATCGGCAAACCTTATTTTGAACCGCTGATGACTTATATTACACGCAGTCCATTAGTGGCCCTCGAGCTGCATGGGAAAGGAGCCATCGGCAAGGTAAGGGCGCTGAACGGCGCAACTGATCCCGCCAAAGCTGCACCTGAGTCAATCCGCGGCAGATTTGGCGTCAGTTCACAGGAAAATACCGTCCACGGTTCTGATTCGCCTGCCAGTGCCCTACGTGAGCTGGCAATCTGGTTTCGCAGTCGCTGCTGAAGATTGGCGGTTGCATTCCATGTGAGGTGTTCTATGTCATATACAAAGCATGAGACAGCGATTATTGAAGATGGGGCAAAAATTGGTGACGGTACCCGGATCGGACCCTTCTGTACGATGGACAATAATGTTGTTATCGGCCAGGAATGTGTGTTCGGCCAGAATGTTCATGTCGGTGACTGTGTTAAAATCGGCAACCACTGCAAAATTCACAACAATGTCAGTATTTTTGAAGGTATTGTGCTGGAGGATTATGTTTTCTGCGGCCCTTCCTGCTGTTTTGCCAATGACGCTACACCGCGCAGCAAGTACCTCAAAGGCGATTTAAGCTGCGAGCGTACAATTGTCAGGGAAGGGGCCTCCATTGGGGCCAACGCAACTGTGATCATGGGTAACCCCATTGGACGTTATGCCATGGTAGGAGCAGGCGCGGTAGTCACCCGCCGTGTATTCGACCATGCGCTGATGATTGGTGTGCCCGCACGTCAGACTGGTTGGGTTTGCGAATGCGGCATGCAACTTAACAAAGCACTGTTATGTGAAACCTGCGGCCGGCAGTATGAGTATTTGCCGAACGAGGAAGGACTGCGCAAAACAAGTTTGAAATAGGCAGACAGTAATAAACAAAAAATATAAGCGCAAACACAGAGCGGCCGGCTGCCCATCCAGGGTAACCGGCCGCTTTATGTTATTTGTTTCTGCTCTTGCTTCAGATACGAGCACGAGCACCGATTTATAAATCAGGCGCGAGGTGCTGAGCTGTTGTACAGAGCGTTTAATGTATCGTTGCCGACAATGCCATCAACCGTCAATCCGGCATTGCTTTGGAAGCTTCTGACCGCTGTGCCGGTACGGCTTCCGAAAATGCCATCGGCTGTGCCGCAGTTGTAACCCAGTTGGTTAAGCCGCAGCTGGATTTGTTTTACTGCCTCATTGCTACTGCCGATCTTAAGTAAGGAAGTCAGTGTCGGGGCGGTAAGAGAACCATCCTCAGTGGTTTCCGGAGACGGTGCCGGTGCGGGTGTGGGACTGGGAACCGGCGTCGGCGTTGTGGTAGGAGTTGTGCCGGCGCTGACTGCGAACATCCTACCAATGGTCTGACTGCCGATGATTCCGTCTACTGCTATACCGGCACGTGACTGGTAAGCACGCACCGCGGTGGCTGTTCTGCTGCCGAAGATACCATCTGCTGTGCCACAGTTGAAGCCCAACTGATTCAAGCGCTGCTGGACCGCCATGACGGCATCGCCGCGGCTGCCGACTTTCAACACTCCGCTGAATACAGGCGCATTAATTGTGGGCGCTGGTTGAGGTGCAGGAGCCGGTGTCGGTTCTGCTACCGGTGCCGGTGTCGGCGCCGGTGTTGGTGAGGGCTGTGAACCTGCTGCGGCGAAAAGTCTGGCAACTGACTGTTGGCCGATTATTCCGTCAACTGTGATATTGGCCTGGGTCTGGAAAGCGCGCACAGCTGTTGCTGTCTTGCTGCCGAAAATGCCATCTGCCACGCCGCAGTCGTAACCCAGCTGATTCAAGCGCTGCTGTACTGCTTTAACCGCATCGCCGCGGCTTCCAACCTTAAGAACACCACTAAATACAGGTGCCTGGATGGCAGGAACAGGTGCCGGAGTTGGAGTAGGCGCCGGTGTTGGCTCAGGTGTGGGCGCCGGCGTTGGATCAGGTGTTGGAGCAGGCGTTGGAGTAGGCGTTGGAGCAGGTGTAGGTGCCGGTGTAGGTGCCGGTGTAGGAGCCGGTGTAGGAGCAGGCGTTGATTCTATAGGCGGGAAAAGTTTGCTGATTGTGTCCTGCCCGACGATTCCATCCACCGTCAACTTAGCGGCTGTCTGAAAACTGCGAACCGCACTATCTGTCCTGCTGCCGAATATTCCGTCAGCCACTCCGCAGTCATAACCCAATTGATTCAGGCGAAGCTGAACAGCCTTAACAGCTTCACCGCGACTGCCGATTTTAAGCACGCCGCTGAAAACAGGTGCTTCTATTCCCGGAACCGGTGCCGGTGTCGGCGTTGGCTCGGGTCCCGGGGTCGGTGTCGGTGTGGGAGCAGGGGAGGGGGTTGTACCCGGGTTCTGCGGGGCTCTGGAGTCGTAAAGTCTGAATTGCGTTGCATCACCGGCAGCTCCGTCTACGGTAAGACCAGCTGTCTGCTGGAATGTGTTTACTGCTGTTACCACAGCTGCCGAATACTGACCATCCTGCGGTCCGTTGTAGTAGCCCAGAGTCGCCAGGCGCTGTTGCAGAATCTGAACTTCGTAGCCGACAGAACCGGCTGAAAGCACTGCCTGACCGGCAACGGCCTTTTGATCGTATACCAGTGTTATTTCAGCAGCGCCGATAGCGCCTGTAGCCGGCAGACCGTTAAGCATCTGCAAGGTTTTGACGGCCTGAGTTGTTATCGGACCAAAATTGCCGCCGGGAGTTGCTTTCAGGAAGTTGAGCTCCGCCAGACGAAGCTGGAAAATATAAACCTGCTCGCCGGAATCACCCGGACTCAGAGCTTCAGCATTTTTGAGCGGAGTAGCCCTGGTTGCCTGTCCGCCGAGAATCAGCACCTGAAGATCGTGGTCGGCTTCGCCGGTCAGCGGCAGTTTCATTTGCCTCTGCAGTGCTGTAACCGCGAATTCAGTACGCGATCCAAAGGCACCGTCCGGTTTCCCGGTCAGATAGCCAAGCTCCTGCAGAGCCTGCTGTAAGGCCAGAACCTGATCATTATTGACACCACGGTTGAGAACCGGCAGTTTACCTGTAACTTTCAGGGTGCTGGTTGCCTTAAGGTCACCGCTGCTGACAGTAATTACGGTATCGCCGGCTTTCAGAGCCCGTACCGAACCGCTGCTGTCTACAGAGGCGACACCGCTGTTGCTGCTGCTGAACGTAAGATTTTGGCCAGTGCCGCTGACAGGCAGCAATTTGGCCAGATTATCATAACGGCCGCCAACCGGGAGAGTGAAGCTGGACCGGCTCAAGGCAATGCCGATAAGCGGTCTGCGGCCGGTAACTTTCCAGGTCAGCAGTGTTTGACCGCCCTGTTTAAGTGTAATGGTGACAGTTTCTGTGTTTTTTACCTGCAGTCTGCCTTCAGGGAGCACTGTGACGGCTTCAGGGTTAGAGCTTACTAACTCATAAGCATCCAGCAGACCGGCGGGCAGACCTTCAACCGGCAGTGGCAGAGCCATACCGGGCGCGGCTGTAAATTCTGTGCCGCTGAGCTTAAGCGAGGCAGCCGCCGGCAGAACCGTTACAACGGTTGCGGCGTATTGCTGTTCTGCGTCACGCGCTACTATCAGCGTGCGGCCGGCTCCCCCGGCGGTGACGTTTCCTGTCTGATCAACTACTGCGACTTCAGGATTCAGACTGAGCCATGCCATAGCTTCAGACGGGGTGCCGGTAAGTGCGAGGTTTGCGCTCGGCATGGGGTCGGCGACAGTAAGCAGCAAACTGGCAGGTAAACCGAAAGCACTCTGATTTGCGGGCACCAGTTCGGCTGACTGCGCGTCAAAGCTGAGTGTCAGTTCCGGGGTCGCGGCTGCGCCGTCTACAACGGCTGCGACTGCCTGAGCCCCGGTTTCAGCCAAACCGTCAGCATTGCCGAAGTAAACCTTACCGTTGACATATACCACTCCGTTGGCGGCTGTCCGGGAAGCGTCACTCTGCAACAAGTACTGTTTGGCGTCGATTGTGAGTAGCCCGCCTGACTTACGGGCACCATCTGTCGGGTTGAAATAGAAGTTACGGTCGCCGACTTTCTGCCAGCCAGTTAACAATTTACCTTGTTCATCAAACAGATAAACCTGGTCATCAATACTGCTGAGACCGGTCAGCAACTGGCCGCTGAGATCGCTATAGCCAGTGCGGACTGAATCATTCAGCAGCCAGCCTGTCTGCAGTCTGCCTTCGCTGTCGAAGTTATAACTGCGGTCGTTGATTTCTGCTTTGCCGGTTACAGGAGTACCGGCTGCGGCTGAATCGACTGCTCCCAGATAAAAAATCTGATCGCTGATTTGCTGCCAGCCTGACAGGAGTACACCCTTGCTGTCAAAATAGACGCGGCGCCCCTCGATCGTCTGCCAGCCCGTGAGTACATAGCCGTTGGTGTCAAAGTAGTACTTGTTGCTGTCAATATTCTGCCAGCCGGTGAGGACGCTGGCGTCTTCAGTTACATAGGTTATTCTGCCGTTAACTGTGTGAAAGCCGAGCAGCCTCACACCGTCCGTGCCGAAGATATACCTTTTGCCGTCGATGGTCTGGGGACCAGTCACATATTCGCCATTGCGGTAGTAAAACTGATCGCCGGCAATAACAGTCCAGCCATTGGTAACATATGACAGCAGCGGCGATTTCATCCAGGCTGTCCAGTTACGATCACCCAAACGTGTTTTAACCACTCCGTGTGCAACTCCACGTGCTTCAATTACCTCGCCGTTTCCGATGTACACGCCCATATGGCCAGAGCGCCAGACAAGCAGTCCGTGAGTATCCGGAATGGTGCTGATCGGGCCGTAGATGTTGGCAGAGGAGTAGATGCCGTTGGCGGAACGATCGGTGCCGGAGCTGTACTTTGGCCCGTTGCTGGCTGTGTCCCACCACAGGTAGGCTTTGTAAAGGCCGGCGCAATCAACGGTGCGGGTTCCGATCCATTCCTTTGCATGTTCATAGGCGGTTCTGCCATCATTCATAATTTCGGCAAAGACGCCTGGATACTGAAAGCGCTTGCGGTCGACTGTTATCTGATCGGCAACATGACCATAGGTTCCGTAGATGTAACCCCATTTCTCCCGCAGCGCTTTGTAGGCGAAATCAACCATGCCGACGGCAGTTGGATTAACTGTTGCTTCCACAGGCTGGGGGATGCCCTGCACCAGCATTGCTGTAGTGAGCAAACATACTATTAGTACAAGCAGTTTCTTTTTCATACGGGGTCCTTTCCAATGAAGAAAAAAGAATGTTTGAGGGCATCGGTCAGTGCGTCAAAAAGCTTGTTTAACAGTATCGGCAATGAGGATAAACAAAACAGAATCGGACACGGTAGTCCGGGTGGAAGATCGGCGGCACCTGGCCACAGTGGCAGATAGAAAAGAAAATTGAATACGGAGTCATTATAGCCGAAAATAAAAAGCCCGCCAGTATAGTGACGGGAAATGTCTTTTTATTGTAATCTGTGTGACTCACAAAACGCGGTCAAATACACTCCTGTAATACTCAGACCGGCAAGCTGTTGATTAACCGGCCATCTGCGTCATTCCCGGCTTCAGGATGCAATGGAAAACGCAACGGTGCCCGGTCGCGATTTGAGCATGATATTTGACAGTTTGGCGGCTGTAGTACAGACTACAATAAATAATCAGCGCCTTTCAGTGCTGTAATTTGAAGGAGGAAAATAGCATGCATGTTCGTATAGCCACTTTTTATGTTAAACCGGAACACGTTGACGATTTTATCGCCGCGACTCTGGAAAATCAGGGCCATTCACGTCAGGAACCCGGAGTTGTGACCTTTGATTTTCAACAGGGTGCCGATGATCCAACCCGCTTTGTTCTTTACGAAATTTTCAAAACAGATGATGATTTTGAATACCATAAAACAACAAAGCACTTTCAGAAATGGATCGATGCTGTACCGGCCTGGTTCGTAAAGCCACGTGATCTTGCCCTTTATCGCAGTGTTAAAGTATCTGACTGAAACGTTGGCATATAAGTGATTCTGCAGTGACTTTGGAGCTTTCCGGTTAATCCGGTTAATCCGGTTAATCCGACTAATCAGACTCACTGACATTATCTGCCGATAGATTATAGTGCTGCAGCATAGCCTTAGTCACTCCGTTATTTTTAATAATGTCGCGGTAGAAAAAACCGCTTGGCTTGATCCGGCGTTCCTGGGTCGCAAAGTCAAGCTCTACCAGCCCGAAAGGTGCCTGCTCTCCGATAGCCCATTCGAAATTGTCTGTGAATGACCAGTAATAATAACGCTCTACAGGCACCTGCGCAGTTGATATAACCCGCAGGTGTTTGTATATATAATCAATCCGGCGCCTGTCGTCGGTCTCACAAGTGCCGTTCTCGGTTATCCAGATCGGTGCTTTGTATTTTTCGTATAACTGCCGGCAGAGGGTCGCAAGTCCTTCAGGATAGACTTCCCAACCTAGTATATTGGCATCACAGTCAGGTTCGAGATATTGCCTGAAGCGGTGAATCCGATCGCGTGCGTAATAATTAAGCCCGATAAAATCATAAAAATTTCCCCGCCCCAAAGGCGCACCACTGCCTAACGGGAAGGGGAACCTGCCGGTCATGGAAGCTTCAATGACCTGGCCTTGAAAAATATGCGAAACCAGCCCGATGCCAAAACGATTAACCGGGTTGGCAGCATACGGGTCCAAAATCCGGATCTGATGCGCGGCGCCGACCTTAACCGGTCGATCACCGTAAATCCTGTGAATAAGCCTGTAGGCCTCGATATGGCAAAGCGCTAAATGCCGCATTACGCGGATTGTCTGGCGCACCGAGCTTTTGCCCGGCGGCCAGGTTCCATAATAATAACCGAGCACAGCATATACATTGGGTTCGTTGATGGTGACATACTGGGTGCACAGATCCTGCAGTCCTTTTACTATGAAAGAAATGTAATTCAGAAAAACAGGAATATTCTCGCGTTTATTGAAGGCTCCCGAGCGCTCAAACCAAAGTGGATTTGAGAAATGATGCAGTGTTACAAGGGGTTCTATGCCCCGTTCGCGGAGCAGAATCAACTCGTCGCGATATCTCTCCAGAGCCGCCTGATCATATTCGCCCTGTGCCGGCTCGATCCGGCTCCATTCGATGCTTAACCGGTAATGTCGGATACCAAGCCGGGCCATAAGTTCAGTGTCTTCTGCATACCTGTTCCAATGGTCGGCAGCCCGCAAAGTATTGGTATTGTCTGCGATTTTGCCGGGAGTTACCGACCACTCGTACCAGGAATTATTGGTATCACCGCCTTCTATCTGAGTAGCGGAAGCCGCGGCTCCAAGTTTCAGTTTTGCCGGCAAATCAAATGGTTCATACGAAATCATGTGATACTTTCCACCCATCATGGTTCACATAAAGCCATGATTGTAATTACGTCATATTGTTATGAATGAATAATGTGAATATGCCTATTTAGATTCGGGTTTGACTTCAGGAATCAGCAGTAAAGATGATGGAGAGCGACGCGCGATGCTATTTGCTACATTTCCGAGGAATAAATCCCTGGCAAAGCCACGCCCTTGACTGCCCATTACTGTCAATGATGCCTTTGTTTCGCGGATCAGTTTCAGAATTTCAGAAGCAGGCGTACCGTAAGCTATCCGAATATCGACTGTCACATTCCCCAGCTCTGTAAGGGCATTTTTCATCTGCTGCAGTCGTGACTCGTCAATGCGATTAAATTCGCTGAGTCTGTCCAACAGAAAAGGTTCAATTCTGTATTTATCCTGAACATGCATCAAAGTGACTTTGCGAACACCGGCTTCAACCAGTTTTTTAACGTAGGTAAAAGCATAGTCAGCGTTTTGGGAAAAGTCGGTGGGGAACAGAATGTGATCACTGAAATCACAGCTGACAGCGGTAATTTCACTCGCCGGCAGCTCATTTTCACGGCTGACTTTATGGGTTTTCAGTCGCACAAGCAGTACGGGTTTGCTGGCGGTATGAATAATATCGCTGGCCAGGCCACCGAGCAAAGCTTCACCAGCCCAGGTACGGGTAAATGAGCCGACAACAATTGCGGAAAAGTCTTCTTCTTCGGCAATTCTGTTGATGATGGTTTCGGGTTCACCAACAACACAGCGGGTTGTCACCGTGAAGCCTTCCTTTTGCAGCATTTCCTGCTGCTCCTGTAGGTTTTCTTCCATAATGGACTGAATCGAAATTCCGGGCAGGTGCGAATAAGGATAGGGAGTTACGCACCCAAGGAGCAGACATTCGCGGGCACCGAAGGCCTTTAGGTCAGAGATGCAGTTGATTATGGCATAGGCTGAAGAAGCGAGGTCAGAGGCAATTAGCAAACGACTGAACATATTGAATCACTCCCTTTTGTTTTTTAAACCGCGCAGGGTTGCCGGCTGGATGAACCATTTCAGTTCAGCCTGACCTGCTGTCTCTGCTTCCAGTTTAAGTGAAGCTGCGGCTCCTTTTTTAAATGGCAGATCAAATCCGCAAAGCTGCCCGCACCAGTCAGCCAGATACGGCTGATGACCGACAACAACTATGCAATCTTCCGGTTCTGCCTGAGAAACTAATTTGAAGAAAGATTCGAAACTGGCACCGGCAATAACATCTTTGCTTTCGATATTGGTGACGTCTACTGCCCGGGCTAACAGTTCAGCTGTCTGCCAGGCTCTGACCAAAGGGCTTGACCAGATACGAACCTGCTTTGGCAACAGCATCTTGTATGCGGGAAGTGAAGCCTCGAACCGGCGCCGGCCTTCGCTGGTAAGCTGTCGGTCGAAATCTTCCATACTGCTGTTTCGAGCTTCGGCAATAGCGTGACGTACAAGAATAAGTTCCATTTATGACACCTCCGCGGTAAATTCAGCCTCGAATATTCTGAAGCGGCTGCTTAACGGTCAATGTGGTGCCAGTAAATACAGGTTCTGCTTAAAATCAGTATACCATAGCTCAAACAGCGCCAACGCGACAAGCGCTCAGTTTTCAGAATTTTTACCGGCCGTTTTCCCTGACGGTAAGTGGTCAAAAAACCAGGCAAGACCTAGATGCAATACCAGAGACACACCGGACAAAATCAGAAACAGACGTAAGGTCAGCATCGTTGGTACCGGAAATTCAAGAAAGCGTGCGAAAATGACTGCTTCGGCGACAAACAAGACGGCCATGGCCGCAACCATCAGCAGACGCGGACGCATCAGAGGCCAGGAAACACGTATCAACACAATCCACACGACAAAGGCCGTTACGAGTACCATCAGCAGGAGCGCCTGGCTGTCATCAAGGCCTGCCCGCCGGTATGTTAATCGAATTAATAGCAGGAAGGCAGTGACAGTAATACCGCCGGGCAGCGCGAAGCGGGTGATACGGCTGAGAAAGCCCGGCTTGACCCGGGAATTGTTCGGTTCCAGAGCCAGGAAGAAAGCGGGCGTGCCGATTGAAAAACTACCCAGTAACGATTGTTGAATCGGCTTGAACGGATAGGAAAATCCCAGCAGAAGAAATATTAAGGAAATTCCGAACGCATAAGCTGTCTTGTTGAGGAAAAGACTTGCGACTCTGCCGAGATTATTAATTACCTGCCTGCCGGCTTGAACGACGGCCGGCAGGACAAGGAAATCCGAATCTACCAACAGAATATTTGCTATGTTTTTGGCTGCTTCGCTGCCAGTGGCAACAACAATACTGCAGTCTGATTCCCGTAGGGCTAAAACATCATTGACTCCGTCTCCGGTCATCGCTACCGTATGGCCACGTCGCTTAAGGGCCGCCACCATCTGCTGCTTGAGCCGCGGTGTTACCCGCCCGAATATAGAAAAAGCCATAACAGCTGCTTCAATTGCCTGTTCATTTGCAGGAATGGTTGTGGCATCAATGTAATTATCAGCCTCGGGCAAACCGAGCCGTCGGGCAACCTGCGCAACAGTTCCGGGGTTATCGCCGGAAATTATCTTGATCGCGACATCATTAGCCGCGAAAAATTCCAGTGTTTCCCTGGCTTCAGCTCGGATGCCGTCTGTAAGCAACAACAAAGCGAGGGGCTTCAGGCCTGCAGGCAAGCTGTTTTCCACCAGTTCCTGATCACTGTGAGCAGCCAGAACAACCCGGTTCCCCTCAGCGGCAAAACCAGCTACCTGAGCAAGAACGGCAGCATATTTATCTTCCAACAGAAATTCCGGCGCGCCGAGAATATAGGTGCCGTGCCCGGAAAATGACACCCCCGACCATTTTCGTATTGACGCAAAAGGAACCCGTGCTTTGATCTCCCAGGCTGGAGGCTCGCCCATCACAGTTGCTAATGCTGCCGCTGTGTCGTTTTGATCCTCGAATGCTGCTAGTAAAGCCGCGATCGCCTTTCGGGTTTCAGTTTCATTGCTATCAGCAAGGTTAATGAATTCATGAAAGGTCTGTTCACCTGTTGTCAGCGTGCCGGTTTTATCGAGACACAGAACATCAACCCGGGCTAACACCTCAAGCCCGGCTAACTCGCGCACAACCGCACCCAGTCGCGCCAGCCGGATGGTACCGATAGCCAGTGTCAGGCTGGTCAGCAGAACCAGTCCTTCCGGAATCATGCCGATCATCGCCGCGACAGCTCGAACAACAGCATCCTGCCAGGAATTATTGAGCCGGTAATATTGATTGAGAAACAGCAGCAACCCCAGAGGAATGATGAAATAAGCTACTACCCGAACAATTTTCATCAACGACTCAATAATCACAGAGCGCGGTCGTTTATACCGCTTTGCTTCAGTTGTCAGCTGCTGTGCGTAGTTGTCCGCACCTACCCTGATTACACGTGCCCTGGCGCTGCCGGAAACAGCAAAGCTGCCGGAAAGAAGTTCATCGCCCGGCTGCTTACGAACAGGCAGGGACTCACCGGTCAATAGTGCTTCATCAGTCTCCAGCTCCTGGGTCTCCAATACAATACTGTCAGCACACACCTGATCGCCCGGCAACAGATGAAAAACATCACCCAGAACCAGCTCTTTCTGAGGAATATTTCTTTCGTGTCCGGAGCGAATTACCCGCACCTGTGTGGCGGTTATTACCTTGAGGCGGTCAAGCGCTCTTTTAGCACGGAACTCCTGAGCGATGCCGATAAAAACATTGGCAATAATTACATTGTAAAAAAGAGCATTAATCCACTGACGAGTCAAAAGTACAAGAATAAATAAAAAAGTATTAAGAACAGTATAGAAGGTGACTGCATTGCTGAAGATTATCTGGCCACGGGTTTTAGTTGTTTCCTGCGGCGTAATATTACCTTGCCCGGCCGCCCGACGCCGATTTGCTTCGGCGTCAGACAGTCCGGACAGGATTTCTTCTGCATTTTCAGCTGCCACATAATTTTTTTCAATTTGTGAATTGCTGTTTTTATTCGCTGATTTCATTTGGATTGATGCTACTGAACAACAAGAACGCTGATATCCGTTGAGTTCAGAACCTTTGTGGTTACACTGCCCATCAGACGCCGCAAACCTGTTACCCCGCGTTGTCCCATTATAATAATGTCAGCTTTATGTTCTTCCGCGTACTCGACTATACGGTCGGGCGCGCTGCCTTCCAGGGCCATTCCATCATTACTGATCCCTTGATCGGACAGAAAACGACGGCTTCTTTGTACCAGATCTACGGCATCTGACGTCATCTCTGCCTGGTTTGCGATGGTTTTTTCAGCGTTAAAAAGATTTTTTGATTTACTGACATCGTATACACTTATCACGTGCACATTCGCACCGTAACATTTTGCCATTTCAGCAGTTTTATTCAGCGCTCTTCTAGAATATTCAGAACCATCAATTGCGACAACAAACGTAGTCATTCTCTACGCCTCCTTCCAGTGGGCTGTTCAGACCAAACTGTTTGCGTTGCTTAATATCTCTTTGATAATTATAGGCAGTTCAGTAACGGTTTCACGGTAACATATGCATTAAATTAAGATCGGCTGCAGGTCAAGAGCTTACCAAAATGTGAAATATTACGCTTTAGTCAGAAGATTCGATTTAGACAGCAAGCGGCAGTCGGATTATCATTCGGGCACCTTTGCCTATGCCGTCACTCTGAATTTCCGCCTGACCATTGTGGAGCTCTGCCAGCCCCTGAATTATTGAGGGCGCAACGCCCAGACCGTGTCGTATTTTGTCAAAACGACGATCCGAAAGAGCGTAAGGCTTCATAACCAGTGGCAGATCAGCTGCCGCATAGCCGTGCCCCTGATCCTGAACCAGAATAACTGCCTCATTCATATCCGTGTCAGCTTGCAGTAAAAACCTTACATTCGCGCCTGAACGCGACGAGCTTAAAGCATTGTCCAACAGATAGTGAAGCATTTCGCTCAGTTTCTGCGGATCCCCCTGCATTCGCATAGGCTGCTCCGGCAGCTTTGCCAGCAGCTCAATCCCGGCTTCAGTGTAAAGCGGCTGAATTTCGTCGATCGCTTCCAGGGCGATATTCTTCAAGTCAACCAGTTCAATGCTTAATCCCAGAGTACCACGTTCTAATCTGGCGACATCCTGCAGCTCATCAAGCAGACTCACCAGAAGTTTGGTCTGGTTGCGCATGATTTCACGAGCGCGTTGAGCCTGCTGGCTGTCCGGCGGAACTACATCCAGCAGCGAAAGTCCCATGGTTATGGAAGTAGCAGGATTCCGCAGTTCATGAGAAAGAACCGCCAGAAACTGAGTTTTATCATTGTTTTTTATTTTCAGTTGTTCGAGTTCATCAGAATTATTTTCTGCATTCATGGTTTGCCTCCGCCGCTTTAGCGGCACAAAAGGGTTTAGGCAACGCGGCCCGACGCCTGATTATAAATGGAGTGAAAACACATTATATGTTATGCTAAGCCTATCAAACAAGAAGGTTGCATACCAGCACTATTGGTACGGGCTGGTGATGAAAGGATGATCATATGAAACTTATTAAAGTCGGCGACATTGCCCCTCTCTTTGAAGTTGAAGATAACCATGAACAGATGGTTCGTTTGTCTGATTTGCGTGGACGTAAGGTATTGCTGGCCTTTCATCCTCTGGCCTGGACATCTGTCTGTACAGATCAGATGCGGGCGCTGGAAGTCAACTATGAGCGTTTTCAGGAAATCAACGTTGTGCCGCTTGGATTCAGCGTAGACTCGGTTCCCTGCAAAGCTGCCTGGGCAACGGTATTGTCGATCGACGACCTGCGCCTGCCTTGCGATTTCTGGCCACACGGCAAAGTTGCCGACGATTACGGAATTTTCAACGCGGAAACGGGTACTTCAAAACGCGCGAATATCCTGATTGATGAAAATGGCAAAGTTATCTGGGTAAAAGTTTATCCGAATTCCCAGCTGCCTGATCTGCAGGAAATATTTGACTTTCTGGAAAGCTATCAGACCTGAAGCTGAACAGCAGGCACAACTGAATCTCAGTCCGAAGCTAAACCGGGACAAACCGATCGTCCCGGTTATTAATGACAACATGGAACCACAAATTATTATGAGGCCGTTGACATGCGCACAGAACAGCGATTAACGCAGGCATATCGCGAAGCTCACGTTGTCTACTTTGATGACAGCTCGAAATTTATTCTCTTCAGTGACTCACATCGAGGCGATAATACCTTATCAGACGAATTTGCCAAGAATCGAAATATATTTCTTTACGCACTTGAATACTACTACTACAACGACTTCACCTATATTGAAGTGGGGGACGGGGACGAGCTCTGGGAATACGGCAAGTTCCGTTACATTCGATATGCCCATAGTGATGTTTTTCAGGCTATCAAGAAGTTTTTTGATGAAAAACGCTTGATTATGTTATATGGCAATCACAACATGCGCCTCAAGAACAAGGCCTGGGTACGCAATAATCTATATTTTTATCGGGATGAATACTACGAGGAAGAACGGGAGTTGCTTAAGAATATCATTCCCTACGAATCTGTAGTTTTATCACACCGTGAAACCTGTCAGGAAATTCTGGTTCTGCACGGGCATCAGGGCGACCTGATGAATGATCAGCTTTGGTTTATTTCATATCTGCTGATGCGGTTTTTCTGGCGCTTTGTACATGTAGTCGGCTTCAGGAACCCGGCCAGCCCGGCCAAAAACCACTTGAAGCGGCACAAGATTGAGCGGATGTATAATAAGTGGATTAAAAATCAAAAAACGATGTTGATCTGCGGGCATACCCATCGCGACAAATATCCTCAGGAAGGCGAGCTGCCTTACTTTAATACTGGCAGCTGTGTCCGCGCCAAAGGGATTACCGGCATGGAAATCTCCGACGGTAAAATACTGTTAGTGGAATGGTTAACGAAAGCTGACCATGAGGGCACACTGCGGATAACCCGCCGTGTAGTACGTGGACCCGAGCCGCTCAGCAAGTTCGATATGATGCGTGAGCAGTACTGCCAGTATGGGCCCGGTCGCGAAACTCATGAGGAACAGGCGCCTATCGGTGACTGATGAATTGCTGCTGCGCTGCTGTTTGATCAATTGTTGCCAAGTTGTTAAATTATTTTCATTTGTAGAATATCAATCTTAACAGGGATAAGATTGAATATATCAAGATCAACATCCTGTCGGCAATCCTTTCGGATAAACTGTCGATTCAGGGATGAAAGCAGAATTTTTGATACTCAAACAGGGAAGGAGCATTCAAATGAAAGGCAATGAAAAACTGATCAACACTCTCAATGACCTTTTGGCTGACGAACTAACCGCGATTAACCAGTATTTTGTTCATGGTGAAATTAATGTTGCTGATGGATACGAAAAGCTGCATCAACACTCAGAGAAGCAGGCAATTGATGAAATGAAGCATGCTGAAAAGCTGATCGAACGTATACTGTTTCTCGAAGGACGTCCGATTGTCAGTAAACTTAACCCGATGAAAATTGCCATGGAAGTTCCGGAACAGGTTAAAAATGACCTGGAACTTGAAATGAGTGCTGTCAATTCCTACAACAAGGCTATAAAACTGGCAGGAGAAGTATTGGATTTTGCTACCAGAGATATACTGGAAGGGATTCTTCAGGACGAAGACCGTCATCTTGATGACCTTGAAGAGCTGCGCGATCAAATCGAACAGCTCGGTCTGCCGATTTTCCTCAGTACACAAATGTAAAATATTCCGTCAAAACAAAGCAGAAAAAATAAAGCTGACAAGATAAAGCAGACAATAAAACAGAAAGCCGGGGCGGTGTTGAAACTGCCCCGGCTTTTATACTACTGACTTAGTAGCTGTTTATTAAAACAGATGATATATTCAGTTTGTAATTTTATTAATCCAGAAAACCTGCGAGTTTCTGACTGCGGCCGGGATAACGCATTTTGCGCAATGCCTTAGCTTCGATCTGACGAATACGTTCACGTGTAATCTTAAACTCACGGCCGACTTCTTCCAGAGTGCGGGTGCGGCCGTCATCGAGTCCGAAACGCAAGCGCAGGACTCTTTCTTCACGAGCTGTCAGATTGGACAAAGCTTCACAAAGCGCATCCCTGAGCAGCGAATGAGACGCCAGCTCCTCGGGTGTCTGCGAATCTTCGTCGGGAATAAAATCACCGAGATGGGCATCGCCATCATAACCAACAGGTTTTTCCAAAGAAACCGGATCCTGAGCGATTTTCAGTAAATCATCAACTTTTTCCGGTGTTACTTCAAGCGCTTCTGCAAGCTCTTCGCGAGTCGGATCGTGGTCCAGCTTCTGAGTCAATTCGCGACGGGCCCGCATCAGTTTGTTGATCTGTTCAACCATATGAACGGGAACCCGGATAGTGCGGCCCTGATCAGCTACGGCACGCGAAATCGCCTGACGGATCCACCAGGTTGCATAGGTGCTGAATTTGTAGCCCAATGTGTAGTCGAATTTATCAACTGCCTTGAGCAGACCCAGATTGCCCTCTTGAATCAAGTCAAGAAAGCTCATGCTGCGACCGGAATAATGCTTGGCGATACTGACAACGAGACGCAGATTGGCTTCGCACAGCTGAGTGCGCGCATCTTCATCGCCTTCATGAGCGGCCTTGGCCAGCTCCACCTCTTCTTCACGGGTCAGTAGATCAACTCGACCGATTTCCTTCAGATACATCTGTACTGAATCATTGATCGAGGGGTCACCGACAGTGTAGTCAGGTTCATTGCTTTCCTCGTCCTTGGCATCATCAGACTCATCTGAATCGCCGGTATCTTCCGGCTCTGTATCAGTTTCAAGAGACACAACGGCCTCGAAATCTATTTCTTCATCATCGACATCAACAACATCAGCTTCAGCGGTTTCCTGTCTGGTTTTCTTAACTGCTTTTTTTCTGGTTTTTGTTCTGGTTGCTACATTAGTTGTCTTTACTGAGCTCTTGCTGCCCGATCCTTCAATTGCACTCTGGCTTTCGGCATGAGAAATCGGGACGTCTGTGTCTGCTGCCTGGTTTATCATTTCCTGATCCAGATCCAAGGCGTCTTTCTTTTCATCAATTCCCATGTTTTTCCTCCTGATTTGCAATTCATGACCTCCTGATTGTCAAATGTATAACTTATAAATAATTTTGCCTTATAATGACAAACCCCCACCGGCGGTTGCTGGAGGAGGTTTGCCAG
>CAZOMW010000002.1:0-7254 GCA_964581135.1 uncultured Oscillospiraceae bacterium
CCTGCAGGTGCCCGAAGGTCTCGCAGTATATTTAGATTATTTGTACTGACGCAGTTAACAGGAGTGAAATCATGACAAAGTCCAAATCATTAACAAAGCCGATAAAAACCAATGCCCCTGTATCACGACTGGTTATTGATCGGATTAAAGAAGCTTTAATTAACAAGGAACTAAAACCCGGAGATTATCTACCATCGGAAACTGAACTGTCCAAAAATCTGGGTGTGGGTAAATCCAGTGTCCGGGAAGCTGTTAAAATGCTTGAAGCTATAGGCGTTGTGGATGTAAAACAAGGCAGCGGTACAGTTATATGCGACCGTGCTGATTCGAACAGTGTGAATTCACTTATGTTTCAACTGATTCTGGAAAATTCAAACTTTGAATATCTGCTTGGTCTAAGAGCGATGTTTGAACCAGCCTACACAATAATGGCTATGAATAGCGCCACGGATGAGGATAAAAAGAAAATTAAGATCACAATTGAAAAGTACGAAAAAAATATTCAGGAGGGCAGACCTTATTTTGATGATGACCTTGAATTCCATTATGAAATTCTGAACAGCACACATAATCCGCTGGTTATCAAAATTGGTGAAACTGTATTGCAATTGTTTTCCTCGCTTATAAGCGAATCAATAAAGGTAAATCCCCAGATTGCTTTGGAGGATCATAAGAAAATATTTGCCGGAATATGCGAAAAAGATGAAACAAAGATCAGGGAAGCAATTGCCAGGAGCCTTAAAGTCTGGAGCGAGAGTATAATTTGATAAGGACAGGTTTATGCCAAATCCGAGGCTAAGGTAACACATACCAATTACAATCAGATTTTTTATATTTCAGGTTTTCATTAATATATTTCTTCAACCGCGACTTCAGCATCCTTAACTATGAAATCGCGGTTGTATTTATTTATCCTTCAATGATCCATCATCCGAATTCAGGAATACAGCAAATAACCAAATCCTGAAGCCTGTTTTTATACTATTTGTCAAAAATTTAGTTATATTTTACAAAACAAACTAAGCTTATTGACAAATTATTAACAACTGCTATAATCAATCATCAGATGACTGCTGTCGCATGACTGGTGAATTTTGTTTTCTACAAAATTATTGACATTGCGATTATTGAAAGCAGAGTAACAAGTAATTCAGGAGGCATTTAGAGATGGATTATTCTAACTCGAGCATGGGTTTTGACACAGTGGCAATTCATGCTGGACAGGGACCTGATGCAGGCACCGGAGCCCTGGCAACCCCTATTTTTCAAACATCTACCTTTGTTTTCGAAAGCGTAGAGCAGGCCGCGGGCGTTTTCTGTAAAGAAATCCCAGGGTATGCCTATTCACGCGGCGGCAACCCAACCACAGCCCAGCTGGAGAAAAAGATGGCTGTGCTGGAAGGCGGTGAGGCTTGTGTCGCAGCTGCCTCAGGTATGGGCGCTATCGGCGCCACAATGGTCTCCCTGCTGCAAAACGGCGATCACATTATCAGCGGTGATACCCTGTATGGCGGTACTTCGGTTCTGATGCATGATGGACTGCCTAAAATGGGCATTGAAGTAAGCATGATCGATACTACCGATATCACGAAGGTTCGGAACGCGGTAAAAGCCAACACCAAGATGATTTATTTTGAGACGCCGGCAAATCCGACCATGAAGGTCACTGATATCGCGGCCTGTGCTCAACTTGCTCATGAGATCGGTGCTCTGCTTGTTGTTGACAACACATTTGCTCCTCCGCCCGTTCAGTACCCTCTGTCACTCGGAGCGGACATTGTTGTCCACAGCTGTACAAAATACATTAATGGTCACGGTGATGTTTTAGGCGGTGTCGCTATAGGTTCCGCAGATCATATTAACCGGATCAGAGGCCTGGGCATTACCAAAGTCTGCGGGACACCGCCCAGTCCGTTCAATTCCTGGCTTACTCTGCGTGGCATCAAGACGCTGGGGCTCAGAGTTCGTCGCCATTGCGAGAGCGCCGTGAAGGTTGCTGAATTCCTGCAAAACCACCCGCTGGTGGCAAAAGTAAACTATCCGGGCCTTGCCAGCCATCCGCAACATGAGCTCTGCAAAAAACAGATGAACGGACTTTACACCGGCATTATGTCTTTTGAACTTAAAGATTGCATCAACGGTATTTCTTCGCTCGAAGCCGGACGGCGTCTGGTGAACAACCTGTCCATCTGTCAGATCGGTGTCAGCCTAGGCGATGTGGATACTCTGATTGAGCAGCCGGCAACCATGACGCACGCTAACGTCTCTGAGGAAGAACGACTGAAAATCGGCATTACCGATGGTTTGGTGCGGATTTCCGTCGGCCTGGAAGACGCAAAAGACATTATCAACGATCTGAGCCAAAGCCTTGATCTGCTTACTGTAAATGCCTGATTACAGCTATTAGTCATGGGCAACAGTAAATCCGTAAAATTTAAAAATCAGTTTGCAAGAATTACAAATGGAGGATTGCAAGACGTCAATAATGGCTGACAACCTGTTCATCGTACTTTCAATTTCATGTCTGAGTCGAAAAAAAGAAACATCCTATAAACACCATTTTTAAAAAGGATAAGGAGATTGGTTCATGAAAAGAATGATCGGTCTATTAATAGCAGTGTCAATGCTGCTAACGCTAGTTGCCTGCGCACCTGCAGCCACAACAACAGCCGCAACAACACAAGGCGGTTCAACAACCGGCTCAGCGGCAGCCACAACCACCGCCGCTGCAAAAAAAGATCCTATTAAAATCGGCCTCATTGCCCCTCTGACCGGTGACGCTGCTCCCTGGGGGCAGGCTCAGCTGAACACTCTGAAAATGCTGATTGAAGATACAAATAAAGCTGGCGGCGTAATCGGCAGCGAACTCGAACTGTACCATTATGATAATCGCAGCGATAACGTCGAAAGTGCCAACGCTGCCCGTAAACTGATTGAACAGGACGGCGTTTCAGCCATTATCGGCACCAACGCTTCCGGCACAACAATCGCGATAGCGTCTGTCTGTGATGAGAAGAAAATCCCGCAGATCGCCACCAACGCAACAAATGTTAAAGTTACTGTAAACAATAACGCAGTAAGACCTTACACTTTCCGTGTCTGTTTTACAGATCCGCAGCTTGGCAGCCTGATTGCCCAGTACGCTTATAACTCAATGGGCATCAAAACAGCTTCAACGATGTTCGAAATCGGCAGTGACTATTCCACTGGTGTTAAAGACGCTTTCGAAGCAAGCTTCAAGAAGGCCGGCGGCACAATTATTAACAGTGAAGCCTTCAAGACCGGTGAGGTTGACTTCAGAGCCCAGCTTTCAAAAATCAAAGAAGGCAATCCTGAAGCAGTTTTCTTCCCGGCAGTGTACAAACAGATCGGCCTTGCTGCCAATCAGGCACGTGATCTCGGAATCACCGCGAAATTCCTTGGTACAGATACCTGGAACACCAAAGACATGCTCGAGCTGGCCGGTGAGGCCGTTGAAGGTTCTGCTTTCACGAACATGATTGACATGTTTGACCCTCAGCTTGATCCCCTGAAAGCAAAATACAAAGCCAAGTATAACGAAGCAATTGACGTTATGGGCACTACTGGCTATTTTGCTTACGATTCCTACCAGCTCCTGATCCAGGCCATCGAAAAAGCCGGCAAAAACGATCCGGTCGCAATCCGTGATCAGCTTGAAAAAGCTACTGATGTTCCCGGCTGTGTTGGCAAGTTCTCTATTGATCCCGCGACCCACAATCCGAGCAGAAATGCTGCTGTTATGACGATTGAAGGCGGTAAGTTCAAGACCCTTTCTACCGTTAAACCTGAATAACAAGAGATCATATTAACCGGATCAGAGGCCTGGGCATTACCAAAGTCTGCGGGACACCGCCCAGTCCGTTCAATTCCTGGCTTACTCTGCGTGGCATCAAGACGCTGGGGCTCAGAGTTCGTCGCCATTGCGAGAGCGCCGTGAAGGTTGCTGAATTCCTGCAAAACCACCCGCTGGTGGCAAAAGTAAACTATCCGGGCCTTGCCAGCCATCCGCAACATGAGCTCTGCAAAAAACAGATGAACGGACTTTACACCGGCATTATGTCTTTTGAACTTAAAGATTGCATCAACGGTATTTCTTCGCTCGAAGCCGGACGGCGTCTGGTGAACAACCTGTCCATCTGTCAGATCGGTGTCAGCCTAGGCGATGTGGATACTCTGATTGAGCAGCCGGCAACCATGACGCACGCTAACGTCTCTGAGGAAGAACGACTGAAAATCGGCATTACCGATGGTTTGGTGCGGATTTCCGTCGGCCTGGAAGACGCAAAAGACATTATCAACGATCTGAGCCAAAGCCTTGATCTGCTTACTGTAAATGCCTGATTACAGCTATTAGTCATGGGCAACAGTAAATCCGTAAAATTTAAAAATCAGTTTGCAAGAATTACAAATGGAGGATTGCAAGACGTCAATAATGGCTGACAACCTGTTCATCGTACTTTCAATTTCATGTCTGAGTCGAAAAAAAGAAACATCCTATAAACACCATTTTTAAAAAGGATAAGGAGATTGGTTCATGAAAAGAATGATCGGTCTATTAATAGCAGTGTCAATGCTGCTAACGCTAGTTGCCTGCGCACCTGCAGCCACAACAACAGCCGCAACAACACAAGGCGGTTCAACAACCGGCTCAGCGGCAGCCACAACCACCGCCGCTGCAAAAAAAGATCCTATTAAAATCGGCCTCATTGCCCCTCTGACCGGTGACGCTGCTCCCTGGGGGCAGGCTCAGCTGAACACTCTGAAAATGCTGATTGAAGATACAAATAAAGCTGGCGGCGTAATCGGCAGCGAACTCGAACTGTACCATTATGATAATCGCAGCGATAACGTCGAAAGTGCCAACGCTGCCCGTAAACTGATTGAACAGGACGGCGTTTCAGCCATTATCGGCACCAACGCTTCCGGCACAACAATCGCGATAGCGTCTGTCTGTGATGAGAAGAAAATCCCGCAGATCGCCACCAACGCAACAAATGTTAAAGTTACTGTAAACAATAACGCAGTAAGACCTTACACTTTCCGTGTCTGTTTTACAGATCCGCAGCTTGGCAGCCTGATTGCCCAGTACGCTTATAACTCAATGGGCATCAAAACAGCTTCAACGATGTTCGAAATCGGCAGTGACTATTCCACTGGTGTTAAAGACGCTTTCGAAGCAAGCTTCAAGAAGGCCGGCGGCACAATTATTAACAGTGAAGCCTTCAAGACCGGTGAGGTTGACTTCAGAGCCCAGCTTTCAAAAATCAAAGAAGGCAATCCTGAAGCAGTTTTCTTCCCGGCAGTGTACAAACAGATCGGCCTTGCTGCCAATCAGGCACGTGATCTCGGAATCACCGCGAAATTCCTTGGTACAGATACCTGGAACACCAAAGACATGCTCGAGCTGGCCGGTGAGGCCGTTGAAGGTTCTGCTTTCACGAACATGATTGACATGTTTGACCCTCAGCTTGATCCCCTGAAAGCAAAATACAAAGCCAAGTATAACGAAGCAATTGACGTTATGGGCACTACTGGCTATTTTGCTTACGATTCCTACCAGCTCCTGATCCAGGCCATCGAAAAAGCCGGCAAAAACGATCCGGTCGCAATCCGTGATCAGCTTGAAAAAGCTACTGATGTTCCCGGCTGTGTTGGCAAGTTCTCTATTGATCCCGCGACCCACAATCCGAGCAGAAATGCTGCTGTTATGACGATTGAAGGCGGTAAGTTCAAGACCCTTTCTACCGTTAAACCTGAATAACAAGTGAAGGTATAGTGTAAAGGGAAAGCAATGTTAAGCCTGGCCAGTCTATTCGCAGAGGTAATGTTGCTTTCCCTTACTGATACCATACGGAGGTTGAGTTCATGTTCGTGCAGCAGCTGATTAACGGCCTTTCCATCGGCAGCGTCTATGCTTTGATGGCGGTTGGATATTCATTAATTTACAGCCTGATGCGGTTCACAAATTTCGCTCATGGCGTCGTGGTCACAGCTGGCGCTTATGTCGGATTTTATGCACTGACTCTGATCAGTCCCAATATCGCGCTTGCTTTTCTGCTTGCTTTGATAATCGGTGGAATTGTTTCTGCTTTTATCGAAGTAACCACCTATCGCCCGCTTTTGTTAAAAAATGCCAAACGTACCTATCTTGTCATTGCGGGGCTTGGACTATCGATTGTTGCTGAAAACCTGATTATTGTTACTCTTAGCGGCAGGTTCAAAGCATATCCGCAGTCTATAATCAAATCCACGCCAATTGATTTATTCGGAGCAACCCTTGGCTCCACAGATCTCTTGATTTTGATTGTTGCCGTCGTCGCTTTGATCGCGGTTGAGTTATATGTAAACTTTTCACGTAACGGGCTTGCAATCAGAGGTGCTGCCCATAGCCTTGATACTACTTCACTCATGGGCGTAAATGTTAGTAAATTGATTTTCAGTGTTTTCATGATTGCTGGCATTCTGGCCGGTATCGCCGGTTTCTTCCTTGGCATAAAGTATACTGCCTTTCCGCAATTGGGTCAGCTGACGACAAAAGCCTTCATCAGCGCTGTTCTGGGCGGCCTGGGCAGTATGACCGGCGCGGTGGTCGGTGCCTTTGTGCTTGGTATTATGGAAACATTCGTTTCGGGTTATATTTCATCCTCTTTACGTGACGTTTTCTCATTCTCCCTGCTGATTATCATCCTCTTGATCAGACCGCAGGGTTTAATGGGCAAAAGTACAGAAGATAAGGCTTGAAGGGTGGCGATTAAATGCTAAGTTACTGGATCGGCGTATTAACAGTAGTTGGAATCAATCTGATCGCTGTCCTCGGCGTATCAATTCTGATTGGATTCACTGGCCTGTTCTCTCTGGGTCATGCGGGATTTATGGCGATCGGCGCCTACACCTCCGCATTAGCGGTAATGAACCTGAAAATGCCGATAGCTGTCGGCGTCCTGCTTGGTGCTTTTGTAACCATGCTTGTTGGCATAATTGTCGGCTACCCGGCTCTGAAACTGAAGGGGGACTACTTCCTGATCGCGACACTGGGTTTCGGTGAAGTCGTGCGGTTGATCATTGAAAACACAACTGACCTGACCGGTGGCGCCAGAGGTCTGCCCGATATACCCGGCGGGTTAACATTACCCATAGTTCTGGTTGTCGATGTGTTGGTAATTATTCTGTTGATTAATTTTCTCAGATCCCGTCACGGACGCAACTGTATTGCCATCCGGGAAGACGAAACCG
>CAZOMW010000002.1:7264-31220 GCA_964581135.1 uncultured Oscillospiraceae bacterium
GAGAGCATGGGTATTAATGTCACCCGCTATAAGGTTGTAGCTATGGCTATCAGCTGTGCTCTGGCCGGTATGTCAGGTGCTCTCCTGGCTCATCACATGAAATACCTGCAGCCTGTTGTCTTTAGCTCAGTCAAATCAAATGAGTTGATGATTACCGTAGTAATGGGCGGTTTAGGCAGTATAACCGGCTCCACAATTTCAAACCTGATCCTGGTTACATTGCCGGAACTCCTACGAACCGGTTACGCACAAGAATGGCGCATGGTTATATACGGGCTGATTGTCGTCTTGATTGTTGTCTTCAAGCCCACTGGCCTGATGGGGTATCGTGAGTTTTCACTCAAGTGGATTAAACCTCTGGCATCCCGGATCAGGAATGGTTTATGGAGAAAGGAGGCAAAACAGTGATTAAAGATACAGTCATCAAAATCAGCGGTTTGACAAAACGTTTTGGCGGACTTACTGCTGTTGATAATTTCGATCTTGATGTGCAGAAAAATGATATATTTGGCCTGATTGGTCCGAACGGCGCCGGAAAAACCACAATCTTCAACATGATTACCGGAATTATCCCCCCCTCTGAAGGTGGGATCGAATTCCTTGGCGAGGATATTATCAGATTGAAAACACATCTCATCGCCCAGAAAGGCATCGCCCGCACCTTTCAGAACATTAAATTATTCGGTCAGTTAACTGTGCTGGAAAATGTTCTGACTGTTTCACAGCATCAGATGAACTACAGCCTGTTCGATGCCTTCCTCAAAACGCCGAAATGCCGCGCTCAGGAAGCTAAAATCTACCAATCATCGATCGATATTCTTGAACGTGTCGGCATTATAAACAATAAAGATATAAAAGCCAGTAATCTCCCCTATGGTGAACAGAGACGTGTTGAAATCGCCCGTGCCCTTGCCCTGAAGCCAAAACTTCTGTTGCTGGACGAACCTGCTGCAGGTATGAATGAGGAAGAGTCTCTGGCCCTTGTTGAACTGATTAAAAACATTCAACGCGAGTTTGATCTTACCATTATTGTCATCGACCACCATATGGACTTGATTATGAACCTTTGCAACAGAATCACCTGCCTGAACTTCGGGCAAATGATTGCCGAAGGCTGCCCGGAAGAAATTCAGTGCTTCCCGGCGGTTATTGAAGCCTATTTGGGGGTGGACGACGATGATCAGTGTTAATAATCTGACTTATTCATACGGCAAGATCCTGGCCTTGAAGGAAGTCAGCTTTGACGTTAAAAAAGGCGAGATCATTTCTATAATTGGTGCCAATGGTGCCGGTAAATCGACTTTGATGAAGTGTATTGTCGGCCTTAACAAATATTCAAAGGGAAACATAACTTTTGATGGCAAAACGCTGACCAAAGAGACTCACAAAATTGTTGAAAACGGCATTGTACTGGTGCCGGAAGGCCGCTGGGTATTCCCGCATCTTTCTGTTGAAGAAAACCTGATTATCGGAGGCTATACTTCCAAACGCCGAAAAGAGACAATTGAAAAAATTTATGATTCCTTTCCCAGACTTAAAGAAAGAAAAAAGCAGCGGGCGGGAACACTTTCCGGTGGTGAACAGCAGATGCTGGCAATCGGCCGCGGCCTGATGTCTGAACCATCTGTTCTATTGCTTGATGAGCCATCCCTGGGACTGGCGCCGCTTATAGTTAACGATATTTTCTCGATCATCAAACGAATAAATGCCGATGGGGTTACTATCGTTCTGGTTGAACAAAACGCCAAAAAAGCCTTGTCGATCGCTAACAAGGCCTGTGTTCTGGAAACAGGCAGGATAATAAAAACCGGGACTGGCAGCGAGATACGTAATGATCCCGCCATCATAGAGTCTTACCTTGGCGGCCGCAAACAGAAATGTCCTGTCTGATCAGGCACTGATTTATTGTAGCTGGCAAGGAATAAAAGGGGACCTGTTAATATGAAAACAACCTTACTAAAAAAACATATTGCTGATCTGGGCGCGCTCACTCTTAAGCTATCTACTACTGAAGAAGGCGCTTTAGAGCAGCTTGTCAAAGGTCTGAATTCAGATATTGCCCGAATTGAGGGCAAAGCTGAAGCGGACGAGACATTGAAAACTGAGCTTGAAGCGCTAATAGCAGCTGAATCAGAGGCACTGTCTGTGTTGGCTGCGGGTGCCGTTCTGGCAAAAAAAGCCGGCATATATCCCTTCGATTTTGCCAGGGCTATCGCGCTGAATCTGTTTGAAAGCGGTCGGACTGAAGTAATAAAAGAGGATATCGAGCAGCTGTTTGAAGCTTCTGAACCCGAGCTTACATACCTGATTATGGAGCAGATTAAGGCGATTTCTGAATTCGGCCTGAAGATTGAGGATGAAGAGCGTTCACAAAAAATCCGAAAAGCTTATGAACTGGGCTTTGAGTACGAGGGCACCTACCGAGGCTGTGCCCAGTGTGTTATCGCTTCACTTTTCGAAACAACAGGCAACAGTTATCCGGTGCTTTTCCGGGCAGCCAGCTCAATGGGAGGCGGCACGGCTTTGTGCGGTGACGGCTCCTGTGGTGGTTACAACGGCGGTATCCTGACGATTGGCTCATATGTTGGCCGCCGGCTGGAAAACTTCGGCGGTGACGCGGATGAAAAAACTAAGTCAGTCGCCCTTTGTCAGGCTCTGCATGACCGCTTTGTTCAAACATATGATGGTGTGACCTGCAGGGATGTCCACGAAGAAGTCTTCAATCGTTCTTATGTTCTTCGTAAACCTGAAGACAAAGTGGCTTTTGAAGCCGCTGGTGCCTATACAGAAAAATGTAACGCGGTTGTTGGGTTAGCCAGCGCCTGGACAATGCAGTTGTTGTTTGACAATGGCTATGTAAAATAATTCACATTTTTACAATCAAATATCTGTTTGGAGGATTTTATGAAAGCACTGGTAAAGTATGAAGCAGGCCCCGGCAATATGGAAGTACGTGAAGTTGAAGAACCTCAGGTTGGCCCGGGTGAAATCAAGATTGAAGTGAAAATGGCCGGTATCTGTGGTTCGGACCTACACATTTATCATAGTGATATTCAGGTTCCTGTTCGTCCTCCGGTTACCACCGGTCACGAATTTTCCGGCGTCATCAGCGCGATCGGCCCCGGTGTAACCGGCTTTGCTGTAGGCGACCGTGTTGTTTCTGAAACTGCATATTCCTATTGCGGTGTGTGCGAATACTGCCGTGAAGGCTACTACAACCTTTGCGTTGTACGAAAAACTCTCGGCTACTGGTTCAACGGCATTTTTACAAAATATACAGTTGTGCCGGCCGGCCGTGTTCACCACATACCCGAGAATGTATCTGATACAGCTGCTGCAATGACTGAACCGCTAGCCTGTGTTGTCCACGCTATCTATGACCTCTGCCAGATCCGTGGCGGCGAAACTGTTTTAGTTTCCGGTCCGGGAGCCATTGGTCTGATGGCCATGATGGTTGCCAGGGCCCAGGGCGCCAAGGTAATTGTCAGCGGCACAAGCATGGATACTGAGCGCCTGAAGATTGCGACTGAGCTGGGTGCCGATCGCATCATCAATGTTCAGGAAGAAGATCTGGTTGATGAAATCATGAAAATGACCAACGGCTACGGCGTCGACGTTGTACTGGAATGTTCAGGTTCACAGATCGCTGTCAGAAGTGCTCTGCAGGCGATCAAGAAGCTTGGTCATTATTGTCAGATTGGTCTTTCCGGTAAGAGCATTGATTTTGATATCGAGACAATTAATTACAAGGAATTGCATTTCCGCGGTTCAATGGGTTCCCGCAAGCACAGCTGGGAAATGGCTCTGAGACTGCAGGCAGAAGGAAAAGTTAATCTTGAGCCTCTGGCAACCACCAAGCTGCCGATAACTGAGTGGGAAGAAGCCTTCCGCAGATTCGAAAGTAAAGAAGGCTTGAAGATCATGCTCACACCGGTAGATTAATAGTCAAAATCTAAACACTGGAAAGGCAGCGAAAATGAAAGTTATTATTGTTGGTGGTGTGGCCGGTGGCGCGGGAACCGCAGCCAGATTGAAGCGCAACAGGGAAGACGCCGAAATCATAATGCTGGAAAAAGGCAAGTATATCTCCTATGCCAATTGCGGATTGCCTTATTATGTGGGCGGGATTATTGAAGACCGTCAAGACTTGGAACTGCAGACTCCTGAAAGCTTTAATGCGCGTTTCAATGTTGACGTACGTGTTTTGTCAGAAGTAATCGAGATTGAGCCGGAGACAAAGCAGGTCACCATTCATGATCTGGCATCAGATCGCTTCTACAAAGAGAGCTATGATACCCTGGTTCTTTCACCTGGCGCCCGCCCTGTCAGGCCTCGTATCAGCGGGATTGAGCAAGAACATGTTTTTACGCTGCGCACTATCGATGACAGCTGCGTTATTCGCGAGTTCATTGAACAGAAGAAACCGCAGCAGGCCGTAATCATCGGCAGCGGTTATATCGGTCTGGAGATGGCTGAGAATCTGCATCGGCAAGGCCTGAAGATTGCCCTGATCGAGGCACAGAACCACGTAATCAGCACCCTGGATCCTGAGATGGCAGCTATTGTGCATCAGGAAATACGCCGCAACAATGTGGAGCTTTTTCTAAGCAGTACTGTGACCGCGATTAAACCGAATCTGGTTGAGCTTGCTGACGGCCGCGAAGTCCCGGCTGACCTGGTTTTGCTTAGTGTAGGCGTGCGGCCGGAAACAGACTTTCTGAAAAACAGCGGCCTTGAACTTGGCGAAAGAGGCGAAATCCTCATAGATCAAAAGATGAAAACAAACCTGCCGGATATTTACGCGCTTGGCGACGCGGCTGTGACAACCAATTATGTCTCAGGTAAAAAGACAATTATTCCTTTGGCATCGCCGGCAAACAAACAAGCACGTATAGTGGCTGATATAATCTGTGGAAAAAACTGCGCTTATCAGGGCACGCAAGGTACTGCTATTGCCAGAGTATTCAATCTTTCAGTTGCCTCAACAGGAGAGAATGAAGCCAGCCTAAAACAAAATAATATTGATTACCGGAAGTCATATACCTTCAGCAACTCCAATGCCGGCTATTATCCCGATGGTAAAACGATGGGAATAAAGCTGCTGTTTAAAACGGACGGTCTGATTCTTGGCGCAGTAATAGTAGGCAGCAAGGGCGTTGATAAGCGTATGGATGTGCTGGCTACCGCGATCAGAGCTCAAATGACAGTGTTTGATCTGCAGGAGCTGGAACTGGCTTACGCGCCCCCTTTCTCCTCTGCTAAAGATCCTGTCAATATGGCCGGATATGTTGCCGCCAATATTCTGGATGGTATGACCAAACCCTTCTATCTGGAGGATATTGACAACATCAGCGCAGATGACCTGGTGCTTGATGTACGCACCTCGCGGGAATTTCAAGCAGGGCACCTTGAAAATGCTGTAAATATTCCAGTTGATGAACTACGCTCAAGAATAAATGAACTTGATCCCAAACAGAAAATTTATATGTACTGCAGAATAGGTCTGCGCGGTTACATCGCACAGCGGATACTAATGCAAAAGGGCTTTGATTGCTTGAATCTGAGTGGTGGCTATGCCCTGTGGAGTGTAAACGAGAATGATCGTAAGGCTCAAGCGACAGAAATAGCCCAACTGACTCACTGCGGATTACCGATCTGACAGACAGCATCTTTCAGTCGTCCCGAATAAACAATATCAGTAAAGGCTCCTTTGAGAGCTGCTGTATTTAAGTGACTCTATAAAAGCAAATCTGCTGTATTAAACAAGGGGGATGAACATGATACAAATACGTTGGCATGGCCGTGGGGGCCAGGGTGCTAAGACTGCCGCACTGTTACTGGCAGACGTTGCCTTTTCCACGGGTATGTATGTTCAGGGTTTTCCTGAATACGGACCAGAGCGCATGGGCGCTCCGATTACAGCTTACAACCGACTCGACAACTCCAGAATTTCGATTCATTCAAATATTTACGATCCTGATATTGTTGTTGTACTGGATGAAACACTGATTACTGCCGTTGATGTGACCTCAGGCTTAAAACCGGACGGGGCGATTATCATCAATACCGACAAGGACGAAGCTCGCATTAAGGCCATGTTCCCAGGCTTTACCGGCAGCATATACGCCATCGATGCCAGAGAAATATCCACTCAATGCATCGGCAGAAACCTGCCGAACACACCTTTGCTGGCGGCTGCTGTCAAGGTCAGCGGGATCATGAACAAAGAATCGTTCCTGAAGAATATGCTTGATTCGTTTACACACAAATTTTCAACAAAGCCTGCGGTTATTACGGGTAATATGGATGCTGTCAAGCGTTCATGGGAGGAGGTCAGCAAACTATGAGCAGGAATTTAATGGCAAATATTAATGAAGAGTCCACCTGGGATGAACTGACACCGGGAGCTAGCGTATATGGCAGCGGCAATTCCAGAGAATTCAATACCGGCGAATGGCGCACTGCAATTCCCAAGTGGCACGAGGACAAATGCAAGCAGTGTCTGCTTTGCTTCCCGGTATGCCCCGACAGTTCCATACCAGTAAATGATTCAAAGCGGGCTGATTTTGATTTCAAACACTGCAAGGGCTGCGGAATCTGCTTCAAAGTCTGCCCTTTTAAAGCTATAAGTTTCGATGAATCAGGGGAGGAGTAAGTGCATGAGTAAAAAAGATAGACTTTCGGGCAATGAAGCCGCAGCTGTAGCAATCCGTCAGATAAATCCGGACGTTATCGCTGCCTTCCCGATAACTCCTTCTACGGAAATTCCCCAGTATGTTTCTTCTTTCCTGGCTGATGGTTTGATTGACACCGAGTTTATTACGGTTGAATCGGAGCATAGTGCCATGGCTGCCTGCATCGGTGCCCAGGCAGCCGGCTGCCGGGCGATGACGGCAAGCAGCTCAGCCGGACTGGCCTTCATGTATGAAATGCTGTATATTGCTGCCTCAAACCGGCTGCCGATAGTACTGGCAGCTGTAAACCGTGCCCTTACCGGGCCGATAAATATCAACAACGACCACAGTGACACAATGGGTGCCCGCGACAGCGGCTGGATTCAGCTGTACAGCGAAAACGCTCAGGAAGCTTATGACAATATGCTGATGGCGCATCGTATCGCTGAGCACCCGGAAGTCATGCTGCCGATAATGGTTTGTCAGGACGGTTTCATTACCTCCCATGCAGTTGAAAACATAGTTCTTGAAGATGACGATTTTGTTAAATCCTTTATCGGCACATACAAACCGGAAAAGTATCTGCTTAATCCGCATGAATCGCTGGCTGTTGGCTCATATGGTGTTGCGGGATATTACATCGAAATTAAAAAAGCTCAACATGAAGCCATGAAGACCGCCAAACAGGCGATCATGGAAGTTTCACTGGATTTTGCCAAACAGACAGGCAGATCCTACGGTCTTTTTGAAGAGTACCGGATGGACGACGCAGAATACGCTGTTATTCTTATGAGCTCGTCGGCCGGAACCGGAAAGAACGCAGTTGATGAACTACGCGCGCAGGGTAAAAAGGTTGGCTTGATAAAACTCCGAAGCTTCCGTCCTTTCCCGGCTGAAGAACTGGCGTTGGCAGTACGGAATCTTAAAGCTCTGGCGATCATGGATAAATCGGACAGCTTCTCTGCCTGCGGCGGCCCTCTGGGGGCTGAAGTCCGATCGGCCATGTACGGCAGTGCTGATGGTGTAAAAACCTGTAACTACTTGTATGGAATTGGTGGTCGTGACGTCAAGGTTGACGATTTCTTTGAAGTGTTCAGTGAACTCGAGGCCGGCAAATTAGCATCCTGCCGCTACCTTGGTGTGCGAGAATAAGGGGTGTTGTTATGAAATATAGTTTGAAAGAAATTGCTAATCGTCCTGAGCGTATGGCCCCGGGCCATCGCATGTGCGCCGGCTGTGGCAGCCCCTTGGCTGTGCGCGCTGTTTTGCGGGCAGTTCATCCCGAAGACAAGGTCGTTGTTACATCAGCCACAAGCTGCCTCGAAGTATCCACCTGCATGTATCCTTATACCTCCTGGGAGGATTCCTTCATCCACACCGCATTCGAATGCGCCAGTGCCACTACATCAGGTGTGGAAGCGGCCTATAACGCTCTGAAGAAAAAAGGCAAATTGAATGAAACCTACAAGTTTATTACCTTTGGAGGCGACGGCGGCACATATGATATAGGCTTTCAGTCGCTCTCCGGTGCCATGGAGCGAGGCACGGACATGACATACGTTTGTTATGACAATGAAGCGTATATGAACACAGGTATCCAGCGTTCTTCTTCAACACCGAAGTATGCTGATACGACAACGACAGCAATCGGTCGCCAAAGTGATGGCAAGGTTCAATTCAAAAAAGATCTGACGAAAATCATGGCCGGACATAACATACCATATGTCGCACAGAGCACTTTTATAGGCAACTTCAAGGACCTGCATGCCAAAGCTGAAAAAGCCATTTATACGAAAGGTCCGGCATTCATAAATGTATTTGCTCCCTGCCCGCGCGGCTGGCGTTATGAAGCCGCCGACATAATGGATGTCTGTAAATCTGCTGTGGAATCATGCGTTTGGCCTCTGTTTGAGGTTATCAACGGAAAATGGATACTTTCGTATGAACCCAAAAATAAACTGCCAGTTGAAGACTATCTGAGGCTTCAGGGTCGTTTCAAACATCTTTTCAAGCCAGGCAATGAGGAACTGATTGCTGAAATTCAGGCAGATGTAGACTTGCGCTGGGAGGAACTGAAAACTCTGTGCAATGCCTGATCCAAGTGTGTAAAGAAAAACGAGTCAGGATAAAGAATAATGATTGAAATGTTTATAAGTCTGGATGGTTTTATATGAGCAGTTTTGTAGAGTCAATTAAGGAAAGAGCGCAAAGACAAAAAAAATCGATAGTTCTGCCGGAAGGTACAGATATCCGCGTTGTCAAAGCGGCTTTGACTGCAGCCGAGGAAGGGATTGCCGATATCATCCTGCTGGGCAGCCCGGAAAAAATACGGAGCAGCATCGCCAATACAGACTTTTCGCAGATAAGAATAATTGAACCGGAAAAATCACCTGAGTTTAACGAATACTCCGAGCAGTTTTATGAAATGCGCAGGAATAAAGGGCTGACGCTCGAAAAAGCTTACGATACAATGCATAATCCTCTTTATTATGGTTGCATGCTGGTCAAAACCGGTGCAGCGGACGGCATGGTGGGCGGTGCGGTTTATTCCACTGGTGATGTTATGCGCTCAGCGCTCCAGATCATCAAAACAAGCCCTGATGCCAGCTTAGTTTCCGCGTTTTTCATCATGTGTGTTCCTGATTGTCGATATGGCGAGAACGGTGTTTTCCTTTTTGCTGATTCCGGTTTGAATGAAAATCCGAACGCCAATCAGCTGGCTGATATAGCCATTCAGTCAGCCGCGTCCTTCAGACAGCTGATTGGCGCGGAACCACAGGTGGCGCTGCTTTCGTATTCAACAAAAGGGAGCGCGAAAAGCGAACTGGTCGACAAAGTCATCGAGGCTGCCAGAATAGCGAAAACAAAAGCACCTTGGCTGAATCTTGACGGTGAGCTGCAGCTCGACGCGGCAATTGACAGTGTTGTTGGAGCCATGAAGGCGCCGGCAAGTAAAGTCGCAGGCAAGGCAAACGTGCTCGTATTTCCTGATCTGAACTGCGGTAATATAAGCTACAAACTGGTACAGAGGCTTGCTAAGGCGGAAGCATACGGGGCGGTTACTCAAGGACTGGCCAAGCCGATCAACGATCTCTCACGCGGCTGCACCGTCGAAGACATTGTCGGTCAGATTTCAATTACCGCTGTTCAGGCACAAAATTGATCGCAGATATGCCTATTGAAAAAAATACAATCTACTGACTTAAAGATGAAATGCAAAGCAGGTGGAAGTCATGAACGGTGCTCAAGCTCTGATAAAATCCCTCGAGAACGAAGGCGTTGAGGTTATATTCGGATATCCCGGCGGTGCTGTGCTGCCGATATATGATGCTTTGATCGATTCCAGCATCAGGCATGTTCTGGTACGAAGTGAGCAGGGAGCTGCTCACGCGGCTTCCGGATATGCAAGAAGTACTGGTAAAGTCGGCGTTTGCCTTGCGACTTCAGGCCCGGGAGCCACTAATCTGATAACAGGTATAGCCAATGCCTATCTGGATTCAACACCAATTGTAGCGATTACAGGTCAGGTTGACAGTCGGCTTATCGGCCAGGATGTTTTTCAGGAAGTGGATATTGTTGGTTCAACTACACCATTCACTAAAAACAACTACCTGCTTAAAAACGCCAAAGACATTACTAAAACTGTAGCTGAGGCATTTCACCTTGCTTCAACAGGCAGAAATGGTCCTGTACTGATTGATTTCCCTTCTGATCTGCAAAAAAAGTCAGATAATTATGATTTTGATTGCCCGGTTGATATACGGGGATATAAACCGAATCGCGAACCAAATTACCGGCAAATGGGAAAAGTACGGGACGCGCTGAGAGATTGCCTGCGGCCATTGATCTATGTTGGCGGCGGCAGCATGCTTAGTCAGGCCTCAGAACTGATACTGGAGCTGGCTGAACGAATTCGCGCCCCGATCGCGACAACCTTGCCGGGAATCGGATCAGTTCCGACCGCTCATGATAGGTGCCTTGGTTTAATGGGGCAAAGCGGACTTTTCGCTGCCAATAAGGCTGCTGCTTCAGCTGATCTGATAATTGTGCTGGGCACCCGGCTTGGCGACAGGGCAACCGGGATACAAGCGAGATTTGACAAAGAAGCTAAAATAATTCACATAGATATTGATCCGGCGGAGATTGGTAAAACCCACATGGCCTTCATTTCGATTGTAGGTGATCTTGGTATAACCTTGCGCCAGCTGCTGGCCTCAGATATTGATCGTAACGATACTGTCGGTTGGGAAAGTGAATGGCAAGAGTGGAAAAATCACAGCGATGAAACGGGTGCCAAAGCTGATTCGGGACTTGACCCGAAAGACATCTTCAGCTGCTTATCCCAAAAAGCTGATGATAACGTACTATTGACGACTGATGTGGGTCAGAACCAGATCTGGGCTGGCCGATATTTCAGAACTAAATCCGCAGGTGCTTTTATTACCAGTGCCGGTTTGGGCACAATGGGCTTTTCCATTCCCTCAGCGATAGGTGCGGCAATCGGCCGAAAATCTCAACGTGTAATTACGGTTGTTGGTGATGGAGGTTTTCAGATGTGCATGGCCGAGTTAGCAACGGCCAGACAGGAAAATATGTGCCTGGGAATAATGCTGCTTAACAACAGGCGACTGGGGATGGTCAGAGAACTACAACAGAATTATTGTGAAAAACGTTATAACCAGATTGACTTGATCGCAGTACCCGACTTCGAGAAAATTGCTTCGGCTTACGGCCTTGAGTACATTAAAGTAACTGCACCTGCACAAATTGAGAGTGCGATTGCAAGCCTGCTTGAGCGCGAAAAGTTCATTCTCGTTGAATTCCTGATTGATCCTGAAGCGAACATCATACCCGTAACATAAAGGAGAGTTCAGTAATGAAGCATATATTATCTGTTCTGGTTGAGAATAAAGCAGGTGTTCTTTTCAAGGTGGCTGGCTTATTCGGGCGCCGCGGGTTCAATATTGATTCTTTGGTAGTTGGTGTAACTCAGGACCCTTCAGTTTCACGAATGACCATAGTTATTGATGGCAATGATTACATTGTCGAGCAGATGACCAAACAACTGCATAAGTTGATTGATGTTCTGAAAGTTGTTGACATTACACATAATTCGATCAGCAGTGAACTTTCTTTTATCAAGGTCAAAGCAAATGCGGTTACCCGGCATGAAATTATCGTAATTTCCAGCGTTTATAACGCGAGAATAATCGATCTGTCAGAAGAAACTATCACTCTTGAGGTAACGGGAGATGAGAACAGATTGCTGGATCTGAAGAATCTGCTCGAACCATATACCATTCTTGAAATGGTACAGACAGGTGCCTTGGCTATAGAAAAGGGCCAGAAATATTTAAAGCTTAAGTAACACTGCAATGCAATCGTAATTTCAGGCGCTTTGCTTAAATCTGCGGCATTCATCCAAATATAAAGAGCAAGACATTTTTTGAATGGCATTACATGCATCATTATCGTGGCTGGATGTTAAATCCCAGCCACTTTTTATTTAGCAGAACTGCCTGTTATGATAAGATAAGGCAGGTAAAATAAAAAGGTTTTAATATGAGTAATAAGATTTTACAGAACTGTCCAGAACCTGAAAACCAGAAGCAGCCGGATTCGAATGTGCATATAGTTCGCACTTCGGGTTCATATAATTGTGGCGGACGCTGTCTGATTCTGGCACATGTTCGTGACGGCAAGGTTATTCGCATCACCTCAGATGAAGAAGGACCGGATACTCCGGAACAGCCACAGCTTCGCGGCTGTCTTAAATGCCGCGGCTTTCGCGGCATGCTTGATCATCCTGACCGTCTGACAAGGCCGCTCAAACGAGCAGGGAAACGCGGTGAAGGACTCTTCGAACCTGTTACCTGGGATGAGGCGCTGGATACTATTGCGGCCGGACTCACCAGAATTCGCGACCGGTATGGCCCGGACTCGATCTACGTGAATTACGCAACCGGTGTTGAGGCCAGGTTATCAGAGAATGTCTGGATGCGCCGGCTTCTGGGGCTTACCGGTGGCTGGCTCAGTTATTACGGCAGTTACAGTTCGGGTGCCACTACAATGGCAACACCATATACTTATGGCACTAATGAAACCGGCAACAGCCGTTCTGACTGGATTAATTCCAAGTTGATCATTTTGATCGGCTGGAATCCAGCTGACACAACCTTTGGCACCAACAGTAGCTGGTATCTGAAGCGCGCTCGTGAAGCCGGGGCCCGAATTTATGTCATCGATCCCATTTATACAAATACCGCTATAGCGTTGGCAGACGAATGGATCCCGATCCGGCCAACCACAGACAACGCATTATTTGACGCGATGGCTTATGTAATGGTGCAGGAAAATCTTCAGGATCAGGCCTTCCTCGATAGATTCTGCCTTGGTTTTGATGAAGATCACATGCCGGACGGCATTACGCCCGGCAATTCCTACCGGAGCTATCTGCTCGGACTGGGACCGGACAGAACAGTAAAAACACCGGAATGGGCTGAAGCCATTACAGGTATACCACGCACTAGGATTGAGAAGCTGGCGCGCGAATATGCCTGTTCAAAGCCCGCAGCCCTGATTCAGGGATTTGGTTCGCAGCGACATGCTAATGGTGAGCAATCTGTACGCGGCGGTACTATTCTGGCTGCGATGACAGGTAATGTAGGCATATCCGGTGGCTGGGCTTCCGGCAAAGGAATGTCTGCTTCTTCTCACTACATCGCGGCTGTCCCGACTCCCAACCCGAATCCTGCCCGGATTTCCCATTTTATCTGGCCCGAGGCGATCCGACGGGGCCATGAAATGGGTCCATCGGACGGTGTCCGGGGAGCGAACCGGCTCGGTTCCGATATTAAAATGATCTTCAACCTCGGCGGCAATTGTCTGGTAAACCAGCATAGCGACATTAACAGCACTACTGAAATACTGGCTGATACCAGTAAAGTTGAGCTGATTGTAGCAAGTGAACTGTTCATGACGGCCAGTGCCCGCTACGCTGATATTATTCTGCCTTCCGACAACATGTACGAACGGGATAATATTGCTGTGCCCTGGCAGTTTGGTGATGAGGTCCTGTTTATGAACAAGGTGGTTGACCCACCGGCTGAATGCCGCAACGGTTATGACTGGATAAGCGACCTCGCAGGCCGTCTGGGTGCTGATGTTCACAAGCTCTTTACAGAAGGTCGTACTCTTGAAGACTGGCTGCGGTGGCTGGTGAATGAAACCGCCAGCCGAAATCCAGGTTTTCCCGATCTGGATAAGCTGCGAGCAAAAGGCTGCCATCGCTGGCTTGAACAGAAACCGCACATCGCATTTCGCAAACAGATCACTGACCCGGAGAACAATCCATTTCCGACACCCTCAGGAAAAATTGAAATATTTTCATCGCGGCTTTGGCAATTAGGTCAACCTCTGCAGATACCGGCAGTACCGCAATATATAGCAGTCACGGAAGGTCCACAGGATTCGCTGCGTCAGCAGTATCCGCTGCAGTGCATCGGACCGCACATTAAGCGCCGCGTTCACTCTTCATTTGACAATTCCGCCTGGATGAAAGAAGTCGAGCCTCAGGCACTGTGGATAAGCCCTGGTGATGCCGCAGCCCGCGGCATCGGAAACGGTGATCGGGCCCGGGTATTTAATGAGCGCGGAGTCACTGTACTGCCTGCAAAAGTCACACCGAGAATAATGCCGGGCGTAGTTGCGATTCCACAGGGCGCCTGGTGGCAACCGGACGATCAGCGCATAGACCGCAATGGCTCAATAAATGTTCTAACGATGTATCAGCCCACACCACTTGCTTTTTCCAACCCGTCACATACCTGCCTCGTTGAGATACTCAGGGACGATGATGAACAAGAGGAAAACGGGGAGGAGAAGCTTCTATGAGCTCTGGCAGTAAGGATTCAACTTATCAGCTTGGTTTTCATTTTGACCAGCGATATTGTACAGGTTGTCAGACCTGTCAGATTGCCTGCAAAGATGCGCATAACCTGCCCGAAGGGGTACAATGGCGCCAGGTAAATGAATTTGCTGACGGTGGCTGCATTGAAAATGACGGCGTTATAACCCAGAATGTACGGGCCTGGTGGCTGTCGCTCAGTTGTCTGCATTGCAAAAAACCTGTCTGCATGACTGTATGCAAGCCAGGCGCGATCAGAAAGCGCAGTGAAGATGGCATTGTTGTACTTGATCAGGACAAATGTATCGGTTGCCGGCGCTGTGTAAAAGCCTGCCCATATGGGGCTATCCAGTTTAACCGCCTCAGCAGAAAGGCGAGCAAATGCGATTTTTGTCTTGAAGACCAGCTGAAAGGCCGGACACCGGCTTGTGTCAGCTCTTGTCCATTGCGAGTGCTTACATTCGGTTCGCTTGAGGATCTGCAAAACCAGTTCGGACCAGGTGACCTTGTTGAAGGCATGCCTGATCCTGCACTGACTGAGCCTTCTTTTGTGGTGACCGGTCACCGCGACGCTGTCAGCCGGATCAGTAATAAAGAGGAAATTTTATGATTAACAGCTGTGGTGTTATTCTAGCCGGCGGTCGCAGTAGACGTATGGGTTTCGACAAAACCGGTATCCGGCTCACTGATGAGACGCTTCTGGCCCGGGCTGTCCGCAAGATGTGCGACCTTTTCCCAGAGGTTCTTATTGTTGGGCGTCCTACAGCTGCGGAATATGGACTCAATGCTTTACCGTCCAAAGTGAGACTGATTGAAGATATCTTTCGAGGTCACGGACCCTTGGGTGGCATTCATGCAGCTTTAAGTCGGGCAGAAGCTGACTTGCTTTTCGTGACAGCCTGTGACATGCCTTTTTGGGAGAGACAATTGGCCAGTCTGCTGATATCTGCCTGTCAGGGGTTCGACGCAGCTGTACCGCGAATCGGCAGCTACACGGAACCTCTCCTGGCCTGCTATTCCCATGCCTGCCTTCCTGTAATCGAAGCCAAACTGGAACAGGACGAAAACAAGGTACGAGGCATATTCGATGCGATAAACATACGCTATGTGCCTGAAGCTGAGCTGAATTCTGTCTGTGACCCGATTCAGGCAGCCTTCAATATTAATTGCGTCTCCGATCTTATAGCCGGTCGGACAATTCTGGAAAACCTGATTCAAGCAGCAAACGGAGTGCCGCCGCTGCCAGACAAGCCAAATGATCGAGGTACCGGAATATGGCTGAACCAAATAAACAACAACCATACTTGAAGCAGCCAGGTTTTGACGTGGTCGCGATCGGTGAAGTCCTGATTGACTTTACCGAATACGGCCGCTCCGAAAGCGGTATGCTGTTGTTTGAGCAGAATGCCGGCGGCGCGCCGGCTAATGTGGCAGCTGCACTGGCCCGGCTGGGTTTTAAAACAGCTTTTATCGGCAAGGCAGGAGATGACGGCCCCGGCCGCTTCCTGCGGGACACTCTGAACGAGCTTCGAATTAATACAGACGGTCTGGTTCTGGATCGCGATAATTTCACAACTCTGGCTTTTGTTGAGCTTGCCGGCAATGGCGAGCGCGAATTTTCTTTTGCTCGTAAACCAGGTGCCGATACCCAACTGACAGAAACCGAGCTGCGCCATGACCTGGCAGCAGCAGGTAAAATTCTGCATTTCGGATCTCTGTCCCTGACGGGAGAACCGATACGCGGTACTACCTTAAAGGCGGTCAATATCGCCCGGACAGCCGGCCGTGTAATCTCGTTTGATCCCAACTACAGGCCTTTACTCTGGTCTACAGCCACGGCTGCAGTCAGACAGATGCTGACCGGCATTGAATTAGCCGATATGGTGAAAGTGTCAGAGCAAGAAAGCCGCATATTGACTGGCATTTCAGAACCTGAAGCCGCGGCCCGGCGTTTGCTGAGCATGGGGCCGAAAGTCGTGGCTGTGACTTCAGGCAGCAAGGGCGCGCTTGTGACTGTCCCTGCCGGCACAGTCAAGGTGCCGGGGTTTCCCGGTAAGCCTGTTGACACAACCGGTGCCGGTGATTGCTTTTGGGGAGGCTTTCTCGCCGCCATGCTGGAGCGCGACCTGACTCCTGACAAAATTGATTTGATGAATGCCTACGAGCTTGCCCGGATCGGTAATGCAGCTGCCAGCATCTGCATCAGTCGCCGCGGTGGCATCCCGGCAATGCCTGATCGATCTGCTGTCAGAAAATTACTGGCAAGTTACGATGAGGCGGAATTACTCCCATGAAAAAATCTGATGCTTTTTTTAAAGCTCGCTTTTGGCACTTGAGCCGCGCCCCGGGCATTGGCCTGAGCCGCACCACGGGCATTTTCCTGCTTAGTCTTCTGCTGGCAGCAGGTCTGAGCGGCTGTTCAGTGCTGCGGCTGCTTAACGAACCCTGGACACAGCCAACGCTGCCGCCAGTAGACAGAACTTATGAATCGCAGCCGGAATCCACTACTATTGAATCGGGTTACAACACGCCGCCTGCTGAAACAAGTAAAGGCAGGACAACCGGAGAATCCGTCAGGCCGCTGGAAACCACAGCTTCAGCCGCGAGTGCTGATCCAAGCCTTGCTCCTTCACAGATCGACGCCTTTGAGAACAAGGTTCGTGTCTTGATTCTGGCAGGGCTGAAAAATCTTGACCGTGAAGTAAAGCTTGACTCGGCTCTGGCGGCCGTGACTATACCGGCGTCATTGTCTGACGCTGTCATTGAACGGGTTTTCGATATTTTTCAGGATATCTGGTTCAGTCAGCCGGAATTTTATTTTCTCAGCGGCCAGGCGCACGCCAGCTATACGCTGCTGCACAGTTCTGAATCCACACTTAAGTCACTGACCCTGCGGCCTGAATTCATTGATTCGGCCAGCACGGAAACGGATGCCGCGATTAAGAAAAGGCAACAGCAGCTGCTGCAAAAAGCTGCAGAACTGGCGGCTCAGGCTAAAACCGCAGGCAGCCAGCCGGTTGAGCGGCTCCTGTATATCCATGACAGCCTTGTGCGCCTGATTCAATACGATACAGCAGCGGCGGAAATTCCGGAGCTTAATCGCGAACGCAGCAATGCGGCCAGCGGTCTGCTGGACGGGTTGGCTCTTTGTCAGGGATAAGCGGCTTCATTCCAGCTTGTCGCACAGCAGCTGGGCTTCGAAGTCCTGATTCCTACCGGAACCGCCGGCGGGATTAATCATGCCTGGAATCTGGTTAAGCTGGATGACCGCTATTACCACATTGATCTCACATATGACGATCCCACACCCGACGGCGGCGCCGCTGCTCCGATTGAACACGTTCACTTTCTGCGTTCCGATGAGCAGATGCAGCAGACACATGTCTGGAATGCTGCCGACTTTCCGGCTGCCGACCAGGATGCAGCCTCTTATTATCGTCAGCAGGGACTGGTGGTAAGCAATCGCGACGAACTTCAGCGGCAGATCAGCAAGCTGGTGAAAGCTTTGCCGGAACCGGTGAACGAACCGCAGCTGCTGGAGCTTCTTTTTACAGACAGAAATCCGCCCCGTTTCAGCGAGGTTGAAGAAATGCTGAAAGCGGCGCTGACTGCCGGCGGCTATAGCGGCGGCATCAGTTATCGCGGCAGGGTAGACAAAAACATAGTTTTACTGGAAGCAGTACCGGATTAATAATAAAATCAGCATGTGATATAATTAGGTTTCCAAAGCAGCGGCACGCATCGCTCCGGCTTTCGCGCAAATACCGGAAGAGACTGCCTGCCAGCCTGGCATAAATAAGCGAGGTGTTGGTAAGGTGCGAGTCAGAGTAATTCTAAATCCGTCCTCAGGACGGCAGTTTGCCCAGAAAAACATCCAACATATAATCCAAAGTCTGCTGCAGGACGGTACTATCCGTCAGGCGGAAATGATCGAGACGCGCGGTGAAGGCGATGCCTACCGTGCTGCCCGTTATTTCAGTCCCTTCCAGGTAGATCTGGTTCTGGCGGTTGGCGGTGACGGTACAATGCACGAGGTCGTCAACGGGCTGGTAGACGGTCACCATAAAACCCCGCTGGCTATTTACCCTGCGGGAACAATCAATGATTTTGCCCGGACTTTGCAGATCTCGAAGGATGTTGAAAGCTTCAGTAAAATGATCCGCCAGTTCAAGGTCCGGCCGGTTGATGTCGGCAAGGCCGGCGATTGTTATTTTTTCAACGTGCTGGCAGCCGGTATGATGACTGATATTGCCTATAAGACGACACTGGAATCAAAAACAATCCTGGGCCAGCTGGCCTATTACATTACAGCGACTCTCGACCTGCCGAATCAACTGGATCGTTCAATCATGGCGGTTTTTGAATCGGAGGAATGTTCTTTTCAGGGCGAGATCCTGATGTTTCTGGTTTCCAACACTTCCAGCGTCGGGGGCTTCCAGTGCATGGCACCACAGGCCAGTTTTGATGACGGTCTGTTGGATGTAATCATTATTCATAAACAGAATCTGTTGGAACTGCTGCCTCTGGTTATAAAGCTCGGTAACGGTGAACACGTTAAAAGCGAAGGAATTACTTATTTCCAGACCCGGTCTGTAAAAGTAAGCTGTACCGGACCGGATCCTGTCAAACTGGACCTGGACGGCGAGCAGGTTGGTCAGCTGCCGGTTGAGATTACAGTAGTGGAAGACGCCATCCGGATGCTGATGCCCTGAGTTGCCCTGACTGGCTGCTGATACCCTGAACAGTAGCTGTTGCTCTGGCTGGCTGCTGATGCCCAGAACGGTGGCTGCGGCCCTGATGGTTCAGCCAAGCTCCTCGGCCAGCGCCAGATACTCGGCATATGCTGTTTCCAGCTCGTTTAGCAACACGGCATATGAATCGTATAATTCCGGGTCGGTGTTGCCGCTGAAACGCGACTCCATGTCTGCTTTCAATTGTTCATCTGTTTCAATCTGAGTTTCCAGTTCCCGCAAACGCTCCTTATTTCTGGCAATTTCGCGCCGTTCCTGCGCCCGGCTGGCGCCCATGGCGCGCTGCGGCTTTTGATTATCCGTTGGTTTTAATGGTTCTGGTTCATTTGCAACAGCTGTAGTTCCTGTATCTTCAGCAGCTGCGATCGTTTCTTGCGCCGCTTGGTCTCTACCAGCCTCTGCGCCGCCACCAGCTTCACCCGCTGCTGCAACGGCTTTCCCGGCAGCTGCGTTCCCGACAGCTGCTTTCGCGGCCGTTCCTGCGCCACCGCCCGGACCCGCTGCCGTCTGGTCGCGTACCGTGGCATAGGCAGTGTAGGTGTCAAAGGACAGTACAGAAGTGTTGACGAATCCGAGCACCCGGGTTGCCAGGCGTTCGATCAGGTAACGGTCGTGGCTGACAACCAGCAGCGCTCCGGTATATTCCATTAAGGCGTCTTCCAGGATTTCCCGGGAACGGATATCCAGATGGTTGGTCGGTTCATCCAGGAACAGCAGATCGGGCCGGTCAAGCAGCAAATGGCAGAGATAAAGCCGGGCCCTCTCGCCGCCGCTGAGCACTCCGACTGATTTATAAACATCGACATCGCGGAAGCCATAACGGGCCAGCAGATTTCGGGCCTGACTTTCCGCCAGCTGATAGCCGCTGAGCAGGGTTCCCATTACTGTTTCGCGTTCATCAGGAAAACTGAATTCCTGGCTCATCAGACCGAAGACAGAACGGGAAGACAGTCTGACAGTGCCGCTGTCGGCCGTCAGCCTGCCCAGCAATACTGACAGCAGGGTGGATTTGCCGCAGCCGTTTGGCCCCAGAAGAAATAACCGCTCGCCGCAACGCAGATAAAAGTTGACGTTACGGAATAAAACGCGATCACCAAAGCTGCGGCTCAGGTCTTCTGCCTGCAATAGAATACGTTTGGGGTCACCCTCATTAGCAGCGGGCAGGAAGGCGAATTTCAGTCTTTGGCCCGGACGATTGCTGCGTTCGCGGATCTGACCAAGTTCGGCGGTCAGCCTGGCGACAACCTTCTCGCGGGCATGGTAGGAAGACATTTTCCGGTGTGAGAGCATTGTCTGGGTGACATCTTTTTGATGCTCCAGCTCCCGTTCCATTTTTTTCATTTCGCGTCCGAGTGTATATTGCTCGGCAGCTTCGATTTCCCGAAACTGGGTATAGTTGCCGGGGCGGACTGTAATCCGGCCGGCAGAAAGCTCGGCAACTGAGGTTGCTGTGTGATCGATAAAGGTACGGTCATGCGATATAAGCAGCACTGCTCCCTTGAAGTTCAACAGGTAGCGCTCCAGCCATTCCATAGCGTTAAGGTCCAGGTGGTTGGTGGGCTCATCCAGCAACAGCAGATCCGGATCGCTTAACAGCATACGCGCCAGCGCGACCCGCATTTTCTCGCCGCCGGACAGCGATTCGACCGGGCGGGTGATTACATCCTCGCCCAGGCCCAGCCCGCGCAGTGCTTCGTTCATCCGATGGGCGAAGTCGTAGCCGCCCAGGGCTTCAAAAGCCGCGGTTGTATCGGCGTAGCGTGCCAGCAGACGGTTTTGCTCTGCTGTCTGTTTGTGGTTGGCAGCAGCGGCGATTTCCTGCTCGAGATCGCGCATTTCAGCCTCCAGCCTTGCCAGTCGTGGATTAAGCAGAGAACTGGCGCCGGCATATTCAGAGATATCCAGCTGTTGAGAAAGATAGGCGGGGATCGCCTGACCGGCCAGTATGATCCGACCGGCATCCGGCTTTTCCAAACCCATAATCAGGCGCATCAGTGTAGTTTTGCCACTGCCGTTATCACCGATCAGCGCCAGCCGTTCGCCGCGGTCCAGGCGCAGCGAAATACCGGCCAGCACCTGACGGCCGAAATAGGCATGTTCGACTTGTTCAATAGTTAAAAGGCTCAAATTATTCTCCCGGCTGGACTAAAATGCAAAATAAAGTATACCACAAGCCAGGAAGCGGCAGAAATGATGAAGAAAATAGCATCTCTTTGTTATTGTGCAATTCCGAGTCGCCGGCTATGATTTCATTAATCCGGCGAAAAGGCGGCGTTTTTCGATTATTTTGAAAGGGGAGAGCTGGCATTGAAGACAGAAGTTACGAAGAAAAGTGTTGAAATTCTGGATACAACCCTGCGTGATGGCGCTCAGGCTGAGGGCATATCATTTTCGGTTAGTGACAAATTTCAGGTATTGGAGACCCTGGTTACTATTGGTATTCAATATATAGAAGCCGGCAATCCCGGTTCAAATCCCAAGGATCGTGAGTTCTTTTCGCAGTATGAGAAGACACAGCCGGATATGTGTACCAGCAAGCTTACTGCCTTTGGCAGCACAAAGCGCAAAGGTATACCGGCAGCAGAGGATCCCGGCCTGCAGGAGCTTATGTCGGCAAACACGCCTACTGTAGTTATCTTTGGCAAGTCCTGGGATATGCACGTTAAAGAAATCCTGCGCTGCTCCAATCAGGATAATCTGGATATGATTCGTGAAACCTGCCGTTATATTGTCGAGCAGGGCCGCGAATGCATATTTGACGCTGAGCATTATTTCGACGGCGTTGCCGCTAACAGCGATTACGCTCACCAGTGTCTGCTGGCCGCTGCTGAAGGCGGTGCCAGTGTTATTGCGCTTTGTGACACCAACGGCGCCAGCATGCCCGAATTCGTAGCTGAAGAAACCAGACGGGTAGTTGAAATGCTGCCTGATCTGCGCATCGGCATTCACTGTCACAACGATACAGGTCTGGCAGTGGCTAATTCGCTGGCAGCTGTGCGTGCGGGTGCCTGCCATGTGCAGGGCACGTTCAACGGCGTAGGCGAACGCTGCGGCAATGCCAATCTATCGACGATAATCCCTAATCTGCAGCTCAAATACGGCTTTGACGTCCTCAGCGAGCAGTCGCTGAGCAAGCTTACCTATGCTTCACGCCGTCTGGCTGAAATTGCCAATATTATCCTGCCGGGCGGTGAACCGTATATCGGAGCCTCGGCTTTTTCACATAAGGGCGGTATGCATGTGGATGGTGTTAAGAAGAATCCGCTGACCTTTGAGCACATAGATCCTCAGCTGGTTGGCAACAGCCGCCGCTTCCTGCTTTCAGAGGTTGCCGGCCGTTCCGCCGTCATGGACCTGATTCATAGTATAGATCCAAATATCCCGCGCGATGCGCCGGAGGTCCAGCGGATTCTGTACAAGCTGAAGGCCATGGAGCATCAGGGATATCACTTTGAAGGCGCTGAAGCTTCACAGGAACTGCTTGTCTGTAAAGAACTCGGCATCTATAAACCATTCTTTTCGCTGGAGAAGATCCGCATTGCCTCGGAACAGCCGCAGATCGGCAGCAACAGTGCCTATACCTTTATCAAAATTCTGGTTGACGGGGTTGAAGAGGTCACAGCTGCCGAGGGTGAAGGCCCGGTCAACGCTATGGACCTGGCCTTGAAGAAAGCCATGGAAGTGTTTTACCCCGAACTGGCACAAGTACGTTTGACCGACTTTAAAGTCCGTGTGTTGAATGCCGAAGCAACAGCTTCAATGGTAAGAACCCTGATCGAATCAACCGACGGCAAGCGTGTCTGGCGGACTGTCGGGGTTTCAACCGACATACTGCAGGCCTCCTGGGTTGCCCTGGTTGACTCACTGGAATACAAGCTGCTCCAGAAACAGCTGGGCCGCGACAATGCTGAAAAGCCGGCAGCACCCTGCGATACTGCTGAAACACAGCCTGTCCGGGCCACACTGGCGCAATAAACGCTATAGAAGCAACAGCAAGAAAGCATAAACAGTTATAAACAGGAGGACCCGAAAATGGGAATGACTCTGACTCAGAAAATATTAGCCAGCCATGCCGGTCTCAACAGCGTTGAGGAAGGCCAGCTGATCGAGGCGCGTCTGGACTTGGCACTCGGTAACGACGTAACAACACCGCCGGCTCTAAATGTTTTTAATAAAACCGGCGCGACTGAAGTATTTGACAAAGACAAAGTTGTTTTTGTGCCCGACCACTTCACGCCCAACAAGGATATTAAATCAGCGGAAAACTGCCGCCAGATGCGCCAGTTTGCCAAACGCTTCGACATCACTCACAGCTACGAGCAGGGTGAAGCCGGCATGGGCATTGAGCATGTGATTCTGCCGGAAAACGGTCTTGTAATGCCCGGTGATGTCATAATCGGCGCCGACTCCCACACCTGCACCTACGGCGCGCTCGGTGCTTTCGCGACCGGTGTCGGCAGCTCTGACCTGGCTTTTGCCATGGTCACCGGTGAAACCTGGTTCAAAGTGCCCGGCGCCCTGCGCTTTAACCTGACCAACTCACTGCAGGCACCGGTAAGCGGTAAGGACCTGATCCTGCATATCATCGGCCTGATCGGTGTTGACGGTGCCCTTTACAAATCAAT
>CAZOMW010000002.1:31230-36224 GCA_964581135.1 uncultured Oscillospiraceae bacterium
CTCTGGTTCAAGGTTCCCGAGGCGATTCGCTTTACGCTCCGGGGCAAAACGGCAAGCGGCGTTTCCGGCAAGGATGTTATACTTCATATTATCGGTATGACGGGTGTCGACGGCGCGCTCTACAAATCAATGGAATTTGTCGGTCCCGGCGTTGCCAGCCTGGCAATTTCAGACCGCCTGACAATCTGCAACATGGCGATTGAAGCCGGCGCCAAGAACGGGATTTTCCCGGTTGACGAGAAGACCGTTGAATACCTCAACACTTACGCAGCTGACCGGGTCGCTGTTGAGGGCATCCAGTCACTGCAGGCTGATCCCGACGCCGTTTACGAAAAAACCTACGAAATCGATCTTGCCAAAGTCGGCCTGACCGTGGCTTTCCCGCATCTGCCGGAAAACGCCCGCACTTTCAACCAGATCGGCGATATCGCGATCGATCAGGTTGTAATCGGTTCCTGCACTAACGGCCGGATCGAGGACATGCGTGTTGCCGCTAAATTCCTTAAAGGCCACAAGGTTGCTAAAGGACTGCGCCTGATCATAATCCCGGGTTCACAGCGTGTTTATCGCCAGTGCCTGCGTGAAGGCCTGTTTGAAACCTTTGTCGATGCCGGTGCTGTAGTCAGCGCACCTACCTGCGGCCCCTGCCTGGGTGGCCACATGGGCATCCTCGCTGCCGGTGAGCGCTGTGTCGCCACCACCAACCGCAATTTCGTCGGCCGCATGGGTCATCCGGAATCAGAGGTATATCTGGCCGGCGTGCCGGTAGCCGTAGCCTCCGCTGTTCTGGGCCGGGTCGCGTCGCCTGCACAGCTGCCTGCGCTCGATAGAAGCACTGAACCAGAGACCGTTTCGGTCTGAAAGGAGATCAGCAATGAAAGCCAAAGGAAAAGTTTTTAAATACGGTGCCAATGTTGATACCGACGTCATAATTCCGGCCCGTTACCTTAATACTTCCGATCCCGACGAGCTCGCTTGTCATGTAATGGAAGACCTCGATAAAACCTTCCTGCAGCGGGTGGAAAAAGGTGACATCATTGTCGCCGGCCCCAATTTCGGCTGCGGTTCTTCGCGTGAACACGCCCCGATTGCCATCAAAGCTGCCGGCATCAGCTGCGTCATCGCGCCCAGCTTCGCGCGGATTTTCTATCGCAATTCCATCAATATGGGACTGCCGATTATGGAGAGCGCCGAAGCAGCCGCGGCAATTAATGACGGTGATGTAGTCGAAATCGATTTCGATACCGGTGTTATTCACGATCTGACAACCGGGCAGCAATTCAAAGCGCAGCCTTTCCCCGAATTTATCCGCAGGATCATCGCCGCTGACGGTCTGGCCGGCTACACAGCCGCGAAACAGAAACGCTGACGGTACAAGGAGTATCATATGCCATCCTTTCGAATCGCAATCATTCCCGGTGACGGGATCGGCCCCGAAGTTACCAACAGTGCGCGGGCAATATTGGAAAAAGTCGCCTCCCGTTTCGACCACAGCTTCAGGTTTGATGAACTGCTGGCCGGCGGTATAGCGATTGACGCCACAGGCCAGCCACTGCCGCCTGCGACCGTAAAAGCCTGTCAGAACGCCGATGCTGTCTTGCTTGGCGCTGTCGGCGGCCCGCAATGGGATGACCTGCCCGGCGATCAGAGGCCGGAACGCGCCCTGCTGGGTCTGCGCGGCGAGCTTGGGCTTTATGCCAATCTGCGGCCGGCAGTACTTTACCAACCGCTGGCCGGAGCCAGCCCGCTGCATCCCGAAATTGTCAGCAAAGGCATTGACATAATGATCGTGCGCGAGCTTACCGGCGGCATGTATTTCGGTGAAAAAGGCCGCCGCGACGGCCCCCTTGGCCTCGAAGCGTTTGACACCGAGCGTTACAGCGTTTTCGAAGTTGAACGCATCGCCCGCACTGCCTTTGATCTGGCCCGCGGCCGCAAGAAGCGCCTGCTCAGTGTCGATAAGGCTAATGTTCTGGAAAGCTCCCGCCTCTGGCGCGAAACAGTGATCAGGGTCGCTGCTGAATACCCCGATGTGGAGCTCGAACACATGTACGCCGACAATGCTTCAATGCAACTGATCCGCCAGCCTGCTGCTTTTGACGTCATGCTCACCAGCAACATGTTCGGCGATATACTTTCCGATGAAGCCGCCATGATTACCGGTTCAATCGGCATGCTGCCCTCCGCCTCGCTCGGCGAGCCAGGCACCCCCGGTCTCTATGAACCTGTCCATGGCTCAGCTCCAGACATTGCCGGCAGGGATATCGCCAATCCGCTCGCCACAATTCTGTCAGTGGCCCTGATGCTAAGGCTCTCGCTTGGTCTGACTGAAGAAGCTGCAGCTGTTGAGCAGGCAGTCAACCGAACGCTTGCCAATGGTTTCCGCACCGTTGACATTGCCCAGCCCACTGATGCGCCCGAATCTGTACTTGGCACAATTGCCATGTGCGAACAGGTAATTTCCGAACTTTAAGATTTGCAAAACCCAGGGAGGTTGATTATGCGTAGTGATGCTATAAAAAAATCACCGAGCCGCGCGGCCCACAGGTCGCTGCTTTATGCTCTTGGTCTGACCGAAGAAGAAATGGGCAAACCGTTTATCGCGGTTGTCAATTCCTACAATGATATAGTACCCGGTCACACCCACTTGCGCGGCATTACCGAAGCCGTGAAAGACGGCATCCGCATGGCCGGCGGTGTACCTTTTGAATTTCCGGCCATCGCAGTTTGTGACGGTCTGGCCATGAACCACGACGGCATGCGTTACTCGCTGGTCAGCCGCGACTATATTGCTGACAGCTGTGAAATCATGCTGATGGCCCACGCTTTCGACGGCGTTGTCTTTGTGCCCAACTGCGACAAAGTCGTGCCCGGCATGCTGATGGCAGCCGCACGCATGGACCTGCCGACTGTTTTTGTCAGCGGCGGCCCGATGCTGCCCGGCAAAGTCGGCGGGGTCGGCCGGGTTGGTTTGTCCAACATTTTTGAAGCTGTCGGTGCCCATTCCGCCGGCACGATCAGCGACGAAGAACTGCGCCAGTACGAGCTTTCCTGCTGCCCGACCTGCGGCAGTTGCTCCGGCATGTATACTGCCAATACCATGAACTGCCTGACTGAAGCCATGGGCCTCGGTTTGCCTGGCAACGGCACCATTCCCGCCGTTTATTCCGACCGCAGACGTCTCGCCAAAAAGGCCGGCGTCCAGGTGCTTAAACTTTACGAAGAAGGCAAAACCGCGCTTCAGATCATGACACCCGATAATATCCGCAATGCTCTGCGGATGGACATGGCTTTGGGCGGCTCAACCAACTCGATTCTGCATTTGCTGGCGATCGCCCGCGAAGCTGGTTACGAACTGGACCTTGCTGAAATCAGTGAAATCAGCGACAAAACCCCGCAGCTTTGCAAACTCAACCCCGCCAGCAATATCTACCTCACCGATCTCAACGAAATCGGCGGCATTTCCGCTGTCCTGGCCGAGCTGGACCGCGGTGGTTTCATCAGCAGCGATGTCGCAACAGTTGACGGTCGCCTCTCCGACCGCTTTGCCAATGTCGCGCCGGCGGACGGTACCATTTTGAAATCTATCACAGATCCCTATGCTGTTGATGGCGGCCTGGCTGTGATGTATGGCAACCTGGCACCAGACGGATCCGTTGTCAAAAAGGGCGCAGTTGACCCTGAGATGATGGTTCATGAAGGTCCTGCCCGTGTTTTCAACAGCGAAGAAGAAGCCAGCGAAGCCATTTTCAGTGACCAGATCAAAGCGGGCGATGTTGTTGTTATCCGCTTCGAAGGACCGCGCGGCGGCCCTGGTATGCGCGAAATGCTGACCCCGACCAGCGCCCTGGCCGGCATGGGCCTCGACACTTCCGTCGCCCTGCTTACTGACGGCCGTTTTTCCGGCGCCAGCCGTGGTTCTTCAATTGGCCACATGGCTCCTGAGGCAGCTGTAGGCGGCCCGTTGGCCTATGTTCAAGAGGGCGACAGGATCCGGGTAGATATTCCCGGCCGCCGTGTTGACTTACTGGTTGAAGCGTCCAGACTGCAAAAACGCGAGCCCGCTGAATGCCCTGACCGCCAGCTAAAAGGTGTTTTGGCCCGTTACGAGCGTCAGGTGGCTCCCAGCTGCAAAGGTGCCCGCATGAACCCGTTCGATCAAGAATAACGCAAGGAGGCCCGCTATGACCGGTGCAGAACTGATCGTTGAATTTTTAAAACGCAAGAATGTAACAAACGCCTACGGTTATCCCGGTGGGTTTGTCCTGTTTCTTTACGATGCCATTTATCGCATGGGCTTTCCGCACACGTTGGCCAGGCATGAGCAAGGTGCGGTACATGCTGCCGACGGCTATGCCCGCGTTACCGGTAAACCCGGTGTGGTCATTGCCACTTCCGGCCCCGGTGCCACTAATCTGGTTACCGGTATTGCCAATGCTCATCTGGATTCCGTGCCGATGTTGGCGATAACCGGTGCGGTTGCCCGCAAGGACACAGGTACCGACGCCTTTCAGGAAGCTGACATTACGGGTATTACTCTGCCGATCACCAAGTATAACTACCTGGTGATGAACCCGCTGGAGCTGTTGCCCATGCTGGAAGAAGCCTGGGCACTCACAACTTCCGACCGTCCGGGCCCGGTTCTGGTTAATATCCCCAAGGATATCCAGCAAATGGAAATCGGTGATTACGACGAATTGATGGCGAATAACCGGATTCGTTCCACCTACGTCCGCCACCGTCCGTCAAAAATCCGCACTGAATCAATGGCTGAGAAAGTGTATGCAGCATTGCAAGCCAGTGAGCGCCCGCTGCTGCTGGTAGGCGGCGGCTGCATAATTTCACCTGGTGCAGTAGACACACTGCGCGCCTTTGTAAACCACACCGGAATTCCGGTTGCCAATACCCTGATGGGTAAGGGCGCGGTCAGTGAAGACAATCCCTATTACCTTGGCAATGTTGGCATGCACGGCACACCGCAGGCTAATCTGGCA
>CAZOMW010000003.1:0-31068 GCA_964581135.1 uncultured Oscillospiraceae bacterium
ATCTGGAAAACAACCAGATCTGGAGCAATACCTATTACCCGACTATTGTGCAGCCGGATCACTACGAGGCAGTCTTCTCGGCCGATAAGGTAAAATACCTGAGGCGCGACGGCATGCTTACCACAACTACTGACGTAACCCTGTCGCCTCTGGAGGATTTTGAGCTTCGGCGGGTAACCTTCACCAACCACGGTGATCAGTCGGTCCTGCTGGAAGCAACCAGCTACCTTGAGGTTGTCAACGACACCTTCATGGCGGAAGCCTCACACCCCGCTTTCAACAAGCTGTTCCTGGAAATGGAATTCATTCGCGAAGGCAATGTACTGCTTGCCAGCCGGCGCCAGCGCAATCCGGACGAAAAAAACGGCGTAGTTATGCACATGCTGCGCTCTTCAACGCCCTTTGTACGCGCGGTTGAATATGAAACCGACCGTCGTGCTTTCCTGGGCCGGGGCGGCACTAAGCAACAGCCACAGGTGCTGCGGACACGCCAGCCGCTTGCCGGTCGCTCCGGTTATTCAAATGATCCGATTCTAAGCCTGCGGGCAGCGTTCAATGTACCTGCCGGACAGTCTGTATCGGTATCGTTTATCACCGCCTGGTGCCCTGACCGAGAGAAGGCGCGCAGCCTCGGCCAGAGTCTGCAGCGTTCAATGTATGACGATGACGTATTCCGCCAGGCTTTGACCAGCAGCACTCTGGAGCGCAAATACCTCAACCTGAGCTCAAGTCTGCATAACGCGATTCAGGAGCTGGTCGGACCGCTCTATTACCCGACCCGCTCTTTCCGCGATGAAGAATCGATTATACGCCGGAATAAACTTGGTCAAAGCGGACTCTGGCGTTTCGGAATTTCCGGTGATGATCCGATAATTCTGATACGCGTGCGGAACCTGGAGGATCTGACAGTAGTGAAGGACGCGCTGGCAGCGTACGAATTCCTGCGTCAGCAGACCGTCGCAGTGGATCTGGTTCTGATCAACGAAGAAGCAGAAGGCTATGCACTGCCGCTGCAGAACCGGATTCAGGATCTGACAAGTATCCTAAAGGTTTATAACGGCGGCAGCCAGAAACCCAGTTTGTTCCTGCTGCGCCGCAGTCAGATGACCGATGAAGAATCAACCCTGCTGGCTGCTGTTGCCCGAATTGTAATTAACCCGCAAAAAGGCATTTACAGGAAACGCCGGCGTGCGGCCAAGGTTGAACGTCCGCGCGATCATGCCCGGATTATCCAGCTGCCGGACGGGCAGGATCTGTCACTGCCGCCTGACAGCAACATAATTCAGCACGCCCCGCCGCATCTGGAATTCTTCAATGGCATCGGCGGTTTCGTCAATAACGGTACAGAATATGAAATCTGGCCGTGCCAGGGAAGGTCCACCCCCGCGCCCTGGATTAATGTAATGGCAAACCCCGGCTTCGGCTGCTTTGTGTCAGAAACCGGCGGCGGCTATACCTGGGCCGGCAACAGCCGCGAAAACAAACTCACAACCTGGTCCAATGATCCGGTAACAGATCCGGTGTCAGAGGCGGTTTACATTAAGGATCGCGAATCAGGCGCAATCACAACCCCTGCAGCTTTGCAGCCGGGTAAGGGCAAGGACTATCAGGTGCGTCACGGGTTCGGCTACTCAGTATTCACGCATACAGGGCTGGAGCTGGAGCAGACGATGACAGTGTTTGTTGCTGCCGAAGCACCGCTCAAGCTGACCATGCTTACCCTGCGCAATAACAGCAACTACGAACGCAGCCTCTCTGTTGTCCATTATGCTGAGCTTGTTTTGGGTGTAATGCGTTTCCAGACAGCCCCTTATATTGTAAGTAAGTATGATTCAGATGAAAGTCTGTTCCTGGCACATAATGTATATGCGCCGGCAGACAAACAGCCGGTTGCCTTCTTATTCGGCAGCGAGCCCGTCACCAGCTGCACTGGTGACCGTACCGGCTTCCTTGGTTTGGGCAGTTCAATTAACTTCCCTAACAGTCTGGCGGTTGACCAGCTTAACAACCTGACCGGTGCGGGCCTCGATCCCTGCGCAGCAATTAAGATGGACTTCACGCTGGGTGCTAACGAGACGAAAACGATAGTTCTCGGACTTGGCCAGGTTGCTGAAGAAAACGAGGCGGCACATGTAGCCAACAGCTTCCGAACGCCTGAACTGGCGCAGGCTGAACTGGCAAGAGTCCAGACCTACTGGCAGGAGACTCTGGGCAGAATTCAGGTTAAATCGACCGACCGGGCTATGGATATAATGCTGAACGGCTGGCTGCTCTACCAGACTCTGGCCTGCCGCATCAATGCCCGCACCGCCTTCTATCAGAGCGGCGGCGCTTACGGGTTCCGTGACCAGCTGCAGGATACGCTGGCACTGCTTCACACCGCGCCTGAATACGCAGCCGCTCAGATACGCCTTTGCTGCAGCCGCCAGTTTGTAGAGGGCGATGTGCAGCACTGGTGGCATAAAGAAACCGGTATAGGCGTGCGTACGCTGATTTCAGATGATCTGCTTTGGCTGCCGTTTGTTGTCGCTGCCTATGTTGAGCGCACCGGCTCCACTGACCTGCTGCGCGAACAGATTCCCTACATCGAAGGCGAAGCGCTGGGCCCCGATGAACATGAGCGCATGTTCGCTCCACGCGTTTCCGAACAAGCCGACAGCGTTTATGAGCACTGCCTGCGCGCGATTGAGCACGCCAGCCGTTTCGGCAAACACGGTATCCCACTGATGGGCGGTGGTGACTGGAACGACGGCATGAACCGCGTCGGCGTAGAGGGCCGCGGTGAAAGTGTCTGGCTCGGCTGGTTCCTGATCACGGTACTGAAGCGTTTCGCGCCGATCTGCCGCCGGTTTGGTGACAACGATCTCGCCAGCGGCTTCGACAATCTGCGGGAAGAACTGCGCGGCAATATTGAAGAACATGCCTGGGACGGTCACTGGTACAAACGTGCCTGGTTTGATGACGGCAGCGCCATGGGTTCACACCTGAATGCCGAATGCCAGATCGACTCGATCAGCCAGTCCTGGTCTATCCTTTCCGGTTCCGGCAACCCTGACCGGACCAGCGTAGCACTGGAATCTGCCAGCCGCCATCTGGTACACCGCGATGTATCAGTTATTCAGCTGCTGACGCCGCCTTTCAATGTTTCGGATCCTGATCCCGGATATATCCGGGGCTACTTCCCGGGCCTTCGCGAAAACGGCGGTCAGTACACGCATGCTGCTGTCTGGCTTGCCATGGCTTTTGCCAAAGCCGGCCGCGGTGAGGATGCCTATGAAATGATGCGGATGCTTAATCCTGTCACCTTCACCTCAACTCCGCGTGACATGGTTCGATACGAACGTGAGCCCTATGTTGTTGCCGCTGACATCAGTATCGGTGAACCTATTACCGGTAAAGGCGGCTGGAGCTGGTACACCGGCTCCTCAGGCTGGCTGTATCAGTTTATGTTGAAATCGCTGCTTGGCATCAGACGCGAAAGCGATCATCTTATTCTGGAACCGGCCTATCCTGCTGTCATGAAAACGTGGGAGGTGGTTTACCGTAACGGAGACACAATATATAACATCCGATTTGAAAACCCGTCAGGCGCCGGTACTAGGATTGAGAGTCTGACAATTGACGGCAAACAGGCGGCCAGCGACAATCGTTTTTACCTGCTCAATGACGGTAAGGAACATCAGGTAATTGCGAGGCTGTCGACAAGTGAAAATATCGATTCCGATTATCAGTAACAGAGCCGGCAACAGCGGCGATCAGGCCGGCCCCAACTGTTACCGGTATTACAGTGCCGACACAAAAGTGTTGATATAATTAATTTACTGTTGAATTGACCTGCAAGAGACGCCACCTGCTGAAGCTTAAGCCATACCTTAAAGGTGCACACACAAAGGAGGCAATACTTATGAAAACAGTTCTTGTTCCTGTTGATGGCAGTGACTGTACCGAACTCACCGTGGCCAAAGGCCGTGAAATGGCCGATTTCTATAACGCGCGTCTGGTAATCATGCATGTCTACGATATGCCGACTATGCGCTCTTATTTTGACTTCGACAAAGATTTTCGTGAAACCAATGTGCTGCAGGACTTGCGCAACCGCTCTCAGAAAACCCTTGATGAAGCGCGCGCTTCTATTCCCGATTTCAGCGATGACCGGATTGAACTGGTATCACTGGAAGGCGACCCGGCTGACCGGATTGTGGAATATGCCAAAGTCAATGATGTTGAATTAATCGTCATGGGCTCACATGGTATGGGCACTTTCCGTCGGTTCTTCCTGGGCAGCGTTTCCCACAAGGTAGTTGTCCAGGCCGAAACACCGGTTATGATTATCTAACAGTAATCCAACCGACATTTGAATTCTCAGCTGATAATCAGGCGTTCAGGTTCTAAAAAATCCTGAGCGCCTGTGCTTTACCGGCAATGCATACTTTTTTGAATTTTGAATTCGGTTGTGTTTTCAGTTGTCATCAACGCTATAATAAGATGAAGATCAAATCAGGAAAGGCAGTTTCATGAGAGGCAAAAGCATCTACAATCACTATTCTTCAGCTTATATTCACCAGCCGGAAGGTGAACGACCTGAACGCTGGTTCATTTTTTACAAAACTCTGCTACTGGTCCGGCAAACCGCAGTCGGACCACAGGTTCCATATAGAACCAGCGTGGAAGGTATTGATGGACTGCCGGAATCGCGCCATTACCTTGGCACTTTCGACGACGACGACTGTTTCTGCATGGCTCTTGAGCAGATAATCGAGCTCCCTGCGGGCTATGAATTCGTAAATCTACGCGCTCTTGCCGCGGATATTGATGACGATATGTTCATGCTCGCCGGTCGAGCAGCCCAGATAATCCACTGGGACAGTCAAAGCCGGTTTTGCGGCTGCTGCGGTCAGCCGACAGGCTGGAAAGAAGATGAGCGGGCTAAAAAATGCGGTAATTGCGGCAATGTAATTTACCCGCGCATATCCCCTGCTATAATTACCGCTATTATTCGCGACGACAAAATACTTCTGGCTCACAATCGCAACTTTCCGACAAATCGTTACAGTGTTATAGCCGGTTTTATGGAACCAGGCGAAGAATTCGAAGATACCATTGAACGCGAGGTTTTTGAAGAGGTCAGCATCCGGGTAAAGAACCTGCGCTATTTTGCCAGCCAGTCATGGCCGTTTCCGGATTCACTGATGGTTGGTTTTGTCTGCGAATATGATTCTGGAGATATTAAGGTGGATGGAGTCGAAATCGACGCCGCTGACTGGTTCAGGCGCGATAACCTGCCGGATATTCCTGCCACAACCAGCATAGCCGGTCGGATGATTCAATGGTTCCGCGACGGTTGCAGTGAATCACTGGAATATTCCAACAGAAGATAATAAATCTTAAGATTTATTAAAAACAGACAGGCTGATACGCAAATGAAGATTCAAACTTCTTCATCACCTGTTTCTGCCTCACCCATTTTTTTATCACCCGTTACTTTATCAACCGTTTCTTCATCAAGCAGCAGTTTGCGATAAGCTGCCATATTGTTTCGTGCTTCTTCTGTTACTTCCGGATACGCCAATGGCAGCTTTTGCAGAGTTTCCACCAGCACCTCGGAAATCAGAAGTCGCGAAAACCATTTGCGGTCGGCAGGCACAATATACCAGGGCGCCATTTCTGTAGCAGTGCCCTGAATCATGTCCTCATAAGTGGCCAGATAATCATCCCAGAACTGGCGCTCATGCACATCCGCAGCGGAAAACTTCCAGTTCTTATCGGGTTCGTCTATTCTCGCAAGCAGGCGTTCTCCCTGTTCAGCACGTGACAGGTTGAGGAAAAACTTTACCACAATAATCCCGTTTTCAGTCAGATACCGTTCCAGGTCGCGGATCTGGCGATAACGCAGCTTCCAGACTTCAGAATCCCCGGATTTTGTGGACTGCCTGGCAGCCGGCAGCAGATTGTGAACTTTAACGACAAGTACATCCTCGTAATAAGACCGGTTAAAGATAGCGATGTTGCCGTAGGCCGGCAGCCAGGGGAAACTGCGCCATAAATAATCGTGATCCAGCTCTTCCGCTGATGGTGTTTTGAAAGCTTTAACCATAACACCCTGCGGATTCATGCCACTCATTACATGCTTGATCGCACCGTCTTTGCCGGCAGCGTCCATAGCCTGCAGGATCACCAGCACACCATACTGATTATGGGCGTACAGCTTCTCCTGCAGCTCCTGCAGCAGCTTCAGGTTGGCAGCCAGGGAGGCACTTGCTTCCTTTTTATTTTTGAAATCACCGGAATCATTGGTTTTATGCTGTTTCAGTCGGAAGTTCTTACCGTCTTTAACCCGATACTTTGAAAGGTCCATAAAGTTTCTCCTCTCAGTTCAGATTGTTCTCTGCTCAGACAGCCGTTTCTCTTTTCGCGGCTGTTTCAAAGCTCATTGCCGACACAGTCACAGGAGCTGTCTACCTGCTGCTGACTCTGCTGCATCTGGTACAGGCGGTATCCACCGCTGAGGTTGTAAACATCACTGTATCCATTCTGCATTAATATACGGGCAGCCAGATATCCACGTAACCCAACCTGACAGAAAACATATACCGGTTTATCGCACGGAATTTCCGCCAACCGTTCGCGCAAATCATCAATGCTGATATTCAACGCCTGGCGAATTGTGCCGCGTCTGTATTCACCTGCCGTGCGGACATCAAGTAAAGTGACTTTTTCCAGATCAAGGTCTTCAACATCATGATAGTGGAAAAGCCTGGCATCACCCTTAACAACATTGGCAGCTGTAAAACCAAGCATATTGACCGGGTCCTTGGCCGACGAATAGGGCGGAGCATAAGCCAGCTCCAGCTCCTCCAGATCAAAAACGGTTCCGCCCAGTCGCTGAGCAGTAGCGATAACATCTATACGCTTGTCAACACCATCACAACCCACTGCCTGGGCGCCGAGAACAGTGCCCTTGTCCATGTCAAAAAGCATTTTCATAGCCAGCTGACTGCCGCCGGGATAGTAACCCGCATGATTTAAGGGATGGATATAGGTTTTTTCGTAGGGAATATTGTTGCGTTTCAGCTGTTTCTCATTCAGACCGGTCGAGGCTGCAGTTAAATCAAAGAGCTTGAGCACAGCTGTTCCCTGTACTCCCTTGAAGGCAACTCCCGCACCCAGCGCGTTGGCAGCAGCGATGCGCCCCTGTTTGTTTGCCGGACCTGCCAGCGGAATCATAGCCGGCAGACCACTTACAAGGCTCTTTACCTCAATGGCATCGCCAACAGCAAGGATATCAGGATCCGAGGTGTAAAGAAATTCATCAACCTTGATACTGCCGCCAAAGCCAAGTTCAAGACCGGCTTCCTGTGCCAGCTTATTATCAGGTGAAATGCCTATGCTGAAAATTACCATGTCAGCCGTAAGCTTCCGCTCGTCGCTCAACTGTACCTCAAGCCTGCCGTCAGGCAGTTTGCTGAAGCCAGAGGCGCCAACGTTAAACAACAGCTTTAGGCCTTGCTCACGAGCGTGAGAATGCAGAAAAAAGGCCATTTCAGGATCAAGTGAGGCTACCAGCTGATCAGTGAATTCAACTATTGTTACTTCAAGGCCACGCTCATGCAGATTTTCAGCCATCTCAACACCAATAAAACCACCGCCTATTACTACGGCGCTTTTTGCCTTCTGCACGTCAACAGCCTGCCGGATTTTGTCGGTATCCGGGATCGTTCTCAGCGTATAAATTCCCGGCAGATCAAGGCCTGGCAGCGGCGGCCGCTTCGGCTCGGCACCGGGTGAAAGAATCAGTTTGTCATAGGACTCAGTATAATCGCGGCCGTTTTGATAATCGTGCACAGATACGGTTTTAGCGGTGCGGTTTATTTTGATAACTTCCGAAAAAACACGTACATCAAGATTAAAGCGCTCTGACAAGCCAGCGGCGGTTTGCACCAGCAGATCATCACGATCCTGGATAACATCACCGATATAATATGGCAGTCCGCAATTGGCATACGAAATATATTCGCCTTTTTCGAAAAGAATAATTTCTGCCTGTTCATCCAGCCGCCGAAGCCGGGCTGCTGCCGAAGCACCTCCGGCCACACCACCGACAATCAATATTTTCATGCTTCCTCCGTCTGAAATATTTAAATTTCAGATTTAAAATTATTTTCGCTAATTAAATTTAGCTGCTTGGGTCAGATATTTTGCCGGATCAAATGTTCATTGTGTGTCAGATGTCTTATTGCTCCGGATCTGCTGCCCTATAGAACTCAGGCTGACCTTTTCATGTTTACGGTCAGGCAGACCTGAACCGCGGATCTGTGCCAGTAACTGATCCTGCAATCTCTTATGTTTGCGGCTGATCAGGCTGCGGTTAACCGGATAATAAATCCTGTTATGATTAAGGTCAAGTAGTACCGGGAATAAAGAACCACCTTTAAACTGACCCATGAAATTGACACAGCCTGCTGCCGCCGATGCGACGCGCTGTTTATCTTCCATCCGAACCGCGATGATCAGAATATTGCGCTCTGACTGCGGCTTGACATTATCCAGCTGATCTATTGTATTTTTCAGCAGCCTGTCAACACGAAATATATTTATCGTATCGGTTTCCAGCATCAGCATCCGGTCATGCCGGGGGCGGCGGGTCCAGAAGTCCTGTTGGCGGCGAAAATAAACAACTCCGGAAGCAAGATCGCCGCTCATATAATTGAAGTCAGCTTTGGCCAGATCGTCTGGAAACTGGTTAAAGAATAATTCGCTTTCCCAATGAACCGGCAGACGAAAACGCCAGCTGCGGGCCAGACGACGGATACTGCCTGTATCGCCCGGATCAAATCTTTCCAACAAATAAGCTGCGAAAATATGACGGAAGGTTATTACAATCAGGATGATATATATTACAACACTGGCTACCAGCAGCCAGGTCATTAAGCCCTGACGTTGAATTAATTCCGCCTCGTCAAGCTTGCGAATTAAAAATAAAAGCGCACCGCCGTAGATTACAAGAAAAAGCAAGGGCATCAGCACTTCACGGCGCAGCCATTTCTTCATGCGATTCTCCTTATCACAGTGCCGTCAATCCGGCAGCCTTTTGTGAATAATTTATTCTAGCACAAAAAAGCCGCCGTTCACCAACTAAAGCCGGCGACGGCGGCAGTATATGCAAACAATTTATCTGTTATTAACAGCCAGGCCCTGTTTATTAAAAATCGGTTGGTTCAAGACTCAGGTTGCAGCAGAAGTCTGACTCAAGACTCAGGTTGCAGCAGAAGTCTGACTCATATTTTCAGGTACATCTTCCTGCAGTACCACATCAACAGTTATTTCGTTTCCGTTGCGGATAAGTGTTATCTGCATTGTCTCCCCGACCTTATGGCTTTCCTTGGCAGCATTCAGCGCTTCAGTGGTCAAGGTATCTTTGCCGTCCGCTTTAATAATTATGTCCCCCACAGCAATTCCGGCCTTATCAGCCGCGCTGCCGCGTTCGACCATCCGGACATAGATACCGGCGCGCATGTTGTAGTACTCTGCTTCCTGCTGTGAAACATCACGGGTGCCAATGCCCAGTTTCGGACGACCGGTTATATAGCCGTTCTGAATCAGAGATTCGATAATCGGCTTGGCAATGTTAATCGGGATTGCAAACCCGAGACCTTCAACACCGTCACCGGCATTTTTAGCTGTGTTTATGCCAATAACTTCACCAAAGGAATTGATCAGCGCGCCACCTGAGTTACCGGAGTTAATGGCCGCGTCTGTCTGCAGCAGAACCAGCGACTGGTTATCAATGTTTATCTGACGGTCCAGAGCGCTGATAATACCGGCGGTTACTGTGCCGCTAAGCTCGCCCAACGCATTACCGATAGCTACTGCCAACTCGCCTGTTTCCAGTTCGGCCGAATTACCGAGGGTAACTTTGGGGAAGCCGCTGCCATTGATTTTAAGGACAGCGATATCATTACGCGGGTCGCTGCCGGTAACAACCGCCGGAAAAATCCGGTTGTCGTCCAGCGTTACCGAAATAGTCTGCGAATTTTGAATGACATGATAGTTGGTAACAACATAGCCATCATCCGTAATTATGAACCCGGAGCCCGCGGCTTCTACCAGCTGAGGCTGACCGAAGGGATTCTGAATTCTGGCTTCTGTACTAATCGCGACAACGGCCGGTTTATTGCGCCGCGCTATTTCCATAATCGAGAGCGCTTTTTTGTTAGGATCCTCCTTGGACGAGGCATCAACTATATTAAAATGCTTATTAGTTGATAACGTCCCGCCTTGATTATTGCCCGCCTGCGTTGTCTCTGCTATCGCGGTTGTATTGCTTTGACTGGGGTTAGTGGAGTCAGAGTTACCACGGTTAAGCAGATTATAAACGACAGCAGTTGTTCCTGCGGTCAGCAGAACAGCAACAGCAAGAAAAACCGCTACTATGCCGATTACCCGTTTAGTATTGCGGTTATCGGGTGGTCTTTCCGGGCCCGGAGCAGGGTAGTTTTGCGGTGGTTCATAGCGATATTCGCTGTCTGACATAATTATTCGCCTCTTTCATTTAATCTGGACTGCGATTAACAGCCTGCACATCAACTGCAATTTACATTGACTGCTCCATAGGAGCCGCAGCAAAGCTTGCCTTGATCCGCAGCTGAAATCTACAGTTTGCATCTACTTTGTTATTCTATAATCAATTCTAACAAAGCTTTTGTTCTTGAGCTAGTTATGTTATATACCAGATCTATGACGTTTGTCGGGCATAAATGAAACGGAATAAGATTTAAAATCGACAATATTATGAAGACGCAGGAAAAACAATAACATCGCTGAACATTCTCAGGGATGACAATATCGCTGAACAATAACACTAACATCGTCAGCTACTTGCGAACCTCAACCGCCGATGATATAATGTCAAACGCTGGCAAAAGCTGTATGTTCCTAATAATAGCAACGCAGCCGATTTTATAAAAAATCACCAGTAAAACTGATTATTGCCGGATTGTGTAAGGGTAGCACAACTGACTCTGGCTCAGTTTGTCTGGGTTCAAATCCTAGTCCGGCAGCCAAAAAAATACCGCTTTGGTTTACACCTAGGCGGTATTTTTTATTATGTCAGCAGTTCTAAAATTTCTTTTTATGACAAACAATCTCTTTCTATGACAGCAGTTCAACAATCTCTTTCAGTGTATCGTCTTCGCCGACATTGCCGGGGAAAATAATGTACGGCATGCCGGGGAACAGGCTTTCTTCACCGGTCATCCAGACTGGTATACCGGGTTTGATCTGGCCCATTACCACTGCTTTACGTACCTTCAGAGCTTTGGTCCCTACGTCGCTTGAGGTAATACCGCCTTTGGCGATAATGAAGTTGGGCCGCATTGTCAGCCGCCCGATAACGCTGGTAACCGCGTCAGATATCCGCGTGGAAATCTGCAGTTGCTTTTCTTTATCATCTGTATCCAGATCAAAGCGTTCCCGGCGTGTATATACAATCGCTGAGCGACCGGCCCGGATTGTCTTTTCCGCCAAAGCCACGACCCGCTCAACCTCGCCCTCGAGGCCGCCTTCCACCATCACCAGATGTTGATCGAATTCGATAAATTCAAGCGGCAGGCTGCTGTTTCGCAAAGCTTCAAACTGGCGGGTTGTTTTGTTTACATGCGAACCAATTAAAACAATACCACCATTAACATTTTCCGAGCGGATCAGCTGTGATTTTGTTAGCAAGGGCTGGTCAGTAACACCGCCCATAACTTTGGTTACAGCAGCGCCGCTGCGGAACATGAATTCTTTGCCGCTTGCAATCGCGCGGCAAAGAGCAATGGCAAAAATTTTGACATCAACATAATCAATGGCGTTGAGAACTATCTTGTTGAAATCCGTTACTGCCTGCAATTGCGCGGTTATCCGCTCAAGTTGCAGGTTGCGGAGATCAGCGAGCGAAACATAAACACAGTCTTCTTTTCTATAGCGGCCGCCTGTTTTCTCAGCAACATATTCACCAATATGGGAGTTGCTGTAACCAAAGGATTTATCCCTGGCAAATTCAGTTTGGGCGGCGGGAGTAAGCATATTGCCTTCACGGACATAGTGGACATTATCGATTGTATAGCGGCCGCCTTCCTGAAAGAACGGGCACATGATCTCACCATCAAATCGCTTGGCCGAATTCTGTTCAATTGTCTGTCTTAATGTTTCAGTTTCAAACGGGAAATGACCGCGCATCGTCGAATCGCTGCGGCTGATCAGCAGATAATCAATTCCTGTTTCAGCTGAAATCTTAACCAGCCTGGAAGCGATGTCAGTATGTATTCGAATAGTTTCCTCGCGGGTAAAGCCTCGCGAGTTAGTCAGGATAAAAAAGATTGAATTTGATTCAGCGAATCCGGCGTGCAGCGAGTCCTCGTCCCATTGTGTATAAACTGAGACGTCATGAACGGTTTGCACCCCGGTAGGATCATCATCTAAAACGACAATTTTCCGACGCAGGCTGGCAAGGGCTGCGTTCAGCTCCCGGTCAACCCGGTCCGCATCAGGCTTTGGATATTTATCCAGTACAGTCAGGGGCAGCAATGGCAGTTTATCCATTTTTCTGTACACCCCGTTTCACTTCAATGTCGGCAAGACGTTCAAAATGCTTAACGAGGCTGCTGTGATCCTCGCCCATCTGCCCCTTAACCTTCAGGCCCTGCATGATTTCAAACAGCTGAGCTGAAAAAGGAACCGGTATATCCAGGGCATGAGCTGTTTCAAGCACATTCTTGATGTCCTTGTGATTAATCGATATTTTACCGCCCGGCCTGAAATCACGGTCAATCATCATCGGTGCCTTGGCTTCCATAACCGTACTGCCAGCCAGACCGCCGCGGATTGCTTCAAATACCCGGGCAGGGTCAACTCCCGCCTTAGCCGCAAAAACCAGACCTTCTCCAAGGACAGCAATATTCATGTTTACGATAATCTGATTGACCAGTTTGGTCACCGAACCACTGCCGACGGAGCCGGTCAGAACAGCGCTGCTGCCCATTTGCAGCAGCAGCGGCTTAACCCGCTCAAATACGTCTTCAGCGCCACCAACCATAAAAGATAGAGTGCCGTCGATAGCTTTGGGTTCACCGCCGCTCACGGGCGCATCCAGAAAATCGGCTCCGTATTCGACCAGGTGTTCATCACAGAATTGCGAATCGACAGGTGTTACAGAGCTCATATCGATTACAACAGCACCTTTTTTCAAATTTACTGCAATGCCATCGGACTTAAATAACGTTTCACGTACAATGGCACCGCTTGGCAGAATTGTAAAAATAACATCGCATTCAGCTCCGATCCGAGCTAACGAAGCAGCTTCAGCACCGTAGCCAACTACCAGATCAACAGCTGCAGAATCAATATCATTCACCAGCAGCTGACTGCCTTTTTCGATCATATTTCTGGCCATCGGCCGACCCATGATACCCAAACCTATAAATCCGACGCGTTCCATCTTTACCTCCGACAGCTAAAGCTATTGTTCGCAGTTTGTTTACATTATTCACTTTGATGAGATAAAGTTTTCTGGTCCGTATATAAGCATTTTACATTTACCTGCTGAAGATAACCAGTGTTATAAAAAAGGCGACCTTGCGGTCGCCTTGATCAGCAGTTGACTCTGCTGTTGTTTACGAGTCGTATATAAGTTTTTGTTATCCGGTCATTTTTATACTTCAGCGTTTACCTGTTTCAAATTCTGCAGACTCGGGTTAGTCCTGTAGCTTTGGCAATTCTTACAGGTCTGCGCGAATGTGACCCGGGGCCGGAAGCCTTCTTTTATACCGTTGGCACAATCGTTTGTAACCCAGTAGACGTCATTACAAATTTCCTGCTTAATGCAAGGACAATCTATTTTTTGCATTTTATAGCCTCTGCGCGGCGTTCGAACGGGCCCGCGTACCCGCTTGGCAGGCTTATATTTCAGATCTGAATCCTGCCTGTGCTTTTACATGCCGATTTTAATGCTTTCGCACTAAAATAAACTACTCTTAGTTTCGACGATGCTATTCTACAAAAACCAATATGTTAATTCAAGGTTTATTTACATTTTCTTGCAATTTACATATATTACACAAGAATAAAAAAATTAATTATGCTAGTTTACAAGGAATTTACAAAAAACAAACGTAGTTGTGAACCGGTTTCGAAAATCACAGCAGGATTTACGAATTCTGGCTGAACAGGTTTGTTTATTTAGAATATAAGCAGGTATATGGCAAAGGGCTTTTCGGTTACAGGCCCTATGGAAGTTAGAGACCGGCTTTGTTAACATAAAACCAGATATGAAATGATCTGAGGCGGAGAAAGCAGGTTTCTGAATGCAACGCAAGAAACTCATAGTTAAAACATCGGCAGGCCTGACTAGGCAGACGCATCCCGGAACTGCTGTAAAGTGCTTCAGCCCTTTTGTGCAGGTTTTTGTACTGACGATTGTTTTTGCTTTGATCATGGCACCGGCAACAATTATCTGGGCTGAAAAAATTGCCTGGTCAACAGAGCCTGCGACAGCGAACCAAAACGGTCGATGGCCGGAGCTGGCTGAAATAACCTGTGGTTCCTATATAATTATTGACCGCGACAACGGCGAAGTACTTTTAGCTTTAGAGCCCGACAAGCAACTGTATCCGGCCAGCACTACCAAAGTTCTAACTGCGCTTATAGCCCTGGAAGAACTAAGTCCCGACAAATTGCTGACAGTATCTGAGCAGGCCGTAAAACTTACTGCCGGTTCTTCTAAAGTGGGCTACCTTGCCGGCGAGGAAGTATACGCACGCGATCTGATGACCGGCCTGATGCTGGCCTCCGGCAATGATGCTGCCAATGCCGTTGCCGAAGCTGTCAGTGGTTCGGAGGCAGCCTTTGCCGTTATAATGAATGAACGTGCCCGCGCTGCCGGTGCCACCAATTCGAATTTTGTAAACCCCTCCGGTTTACATGTCGCTGAACATGTAACGACAGCACGGGATCTGGCAATGATCGCTTCTGCAGCCATGAAAAACAGCAACTTCTGTGATCTGGTTGCGCTGGAAAATGCCTCCATGCCGGCAACCAATAAGCATCCCCTCAACGGCTGGGCGATTTTTGCCAATACTAATCGTTTACTGCTATATGGGGACAGCTACCTGGCAGCGCCTGAATTGAAATCGATAACCGGAGTCAAGACCGGTTCGACAAATGCTGCCGGTGACAACCTGATTGCTGCCGCTACTGCCGAAAACGGCACCAGGCTTATCGGTGTACTGATGGGCGTGCCGTTACAGCTTCAGACCAGCAATAAATTCGTCTTTATGCGTACGCTTTTGCTTGAAGCCGCCAGAAAAGCAACCGCGAATAAACCAACTCCTGCACCAACAAAGCCTGAAACCACTTCCACTACAACAGCAGCCTCTACTGCGACCAGCACTACAACCAGTACTGCTACCAGCAACACTGGCACCAGTGCCGCTACCGGCAGTAAAACAGTCGGCACAAGCAACTCCGGTCCCGATATAGCCAACCCGGGCGGTAATCCAGGCGGAAACACAGAACAGCCAACAGGCTTTCTGGAAAACCTGCGGCAACGCCTCAACTTATCGTCAAATGAATTTTTTAGTGTGAGTGTATTAGTTGGATTACTTACTGGTCTTGTTGTGGGTCTGTTGCTGGTTTTAGTGCTTCAGCGAATGACACACCGGCGAAAACGCAAATATCGCCGTCGGACTAGCGGCCGCGACCGGTTGGCATAGCAGGCGACTGCCGCAACGGTTCCAATAAGCCCTCCTGCTCCATCCGCGCCCGTACTTCGGATAGATCCGCAAAAAGTTTACCGCGTTCATTATTATTACGCAGGATATAAGCCGGATGAAATGTGGGCATTATATGATAACCGCCCTTTTCTATCCAGTTACCGCGAACTTTAGTGATACCATCATTCAAACCGGTAAAATACTTGTAGGCAGTCGCGCCCAGCAACACAATGTACGTCGGCGTAACAAAACTGAACTGGCGACCCAGCAGCGGCCGGCAGGCTTTGGCTTCATCAAGTGTCGGTACCCTGTTTTCGGGCGGCCGGCATTTGACAATATTACCGACATGATAACTTTCCGCCGGGAACCCCAGGGCTGTTATCAGCAAATCGAGCAACCGGCCTGCCTGGCCGACAAACGGCTTGCCCTGCGCATCTTCTTCAGCTCCGGGACCTTCGCCGATAAACATCAGCGGCGCCCGGACAGCACCACGGTAAACAACAACATTATTACGGCTTGAGCCCAGACTACAGGCACGGCAGCTCGCACAATCCTCAAGAAATTTCGGCCAGGTATCCATTCTAACTTTTCCTTTTGATTTATTAATAATTCGCTTTTTGTTGTTATTCCTGCTCGGGCAGTCGGTCAGCGAAACGATAACCGCGACCGCGTACCGTTTCAATAAGGGCAGGATTGGAATCATCCAGCTCGAGTTTGCGCCGCAGCTGACGAATATGGACATCAACTGTGCGGGTTTCGCCATAATAATCGTAACCCCAGACAGCGTTAAGCAGCTCGTCACGGCTGAAAGCGATACCACGGTTCTGCAGCAAAAATTTAAGCAGCTCATATTCACGATGTGTCATTTCAACTTCTTCTCCATCGCGAAAAACACGGTGACGGGCATCATCGATTGAAACAGCAGCCCCACTTGCCTCGCTGTTTGCGGTTTTAAGGCTGGTTAGCCGTTGATAACGCCTGATCAGAGCTTCAATCCGGGCAAGAAACTCCCGGATCCCGAAAGGCTTGGTCAAATAGTCGTCAGCTCCCGTTGTAAAACCACGAACTTTATCCGATTCGGTGCTGCGGGCTGTGAGCATCAGCACCGGTATCTCTTCAGTATCCGGGTTCTGTTTCAGACGCTTTAGAATTTCAAACCCGTCCATACCGGGCAACATAACATCCAGAACAAATAACGAAACCGGCGGCAAATCCGGCAGTACTTTCAACATACCGGCACCATCACCGAAGCTGCGTGTAATATAACCGTCGTTATGCAGATTAAATTCGATCAATTCCGCTATGGTGGCATCGTCTTCAACTACAACTATGAACGGATTATTCATTATCTCTCCTTGCAGGTGTAATCGTAACCTGTGATTCCAGCTTTACTGCTGTAAACAATCGGATATTTGCCAGTATAATCCAAACATATAATAAGCAAACAATACCATAATAACAGACAATAGCTTACTTGATAATAAAAGCCAGCTGATGCTGGCAATTGCATAAAAGCAGTTCAGTTTTTAAACATAAGGATCAGTCAGATTAACAAGTTCTTTATCTGCCGGCCGATAAGCCGGCAACCAGCAAGGCCTGTGAATCTGAACCGGCAGCTGTTTTTATATTATAACCATTGTTATACCGTCGTTCTGACGTCCCCAATCAGGGTCATGCCGGAATGAGGGCATCAACTGAATCATTTTGCGGCCAATCGTTTCAAAGGGACCGAACTGTTCACCGGGACAAAAGGCACGGATACGGGAATCCTGCTGCTGTTCACGCAGGTAATTCCGAGCAGCAACCTTGATCGCACCGCCGGTTCCGGTAGAACCATAGCCGTGGATAACCTTAACACATTTAACCCCGCAACGGCGGAGTGTAGCAAGCTCCAGCTTCAAACGCATAACTGCCGCGTCTGTGCGTGGCATCCCTTCCTCAAGGTTGATGATACTAGCTGCCATGTGTTGCCTCTTTCCTGTGTCAATAAATCAGCTCAGATGTAACAATTATAGCATAAGAAATGATCGTAAGACAAAAGCGATAATGGTTCGAAAGAGTATATAATACCGCTATGAGAATTGATCGATTACTAGCTAATTCGGGATACGGCAGCCGCTCAGAGGTTCGCTCCCTGATCCGTGCCGGCCGGGTTGCTGTGGCAGACGTTGTAGTGCGGGATCCGGCCACTGAAGTAGCCGACAATGAGCGCGGATTGCTGCTGATTGACGGCCGACAGGCCCTGATCCGACGCTATTATTACCTGATGCTCGACAAACCGGCGGGCTATATTACCGCGCTGAATGACCCGTCTCATCGTACAATAGCTGAACTGATACCGCCTGATTATCAACACGCGAAGCTGTCACCCGTCGGCCGACTGGACAGGGACACCACCGGGCTTTTGATTCTGACCAATGACGGCAATCTGAACCATCGCCTGACCAGCCCCAGATACGGGATTGATAAAATCTATGATGTCGTTTTTTCAGGTCCGCCACTGGATCCTGCAATTGATCCGGACCGATTTGCGGTTGGCATCAGGCTGCCTGACGGACTGATCTGCCAGCCTGCCAGCCTGCGGATTCTTGGTTCACAGCACGCGGAACTGACAATCACCGAAGGTAAATTTCATCAGGCGAAACGGATGTTTGCCGCTGTTGAGCGGGAAGTGACGGCCCTGCGCCGCTTAAGCGTAGGCCCGCTTTGTCTTGATAAGTCATTGGGTGCCGGTGGCATGCGCGAGCTGACCGAACCGGAAATCACAGTTTTATATGAAAGCGTGAATCTGGCAAGACCGCATTAAGTTACTATTTCAACGGTTTCATCGTCGGGAACAGCAATACGTCACGGATCGAGCTTTGGTTAGTCAGGAGCATTACCAGACGGTCAATGCCCATGCCCATACCCCCGGTCGGCGGCAGACCGTATTCAAGCGCAACGCAGAAGTCCTCATCAATCAGATTGGCTTCTTCGTCGCCTGCTTCCCGCTTCTTCAGCTGATCGGCAAAGCGATCGCGCTGGTCAAGCGGATCATTAAGCTCGGAATACGCATTGGCATATTCGCGGCCATTGATGAACAGTTCAAAGCGTTCGGTCAGGCCTTCACTGCCCGGTTTCTTTTTGGTCAGCGGTGAAATTTCAATCGGATAGTCATAAATAAACGTGGGCTGCGTCAGCTGTTCCTCACAGTGAGTCTCAAAGAAGAGGTTCAGAATGTCGCCGCGCTGCATATCAGGCCGTAAATCCTCCAGCTTATGAGCTTTGGCAATTTCCTGAGCTGCCTCGGTTGTCGGGATCTGATCAAAGTCGACACCGCTGAACTGACGTACAGCTTCCACCATCGTCAGGCGCCGGAAAGGCGGTGTCAAATCAATTTCCTGATCCTGATAGGTGATTCTGGTTGAATCATTAACGGCCAGACAGGCTGCTTCAATCAGATGCTCTGTCAGATCCATCATACCGTTATAATCGGTATAAGCCTGATAACACTCAAGCAGAGTAAATTCCGGATTATGCTTAATCGACAAGCCTTCGTTGCGGAACTGGCGGCCGATTTCATAAACCCGGTCAAAGCCGCCGACTATCAGACGCTTTAAATACAGCTCCGGAGCGATTCGCAGGTAAAGATCGATATCAAGGGCGTTATGGTGGGTTGTAAAGGGACGCGCTGTGGCGCCGCCGGGAATAAGATTCAGGATCGGCGTCTCAACTTCAATGAAAGCACGAGATTCGAGAGCACTGCGGATTGTGCTGATAATCCTGCTGCGCTTATAAAATGTATCCTTAACATCCGGATTAACGATCAAGTCGAGGTAACGCTGGCGATAGCGGGTGTCGGTATCCTTCAGCCCATGAAATTTTTCCGGCAGCGGCCGCAGTGTCTTGGCCAGCAGTTTATAGCTTTGGGTACGCACAGAGATTTCGCCGCGGTTAGTGCGATAGGCAAGGCCGGTAACACCTACCAGATCACCGATATCAAGCTTCTGCCACTGCTCGTAAGCTTCAGGGCCAATTTCATCGATGCGGGTAAACAGCTGAATGCGGCCGGTACGATCCTGCAGATCAGTGAAGCTGACCTTGCCCATGCCGCGTTTGCTCATCAGCCGCCCGGCCACGGAAACAACCTGACCCTCCAGCGTTTCGAACTGCTCAACAATTTCAGCGCTTAAATGGGTAACCGGATAAGTTACCTCTTCAAACGGATCACAGTTATTGGCTTGCAGATCAGCCAGCTTGGCCAGGCGGATTCGCATTTGCTCATTCTGTTCGGCCGCGGTTGCTGCATCAACAGTGCCGCTGGCATTGCCTGTATTTGCTGCATCAACAGCGTCGCCGATATTGCCTGTATTCATGGCGTTACCAGCCTCGTTGCTGTTGTTAATTTGATTTGAATCTTGATCCGGGTGGGATACGGACATTGTTGTTCCCCTTTCAGCAGGAAAGCACCGCAGTGTCAACACACGGCGCGGTGCCTTGCGGTAAATTTCTTATAGATGCGCCAATCAGCCGCATATGCCGGCGTTATTGTCTGCCAGCCTGCGGTTTACAGCGTCTTCAGGAAGGAATATCAATCTTCAGGATTTTATACTTGAGGATGCCGGCCGGGGTTTTGACATCAACTGTCTGGCCCTTCTTCTTGCCAAGTATATTGACACCAACCGGAGAATCACTCGACATGCGGTCATTGAAGATATCTTCTTCTTTGGCACTTACCAGAGTAAACTCCATTTCTTCCTTGGTTTCGCAATCCATAATCCGCACCAGCGAGCCGAGTGTTACCTTGCTCTTGCTGATATCTTCCTCATCAATTACCTTGGCATTTTTGAGGATGGACTCAATTTCCATTATCCGGACTTCGTTTTCAGCCTGAGCGTTTTTGGCGTCATCATATTCCGAGTTCTCGCTGAGGTCGCCGAGCGCCCGGGCTTCTTTCAGCCGTTCCGAGATTTCCGCCGCGACTATTGTCCGACGTGATTCAAGCTCCTCCTGATAACGGCGGATGCCTTCTACTGTCATTTCATATACTTCTTTAGCCATTTTATGGTCCCCTTTCAAATGAGACGGATTTGGCGTTTAGGAACGCCGTTCGCTTTCTTTCTGGATAACATCATGTGCACCGCCTTCGACAATACTGGTAGCCGAGACAACAACCAGGCGGGCTTTGGCTTGCAGCTGCTGAATAGAAGTGCTGCCGCAGGCACACATGGTTGCCTTGATCTTTGCCAGTGACAGATCCAGGTTGTCCTTGAGCTTACCAGCATAAGGCACGTAGGAATCCACACCTTCTTCAAATGCCATGCCGCCGGCGCCGCCATCATCATAGCGCTGCCAGTTGCGGGCCCGGTTGGAACCCTCGCCCCAGTATTCCTTGACATAGGTATTGTTTACCAGCAGTTTGCGGGTCGGGCTTTCGTCAAAGCGGGCAAAATAGCGGCCCAGCATAACAAAATCGGCGCCCATCGCCAAAGCCAGTGTCATATGGTAATCATACACGATGCCGCCGTCCGAGCAGATCGGAACATAGATGCCGGTCTCCTGACAATACTGATCACGTGCCGCGGCTACGTTTAATACCGCTGAAGCCTGGCCTGTACCAATACCCTTCTGTTCACGGGTGATACAAATCGAGCCGCCGCCGATGCCAACTTTAACGAAGTCAGCGCCCGCCTCCGCCAGGTAACGGAAGCCTTCAGCGTCAACGACATTGCCGGCGCCGACCAGCACATCATCACCATAGGTGTCACGAATCCAGCGCAGAGTATCGTGCTGCCATTCGCTGAAGCCATCGGACGAATCAATGCAGAGGATGTCTGCTCCGGCAGCTATCAGAGCCGGTACGCGTTCGCGGTAATCCCGGGTATTAATCCCGGCGCCTACAATCAGGCGTTTGTGGCTGTCCAGCAGCTCGTAAGGATTTTCTTTATGCTCGTCATAGTCTTTCCGGAACACCATCGCCACCAGACGGTTTTCACTGTTGACGATCGGCAGTTGGTTAAGTTTGTGATCCCAGATGATATCATTGGCTTCCGAAAGAGTTATCCCTTCCCGGGCAAAAATCAAATGATTGAACGAGGTCATGAAATCACGCACCGGAGTATCCGGATCAGTACGGCTGATGCGATAATCACGGCTTGTGACAATTCCCATCAGAACGCCATTCGGCGTACCGTCGTCAGTTACCGCGATGGTAGAATGGCCGGTACGCTTCTTGAGTTCAAGAATGTCGCGCAGTCGGGCATCCTGTTTGACATTGCTGTCACTGGTAACAAAGCCTGCCTTGTATTTTTTGGCTCTTCTTACCATCTCAGCCTGGCTTTCGATTGGCTGCGAACCGAAAATAAAGGAAACACCGCCGCTGCGAGCCAGCGCGATTGCCATTTCGCTGCCTGAAACAGCTTGCATTATCGCCGAGCAGAAAGGAATGTTGAGACGCAGGCGGCTCTTCTCCCCTCGACGGTGACGTACAATCGCTGTACCTAAATCTACATTGTCAGGAATACACTCCCGCTCGGTCAGATTGGGAATCAGGAGATATTCGCTGAATGTGCGGGATTCATTTTCGTAAATCAGAGCCATGTATTATCCTCCGGAAAAGGTCAGGACGCCTGCTCTCAGGCGCCTTTCTGACAGTGAATCGCGGCCGCGATCAGTTCTGTAAACAGCGGGTGCGGCCTGGTGGGACGGGATTTGAATTCCGGCTGGTAAATAACGGCGACGTAAAACGGATGCTCCGGTTGCTCAATCGCTTCCAGATATTTGCCGTCTGCCGACCAGCCTGTCAGGTTAAAGCCGCCTTTACGGACAGCTTCAGAATGTTGCGGATCAAATTCCCAGCGGTTGTGATGACGCTCGGAAATTGCGGTACTATTGTAGATTTCTGCTATACGGCTGCCGGGTTCAAGTCTTATATCCTGAGCACCGCGACGCATATATTTTTCCTGACTGTTGCCGTTACTGGGCAATACGAATAAAGGCGTGCAGCTGAATTCACATTCAGCGCTGTGGGCGTTGGCGAGACCGCCTTGCCTGGCGGCGTCAACTGCCGCCATTTGCATGCCAAGACCAATGCCAAGGAACGGGATTTTGTTTTCCCGGGCATATCGGGCTGTAAGCACCATGCCTTCCATGCCGCGCGGGCCGAAGCCGCCGGGCAGCACAATAGCATCCGTGTTTTCAAGCAAGGCCCCGGGACCTTTTTCCTCTATTTCTTCGGCACTGACATAACGCAGATTCAGGCGAACGCCTGCCGGTATGGCGGCATGACGTAAAGATTCAGTAACACTCAGATAAGCGTCGTGCAGAGTCACATACTTGCCGACGATGGCAATTTCCAGACTTTTACCGGCTGAGTGGAACTGGTCTACCAGCTTAGTCCAGTCCTTCAGATCGGGCTCAATTCCTTCAGCGATCTTCAGCTTGCGGCAAACCACATTGGCGAAGCCTTCAGCCTCAAAGCGCAGGGGCAGTTCATAAACTGTATCAACATCAAGGTTTTCGATTACAGCTTCTTCATTGACGTTGCAATACAAAGCAATTTTGCGTTTGACGCTTTGATCGATCGGTACCTCCGAGCGACAGACCAGGATATCCGGCTGTATACCCATGGAAAGCAGGGTCCGCACACTGTGCTGGGTAGGTTTGGTTTTTATTTCGCCGGCCTTGCGCAGATAAGGAATCAAGGTGACATGAATAAACAGAACATTTTCCCGCCCGACCTCATGACTGGCCTGACGGATAGCTTCTACATACGGCTGGCTTTCCATGTCGCCGATTGTACCGCCGATTTCGGTTATCACCACATCGGGGCCATCAACACCGCTAAGCCGGAAAAGATGCTCTTTTATTTCATTAATTATATGAGGCACCACCTGAACAGTCGTGCCCTTGTAACCGCCTTCACGCTCACGATTAATCACGTCGCGGTAAATCATGCCGGTAGTGATGTCGCTTTCAACATTGAGATTCTCATCAGTGAAGCGCTCGTAATGACCGATATCAAGGTCGGTCTCGGCCCCGTCTTCAGTAATGAAAACCTCGCCGTGCTGAGTCGGACTCATCAGACCGGGGTCAACATTAATATAAGGATCGAACTTCTGATTGCGAACCTTTACACCCCGGGCCTTGAGCAGACGCCCCAGCGCTGCGGCTGTTATTCCCTTACCAAGACCGGAAACAACTCCACCTGTAACGAAGATAAATTTCGTCGGCATGCTATCCCCCAAAAAATCTAAAATCAGCTTTCTTTATCGCTTTGCAGCCCGCTCCGGACTGGCGGAACCCGGTAAATAATGGCTGAATCGCGGTCAGTGCTGATTGCTGAACTAACAAACAATACAGGATATTCTAAAGACCAGCCAGCCCTGTGTCAACCAGCTTTACAGCCCGCAGGCGGTGTCCGCTGCTGCCGAACGCAGACGCTGCGTCAACTCCTCAACTTCTTCGATTTCCCGCGGAATCGAAGGCGACAGCAGTTCGCAACGGCCGGCGGTAACCAGAACATCATCTTCCAGACGGATGCCAAAGCCCCATTCAGGCACGTACAGCCCGGGTTCCACAGTCAGAACCATATTCGGTTCCAGCGGAATCTCGCGGCTGATCGGATCATGAACATCATGGCCCAGATGGTGTGAAACATTGTGCCAGTAGCACTTATTGATATCATCACCCTCCATAAGGGCGCCGATGCGGATCAGCCCCTTATATGCTGTCTGCTTACAGGCCTCGTTGACTTCGTGAATCAGGATCCCGGGCTGAATTGTATTAAATGCCGTTTCCTGGCATTCGCGAACTACTTCATACAATAGCTTCTGACGGGCGGTAAAGCTGCCGCTGGCAGGATATACCCGGGAAATATCCGCAGTAAGGCCTCCGAAAATAGCGCCGACATCAACCTGGACAACATCGTTTTCCGCAATGCGGCTGTTGGGAGTCATGTAATGCAGACACAGGCTGTTTTCACCGGCTGCAATGATGCTGGGGAAAGCAGGCATCAGACAGTTGCGCTTTGCCAAAGCATACTGAAAAGCAGCCCAGGCTTCGTATTCCCAGGTGCCGGCCCGGGCAGTGCGCATAATTCCCTCCAGACCTTCATTGGTCAGCAGGGCGGCTTGCCGGATCAGCTCGATTTCCTCCGGCTGCTTAATCATGCGTAACGGCGTAATATGCGGTGTAATATCGTGGATTTCCGTAGAAGGCCATTGTCTGGCAGCACCGCAGCGGAAATCCACAGCCTGGCTGTCCCTGGCCTGCAGATCAAGATACAAACTGATACCCGGCGGTGTCAGGGTTGTGTCGATGTGCTCCTTTTCCCCATTCAGAAACTGAACATTTTCAATGCCGGAAACGGAGCTTGCTTCTTCCAGCCGGAGGCGCCTGCCTGTCCAGCGTTCAGCCAGATCATCACGCTGACGGATAAAAAGCTCCGTCTGCACATTGCCATTGATCTTACGGATCAAAAGCGTGCTTTCCTCCTGTTCTATGCCGGTAAAATAATAGAAGTTGCGATTAGCAAAAAATAAATGGTCCTCATCGGCAGTGCGATTCGGTGCCAGACCGGAAAACAGTAGCACAACGCAGTTATCGTCAAGGCGTTCGAGCAGTGCAGCGCGGTTACGGCTGAAAAACCCGGCAGAAAGCCCGGGTGTATCCGGTTGAAACGACTGATTAGAATTCATTACACTGCCTCCTATTGGACAAATTCCTATACCCTGCAGTGTACCCCAATTTCAGGGCGTTTGTCCACGCTGAAGAGTACCGGAGACAGCTTGATTTCAGGCTTGTTATTCGTTGAATTCACCAATGCGGCGGAAGCGCTGATAGCGCTGCTCCTTTAGAACAGAGGTATCAATGCTGCTTAGATCTGCCAGAGAATTCAGCAGAAAAGCGCGGATTGTGGCAGCCATCTGAGTTAGACCGAGGTGAGCGCCGCCCTCCGGTTCCGGCAGGACAACATCGCAAATGCCGAAACGCTTGAGGTTGCGGGCTGTGATTTTGAGCAGATTTGCCGCTTCCCTTTCACGAGCCGGGTCCTTCCAGAGGATTGAGGCAAAGCCGCGCGGCGAAATTACAGAATAAATCGAATTGCTTAACATCGCCAGACGGTCGGCAACTCCAATGCCCAGGGCACCGCCGCTGCCGCCCTCTCCCATTACAACAGCTATAACCGGAACCTCCAGTGCCATCATTTCCAAAAGATTGCGGGCTATCGCTTCACCCTGACCGCGTTCTTCGGCACCAACGCCGCAATAAGCACCGGAAGTATCAATCAGACAGATAACCGGCCGACCGAATTTTTCCGCCGCCTGCATCAAGCGCAACGCTTTGCGATAACCCTCAGGATGCGGCATGCCAAAGTTGGCACTGGTGTTCTCGTTTAAGGTACGGCCTTTGCGGTGGGCGATTATTGTCACGGGTTGTTCGCCCAGCCGGCCTATGCCGCCGTAAACAGCGCTGTCCTCCCGGAAGCTGCGATCCCCGTGCAACTCGATGGCTTCGTCAAAAACCAGAGGCAGATAATCCCCGATTACCGGCCGTCCTTTCAGGCGAATTAAATCCAGACACTCCTCAGCACTTAAAGCCGGTACGGACTCGTCGTCAGCCGGGACAGGCGGCAGCTCCACGACAGCAGGGGTCTGCACCCGATGCAGCTCAAGCAGCTTATGCAGGGTATGACGCAGACGGCTGCGGTTGACGATCAGGTCCAGAAAGCCGTGTTCGAGCAGGAACTCGGCGCTTTGGAAATCTGCCGGCAGCTCCTGGGCGATCGTGCCTTCAATCACCCGCCGACCGGCGAAGCCGATCAGAGTCCCCGGTTCGGAGATCAGGTAATCACCGAGGCTGGCAAAGCTGGCGGTAACGCCGCCGGTTGTGGGGTCGGTCAGTACAGATATATAAAGCAGGCCGGCTTCATGGTGGCGGCCTACCGCTGCGGATGTCTTGGCCATCTGCATCAGCGAGATTATGCCCTCTTGCATCCGGGCACCACCGGAAGCACTGAACATAATCACCGGCAACCTTTCCTCGGTGGCTCTTTCAAACAAACGGGTTATTTTTTCACCAACGACCGAACCCATGGAAGCCATCATAAAGCGGCTGTCCATAGCTCCCACCAGACAAGGCAGGCCTTCTATCGTTACACGCACGCAGACAACAGCTTCTTTCAGGCCGGTTTGCTGCTGCAGCGAGGCGATTTTTTCCGGATAGCCGGGAAAATCAATCGGGTTGACGCTGGTGAGGTCAGCATCAAGTTCTACAATAGAATCCTGATCAGCTATGCTTTTAATACGCTGCCAGGCAGTCAGGCGATCATGGTGGCCACAATGGGAACAGATTGCCTGCAGGCGCTCAAAATCATCGCGAAACATGGCGCCGCCGCAACTTTTACAGCGCACCCACAAGTCGTCGGGAATATTACGCGGCTCAGTGTTTTCCTGCAGATCATGTGATTCAATAGTCTGCTGAGGCGAAAAACGGGCATCATTTTCCAAACGGTCACGCATATCGCGCAACAAATCTATAGCCATTTTAATACTCCCTGGTTAAACAAACTGCTTAGGCTGATTGGTTCCGTCAGTTCGGTTTGCATTGCAGCAGCAGCTCTTCGGTTTTGAGTCCCAGATAACCAATGTGATAATTACCGTCAATAAAATCGGGATCCCTCAGGATAGCGAGCTGAAAATCAATATTGGTTTCAACACCGGAAATCAGGAATTCCATCAAGGCACGGCGCATACGGGCGATAGCGCTTTGCCGGTCCGCGGCATGCACAATAAGCTTCGCGATCAGCGAATCGTAATCGGAGGGGATTTCGTAGCCGGCATATATGGCGCAATCAACACGAACACCGGTGCCGCCGGGTAAGTGCAGCGAGGTGATTGTCCCGGGCGAAGGCCGGAAGCTGTGGCGCGGATCTTCAGCATTGATCCGGCATTCAATCGAATGGCCGCTGAAGCTGATGTCAGACTGGCGCAGGCTCAGGTGTTCCCCGGCTGCTGCCCGCAGCTGTTCCTGAATCAGATTAACGCCGGTAATCGCTTCGGTAATCGGATGCTCAACCTGGATGCGGGTGTTCATTTCCATAAAATAAAAATGATTATCAGCGTCGACCAGAAATTCAATCGTGCCGGCACCTTCATAGCTGACAGACTCAGCCAGACGCACTGCGGCTGTTCCCATCTGGCGACGCAATTCTTTATTACTGGCAGGTGCCAGAGCTTCTTCCAGCAGTTTCTGGTTACGACGCTGAATCGAGCAGTCGCGATCACCCAGATGCACAACCTGCCCATGTTTGTCAGCCAAAAGCTGAACCTCAACGTGGCGTGGATTTTTAAGAAAGCGCTCCATATAAACTCTGTCATCGCCGAAACAGGCGCGTGCTTCTGCTTTGGCAGTAGCCAGCATCGAAGGCAGCTCTTCGGCGTCAGCCGCAATGCGCATGCCGCGCCCGCCACCGCCGGAAGCAGCTTTGATCATAACCGGGTAGCCGATCTCCTCTGCAGCACGCAGAGCGTCGGATATGGAATCGACGATATCAGTGGAACCGGGTACAACCGGGACGCCGGCAGCCGTGGCAGTTTTACGGGCTGTAGCCTTATCTCCCATTTGTTCGATTGTTTCCGGCCGCGGTCCGATAAAAGCGATGCCGCACTTTTCACACATCCGGGCAAAAGCGGCGTTTTCTGACAAAAAGCCGAACCCGGGGTGAATAGCCTCTGCACCTGTGATAGTGCAGGCGGTCAGAATTGCCTGCGCGTTCAGATAGCTGTCGCGCGAGGCGGCAGGGCCGATGCAGATGCGCTCGTCGGCAAGCTGAGCATGCAAAGCAAACCGGTCGACCTCGGAAAAAACAGCAACCGTACGGATGCCCAAGTCCCGGCAGGCTCTGATTATTGTGACCGCGATTTCACCGCGGTTGGCGATCAGAATTTTATTGAACATATTTTTTCTCCGTCAGGAATCACGCTGAACAGCGAACATCAGTGAAGCCTGGCAGGCCAGTTCGTCACCGACATAAGCTTTGCCCTCGCCGAAGCCAACAGGGCCGCGCAGCCGGGTAATCTTAACTTCCAGCCGTAGAGTATCACCGGGGCGTACCTGGCGTTTAAAACGAACCTTGTCGAGGCCACCGAAAAAAGCAATTTTACCGGCGAATTCGGGGCGGCTGAGGATGCTGACAGCACCGGCCTGAGCAAGCGCTTCGACAACCAGTACCCCTGGCATTACTGGATAATCCGGGAAATGACCGCGGAAGAAATCTTCCTCGCCGGTAACGTGCTTCAATGCTACAACGTGTTCCGGAGAAAGCTCCAACACGCTGTCAATAAGCAGAAACGGATCGCGATGCGGGATTATTTTTTTTATGGCTTCCTGATCCATAATCATGCTTCGTTCTCCTCTATCCGGAACAACGGCTGGCCGTACTCAACCCGCTGGCCGTTTTCGATCAGTATTTCGGTTACTGTGCCGTCGGCGGGGCTTGTGACTTCGTTCATCAGCTTCATAGCTTCGATAATGCCGAGAGGTGCACCTGCAGTAACCACACTTCCCTGACTGACAAAAGGATCCTGATCCGGTGCCGGGGAAGCGTAAAACACCCCGACGACAGGTGAAGTAATCAGGCGGCCGGCAGGCTCGGCGGTGACTTCAGCAACGGTTGTTGTGTCAGTGCCGGAGATAGCACCTTGGCCCGATGCATTAGCCTGGTTAGCGGCAGAGGCGGCGTTGGCAGCGGCAGCTGCATTAACGTTACCTGTATTGGCGGCATCATCTTTGGCGGCAGCTGCATTTGCACCAGCTGCAGCAGCAAAAGAACCCAGGTTCCATGCAGCCTGCGCCTGGACAGGCCTTGTTAAGCGCAGCGAATCACCGGCTGCTTCCCATTCCAGGCTTTCAATACCGCTGGTTTCCATTTCTTTCATTAAAGCCAGAATCGCTTCAAGATTCATAATCAGTCCTCCAGACTGCGCAGCAACAGGGTGGCGTTATGACCGCCGAAGCCCAGTGAATTGCTTAAGGCTACCCGCACGGGAGTGTGGCGGGCGGTATTCGGCACGTAATCCAGATCGCATTCCGGATCCGGCTCGTCCAGACCGATCGTCGGCGGGATTATACCGTCTCGAATGGCTAAAGCACAGGCGATAGCTTCAACAGCACCGGCTGCGCCCAGCAGGTGGCCGATCATCGATTTAGTCGAACTGACCGCAACCTTTTCAGCGGCGGCGCCCAGAGCTGAATGAATCGCGATTGTCTCGTACTTGTCATTCAATGGTGTACTCGTACCATGCGCATTAATATAGTCAACATCCTCCGGCGTCAAACCGGCTTCAGAAACGGCCAGACGCATCGCCTCGGCGGCACCGCTGCCCTCCGGATCGGGGCTGGTGATGTGGTAGGCATCCGAGGTGGAGCCGTAACCGGCAATCTCGCAGATGATATTGGCACCGCGTTTTTTCGCCGCTTCCAGGTTCTCCAGAACAATAACCCCGGCGCCTTCACCGATGACAAATCCGTCGCGACGGCGGTCAAACGGAATTGAAGCACAAGCAGGATCCTTCTCTTTGCTAAGCGCTGTCATATTGGCAAAACCGGCAACGGCAATTGTGGTCAGGGGCGCTTCGCAGCCACCGGCGATACAGGCATCAACATAACCGTGCTTGATCATCCTGAAGGCTTCACCGATGGAATGGGTGCCAGAGGCACAGGCCGTGGTAACACAATAACTGGGGCCTTTGGTTCCATGCGCCATTGAAACATGGCCGGCGGCCATATTGCTGATCATCATCGGGATAAACAAGGGCGAGATCCGGCCCATGCCGCCCTGAAACAGCTTGGTATATTCATTCTCAATCGTTTGCAGACCGCCGACACCACTGCCGATAACGGTTCCGACCCGTTTCGGATCGTAAACCGACATCAGGCCATCAGCCTGAGCAACAGCCTCGCGGGCAGCAACCAGAGCGAACTGACAGTAGCGATCCAACCGCCGGGCTTCCTTGCGTTCAAAATACTGCAGAGGATCAAAATCTTCGACAGTAGCGGCAACATGCACCTTTTCATAGGCCAGTTCTGGTTTGGTCAGCGGCCGGATGCCAGATACACCGTTTATCAGGCTATGCCAGAAAGCTGCTGTATCATGACCGACGGGGCTGACAATACCCATACCGGTAATTACAACGCGATGTTCATCAGGATTGGTTTTCATGTCCGGATTCACTCCTAAATTCAGTACTTTCAAAATTAACGACTTACATCTCAGCTGCAATGCCGGTTAAGCTGCCGGTTAATTGCAATGCCGGTTAAATTCAACTTACAGGCTCAA
>CAZOMW010000004.1:0-9439 GCA_964581135.1 uncultured Oscillospiraceae bacterium
GATTCTGGAAAAACTGGAGCTGCGGGACCGCACCCAGCTGGCCGTTTTTTATCATAAACAATCCGGCCGGAGGATATTTTGAATTATATAGAATTGAATAATGTTCAGAAAAACTACCATATGGGCGAGGTTACAATAGCCGCAGCTGATGGTGTCAGTTTTACTATCGATAAAGGCGAATTCGCACTGGTTGTCGGGGCTTCCGGCGCCGGCAAAACAACTGTGCTTAATCTTCTGGGGGGAATGGATTCTCTCAGTGGCGGCTCTATCAGGGTAGATGAAGCCAATATCAGCTCATATAACCGGCGCCAGCTAACTGAATACAGGCGCACAGACATTGGTTTTGTCTTCCAGTTTTATAATCTGGTGCAAAACCTGACCGCGCGCGAAAATGTCGAACTGGCCACTCAAATAAGCCCTGATCCGCTTGATGTGGACAGTGTGCTTGAACAAGTCGGCCTGAGTGAGCGCAAGAATAATTTCCCCTCCCAGCTTTCCGGCGGTGAGCAGCAGAGAGTGGCTATAGCACGCGCTTTGGCCAAGAACCCCAAGCTGTTGCTTTGCGACGAGCCGACAGGCGCACTTGATTACAACACGGGCCGTTCAATTCTCAAACTCCTGCAGGATACTTGTCACAACACCGGAATGACTGTTGTTGTTATCACCCATAATCTGGCATTGACCGCAATTGCCGATAAAGTCATCCGCATGCGTAACGGCAAAGTTATCGATATCACCCTTAATGCTCAACCGTTGCCGGTTGAAGAGCTTGAATGGTGAGTATGAAAACTTCTTTTCTCAAAGATATTTTCCGCTCTATCTGGCAAAGCCGGGCCCGCTTTCTTTCGATTCTGGGAATGGTTGCACTTGGCGTAGGTTTTTTTGCCGGCATCAACGCTACGAAACCCGATATGCTGATATCGGCGGATCGCTATTATCAGGATCAGCGGCTGGCTGATTACCGCCTGTTGTCGCCGCTTGGCTTCCGTGAGCAGGAAATTACTGAGTTGAAACAGCTGCCAGGCTTAGCGGAGTTGTCAGAAGCTCATATTATTGATCTCTTTCTAACAACTCCGGACGGTCTGGAATCTACTGTGCGTCTTTACAGCAACGACAACAGCTCCTCATCAGGCAACGGACTGAATCTTCTGACCCTGTTAGATGGACGACTGCCGGAAAAACCCGGCGAAATCGCTATTGAAAAAGGTATGAACCTCTCGAGTAATATACCTTTGGGTACTGTTCTGACGGCTTCAGTGCCGGAGGACCAGCAGCTAAGCGATTATGTTGAGAGCAGCGCCTTTACAGTGGTTGGTTATGTCCGCTCACCTCTATATATAGATTTTCAGCGCGGCCAGACAAACATTGGCGGCGGCTCGATCCACTGGTATGCCTTTGCGGATGAAGCAGAATTCTCAGCGGAGCGGCCGGGAAATATTTTTCTGCGCTTCCGGGAATCAGATGCACAGGCAGCTTATTCTGAGGCATATAAAGAGCGTATTGCAGCCATGTCCCCCACTCTTGAAACGATGGGAGAAAACGCGATTGCTGCAGAAGTGAGTGAATTGCGGGCTGAAATTGAAACCGGCAGGAATGAGCTGCTCGACGAAAAGGAAACCGCCGCCCGCGAGCTGGCTTCTGCCGAACAAAAACTCAAAGACGCGGAACAGGCGATCGCCGACGGAGAAGCTGAGCTTCAAGCCAATGAGAAAAAATACAGACGCGAACTGGCTGATCAGAGGACTAAACTGGAAAAGGGCCGGGCTGAACTGGCTGCCGGACGCGAGCTTTATGAAGCCAGCCTGGCAGAATGGAATGAAGGCTTTAAAGCCTGGAGCGAAGGTGACGAGCAGCTTCAAGCCTCTAAAGCCCGTCTGGACGCAATTGAAGCTGAGCTGGCCGCAGGTGAACGAGAACTGGAAGCAGCCAGAATAAATATTGAAGCAGGCCAGACTGAGCTGGCTAAAAGTGAAGCTGAACTGGTTGCCGCCAAGGCTCAGCTGGACATCAGTGCACAGGAGATTGCCGCCCGTGAAACTCAGCTGACTGAAGCTGACGCTGCGCTTAAGGAAACCGCTAACCAACTGACTGCAACTGCTGCCGGGCTTGAAGCCATGAAGGCGGCACTGGATCCGGCTAAACCGGCAGAGTATGTCCAGGGGCTGGCTGCCTATGAAACAGGATTGGCCCAGTTGAATGCGGGCAGAGTACAGTATGAAAAGGCGGTAGCAGAGCTGGTTGGCGGCAGACAGGCACTCGAGGCAGGCAAGATTGCTTATAATCAGGGTTTAGCTGCTTATGAAACGGGAAAGGCCAAGTTTGAAACGGGAAAGGCTGAGTTCGCTGGCAGACTCGCAGCTTATGAAGCCGCAGTAAAAAGAATGGCAGACGGCTGGCGGCAGTTCAATCTGGGAATGATTGAGTACGAAAGCGGCAGAGCTGAACTGGAAGCGGCTAAAGCTGTGCTGGATAATGGCAAGGCTGAACTGGACCGGGCGCAGGCCGAAATAACTGCTAACCAAAAGCTGTTGGCTGATGGCGCAGCTGCCTTGGCTCGTGGTGAACGCGAACTGGAAAGAGCGCTGGAAGACGGCCGTCTGAAGCTGGTAAAAGCCAGGGCCGAACTGAACGACGGACTGGCAGCTTTCGGCTACGAGAAAGCTGAAGCTGAACGCCTGATTGCCAGCGCTGAGGCGGATATTCACGATGCCGAACGCGCCCTGATAGAGATTCCGGACAGCTGGTTTGTCTTTACACGCGATAGTTTTCCCGGTTATAGCGGCTATAGTGATGACGCGGAGCGCATCGGAGCTGTTGCCAAGGTCTTTCCGCTCTTTTTCTTCCTGATTGCCGCCCTGGTTTGCCTGACAACCATGACCAGAATGGTTGAGGAGGAGCGGGTCCAGATCGGAACATTAAAGGCATTGGGCTATGGCTCTCTGACCGTTTCTCTGAAATATCTGTTATATGCCCTCCTGGCCTGTGCTGCCGGAACTGTAGTCGGTCTGGCACTGGGATTCTGGTTGTTTCCGACAGTTATAATGGCAGCCTACAACCTGATGTATGAGATCCCATATCGGCTGACACCGCCGCATGCGGATCTGAGCCTGATTTCCGGTTTGTTTGCTGTTGTTACAATTTTATCGGCAACCCTGACAGCAACGCTGGGCGAGCTGAAAGCAACCCCGGCTGTACTGATGCAGATCAAAGCCCCCAAGCCTGGCAAACGAATTCTGCTCGAGCGTTTTCAGCCGCTCTGGCGGCGGCTTTCCTTTTCCAACAAAGTGACAGCGCGCAACATTTTCCGCTACAAACAGCGCTTTCTAATGACAATTATCGGCATAGCAGGCTGTACAGCATTACTGCTCACCGGCTTTGGACTTAAGGATTCGATCAGCGCTATCGGCACTAAACAATTTGCTGAAATTTTCGTTTATGACGGCACAGTATATTATGATAATGAGAAACCGGAAACATCATCTGAGCTGCCGGCAAAACTGGCCGCTGAACCTGAGGTAAAAAGCAGCCTGCAGATTTTCAGCGAAACTATTACCCTGCGTCCGGCCGGCTCGGGGCGTGAATTCGAGGCTTCCCTGGTAGTACCGGCAAATGCATCCGAATCGGGGCAATACTATAACCTGCGCGAGCGGGTCAGCGGCATCGAGCTGCAACTGCCTGACGATGGGGCGATCCTGACAGAGAAGCTGGCAGATTTGCTGAACGTTAAGGTCGGCGATATTGTCAGCTGGACCGACAGCGATCAGCTAACCTATAAAACACTGGTCGCCGGCGTGGCTGAGAACTATCTGGCGCATTATATTTACATGTCACCGGCGTATTATGATCAGATAACCTACCAGTCACCGCAGTACAACAGCATCGCGTTTAACCTTAACGACCCGCAGGCTGCAGATGAAGATTCCCTGGCGGCAGATCTCCTCGCGACGGAAGGAGTTCTCGGCGTAGTCTTCACAGCGGGTATTTCCGACCAGTTTGGTGATGTTTTAGGCAGTCTTAATACTGTAGTTCTGGTGCTGATTGTTTCAGCTGGTGCTCTGGCATTTATAGTTCTTTACAATCTTACCAATATAAACATAACCGAACGCGCGCGGGAAATAGCGACTCTGAAAGTACTGGGATTCCGCGATAAAGAGGTTTCCGCCTATGTTTACCGCGAGAACATCGTACTGGCAGCTATCGGTACTCTTGTCGGCCTTGTAACAGGGTATTTTCTGCATGGGTTTGTCATGAATACCATGGAAATTGATTCCATGATGTTCGGCAAACAGATTCTGCCGCTCAGCTACGTCTGGTCGATTGTTCTCACAATGGCATTCGCTTTTCTGGTAAATGCCTTTATGTATTACCGGCTGATCCGAATTGACATGGTTGAATCCCTGAAGGCAGGGGAATAAGTTTTTAAAGCGACAGCTTTGCCATTTCTTCCCGGGTTCGAATCAGCTGATAAAGCATTTGGTTTACCGGTGTCGGTATTTCGTTTTCGGCACCGAGCCGCATTACCGTGCCGGCAAGCATTTCCACCTCAGTCGGACGGCCATGCAGCAGATCGTCAACCAGTGACGTATGCGCTTCCGGGTTTATACCGGCAAGCACAGTCCGCCAGTTGGCAATATCGGTTTCGTCCAGTTGAATTCCTTTGGCCTCAGCAACTGAGATTACTTCGCGCATTGCTGCTTCAACTAAATCCTCGGCTTCAGGTATCAGCTGAAAAACACCGTAGGACGCCAGCAGCACCCCGGAAACCTGATTGATACCTACATTTATCATAAACTTGTACCAGAGGGCATGCAGCATGTCATCAGGCACAGAATAGATAACTCCGGCAGCGTCGAACAACTGCGCGATTTTTGCGACCCTGTCTGACCACTCACAGTTTTGAGCCTCGCCAAAAACTATGGTTCCGGCTGAAGTGAATCGCACCTGATTGCCGGTGCGATTGCCGTCGATCCCGATAACCAGTCCGTACAGGATTTTTTCCTGACCGAAGGCTTCACCCAGCTCGGATTCACTTGTGATGCCGTTCATTAAAGACAGAATTACCGTGTTTTTACCGACATAGTGTCTCATGTCTTCGATCGCAGCTGTCAGATGGTATTGCTTAACAGCGACAAGGATCAGATCAACCGCTTCACTTGCTGCAGAATTAGCAGCCGGTTCCATAATCGGCAGATCATAACGCTGCTCGTTTATTACCAGGCCTTGATCGCGATATCTCTGAGCTCGCTCGCCGCCGGCCAGCACATGAACTGTGCCCGGGTTTTTATCGTGCAGTTTATGGGCTACCGAGCTGCCGACAGCACCCGCACCCACTAATAGAATACTTTTGATCTCGTTCATTTTATTCCTCCGTTATATACGCGGACCGGTTGCAGATCCTGTTCCAGGTCCGGTTCATTTCTGCCATTTCTACATATTACCACGGGAAATGTTTATGATAAGATTATAAGACGTTTAATAAACAATATGTTAACGGGAGGAAAGCCGCGCTGCTAAGGCGGGTGGGGCTTGAGCTGAATTTGATGAGCGACAGCCGGCAGGATCAAGGTCGGAAAAAACAATTATCGGACGCCCGTGAACGCGGCACCCTGGCCAGTAACCTGCAGCGTCCTGATTTTCGCCAGGGACTGGCAGGCGGACTTCCGATCGCGCTTGGTTATTTCGCGGTCTCTTTCGCCTATGGTTTGTTCGCGGCCGAAGGCGGTATGTCACCGCTAACAGCCACGATTATTTCCTTTACAAACATGACCTCAGCAGGTCAGTTCGCCGGCACACAGCTGATCTTTGCCGGCGCGCCCTACGCCGAAATTTTTGTCACTGTACTTTTAATAAATCTGCGCTACATGCTGATGTCGCTTTCACTGACTCAGAAGCTTCGCCCCGGCATCAGCCTGCATGGGCGACTGTTTATCGGCTATGGTGTTACAGATGAAATTTACGCGGTTGCAGCAACTCATGCCGGCGAGCCCGGGCTTTCCTATATGCTGGGTCTGATCTCGCTGCCTGTAGCCGGCTGGACAACCGGTACCATGGCGGGCGCGTTTGCCGGCTCGGTTCTGCCTATGGCTGTTCGGAGTGCTCTGGGAATCGCACTTTATGCCATGTTTATTGCAATAATTGTTCCGCCGGCCCGTGGCTGTCGACCTGTACTGGCAGTTGTAATACTGGCCGCCGCCCTGAGTGTTATTGCCCAGTCAGTGCCGCTGACCAGAAGCATCCCTGGAGGCTGGCGCCTGATTGCTGTAACTGTAATCGCGGCTTTCGCCGGTGCTCTGCTGGCTCCGGTTAATCCGGAATCGGCAGAAGAAGCAAAGCAGAAGGTTGCGGCACCGACAAACGCAGGGGAGGGCAGGTTATGAAAGACGCTTATCTCCTGGGAGCTTTGCTGACAATGCTGGCTGCTACCTGGCTGCCGCGCATGCTGCCGCTGTTGATTGTACGCCGCCGGATTGATAATGTTCTGTTCCGCTCTTTTCTGTTCTACGTTCCTTATGCTGTTCTGGCCGCGATGACTATTCCGGCAATATTTCACTCAACTGCGTTGGTTGAATCCGCAGCTGCTGGTCTGGCTGTGGCGCTGATACTGGGCTGGCGCGGCAAATCACTGCTGGTTGTGGCTTTGGGCGCCTCTCTGGCCGTTTTTATTGTTGAACGTCTTGTCGGCGTTGTTTATTGAGATTATCGGCGTTATTTATTAAGGAGGTTCATTTTTTTATGTTAAATATCGGCTGTCATTTATCGATATCCCGCGGCTATCTGAACATTGGCAAGGAAGCGCTTTCTATCGGCGCCAATACCTTCCAGTTTTTCTCCCGCAACCCGCGCGGCAGCCGCCAGCGGGCTTTGGACGAGGCTGATATTCTGGCGTTAGCCGCCTTGCTTAAGGAAGAAAAATTCGCGCCTGTTCTGGCTCATGCACCATATACACTTAATGCCTGCTCCCCGGATGAGCAGCTGCGGGAACTCGCGGTGACCATGATGGCAGGAGATATTGAACGAATGGAATATCTGCCGGGCAACTACTATAACTTCCATCCGGGAAGCCATGTGGGGCAGGGGATTGATGCCGGTATTGGCTTTACAGCTACGGCTTTGAACAAGGTTATAAAACCCGGCTTGAAAACAACAGTGCTTTTGGAAACGATGAGCGGCAGCGGCAGTGAAGTCGGCGGTAATTTTGAGGAGCTTCAGCGTATCATCGAGCAGGTTAAGCATCCCGAGCTTTTGGGTGTCTGTCTGGATACCTGCCATGTTCACGCGGCAGGTTACGACATAATCAATGATCTGGACGGCGTACTGGCTGAGTTTGATCGGATTGTCGGAATTGAGCGTCTGCTCGCGATTCATCTTAACGACTGCCTTGCCCCGGCCGGCGCCCGCAAAGACCGGCATGCCAAAATCGGCGACGGTTATATCGGTCTGGATGCGATAGTTCGGATTATCAATCATCCCAAGCTGCGGAATCTGCCGTTTTACCTTGAAACACCAAATGAGGTCGATGGGTACCAAAAGGAAATTGCTTTACTGCGTCAGAATTATCAGGCGTAACACAGTGTTGTTGCGGCGATTCTCGATTTACAGCATTATTGATATAATTATGCTTCCAACAGAATCAAGCAGACGTCAGGAGTTCACAAGACCCGGGCAAACACATCAGAATCCGAACCGTCAGGAGAATACACGTCAGAGATAACAGGAGATATTATTATGGGAAAAGCGTTAATTATCGGTGCTGGCGGTGTAGCCAGCGTTGTAGTGCACAAATGTGTGCAGAATCCGGATGTTTTTGAGGAGATCTGCATTGCCAGCCGTACTAAATCCAAAGCAGATGCTTTTAAGGCCAAACTCGACGGTGGTCGTACCAAAATCCAGACAGCTCAGGTTGATGCGGATAATACAGAAGAAGTAATTGCACTGATTCGTGACTTTAAACCCGATATCGTTATCAATGTCGCCCTGCCGTACCAGGATCTGACAATTATGGACGCCTGCCTTGCAACTGGTGTTCATTATCTTGATACTGCCAACTACGAACCGCCTGAAACTCCTAAATTCGAATATAAATGGCAGTGGGCCTATCGTGAGCGTTTCGAAAAAGCCGGTATTACAGCCATTCTCGGCTGTGGCTTCGACCCTGGCGTCACGCAGGCTTTTTCAGCCCACGCTTTAAAACATCATTTTGACGAAATCCACACCATTGACATTCTTGATGCCAACGGTGGTGATCATGGTTACCCATTCGCCACCAACTTCAACCCTGAGATCAATATCCGTGAAATAACGGCACCCGGCAGCTACTACGAAAACGGCGAGTGGCACGAAACCGAACCGCTTGAAATCAAGCGCGAATATGATTTTGATCAGATCGGCCCCAAAGATATTTATCTGCTGCATCACGAAGAGATGGAATCGCTGGCAATTAATATCCCCGGAGTGCGCCGGATTCGCTTCTGGATGACTTTTTCGGATAAATACATCACGCATCTGCGGGTTCTGGAAAACGTCGGCATGACCTCAATTGAACCGATTGAGATCGACGGCTGCAGTATCCAGCCGCTGCAGTTCCTGAAAGCAGTCCTGCCTGACCCGGCTTCACTTGGTCCACGCACTAAAGGCAAAACAAATATCGGCTGCATTTTCACAGGCGTTAAAGACGGCAAGCCAAAAACCTACTACATATATAACGTTTCTGACCATCAAGAAGCATATAAAGAGGTTGGTTCGCAGGCGATTTCCTATACCACCGGCGTGCCTGCCATGATTGGCGCGATGATGGTTCTGCAGGGTCACTGGAAAAAGCCGGGAGTATACACTGTTGAAGAGCTGAATCCGGATCCCTTCATGGAACAGCTGAACAAGCAGGGCTTGCCCTGGCAGGAGAAGTTCGATCCGATTCTGGTCGACTGAGGAAACTGAATGCACGTTATAGGTTCTGATAAATCCGGCTTGAATATTGATTTTTCGCAGCTGCGTACGCCTGCCTATGTTGTTGACGAGGGGCTTTTGCGTAAGAACCTGGCAATCCTCGACCGGGTACAGCAGGAAACTGGCTGCAAAATCCTGTTGGCGCTCAAAGGCTTTTCCATGCATGCTGTTTTCCCGATTGTGGGAGAGTACCTGGCAGGCATAACTGCCAGTGCTCTTTTCGAAGCCCGGCTCGGTCGTGAAAAAATGGGCAAGGAAGTTCATATTTATTCACCGGCTTACATTGAAGAGGATTTTGACGAGATTCTGGACACCGTTGATCACATTGTGTTCAACTCGTTCAACGAATGGCAGTTATACCGTGAAAGAGTTCTGAATCACAGGCGCCCGATTGAAGCCGGAATTCGTTTTAACCCGGAATACTCTGAAATTTCGACCCTGCTGTACAACCCCGCTGCTCCCCATTCGCGCCTTGGGGTCACAGCTGCCAATTTCC
>CAZOMW010000004.1:9449-27033 GCA_964581135.1 uncultured Oscillospiraceae bacterium
GGAGCTGCTTGAAGGGATCAGCGGCCTTCATTTTCATACTCTTTGCGAACAGAACGCCGATGCTTTAGCCCGGACAGTTCCCTACATAGATGAGAATTTCGGGCCTTATCTGCACAAAATGAAGTGGCTTAACCTGGGAGGCGGACATCATGTTACGCGGCCGGATTATGATATTGAGCAGCTGATAAATGTTATCCGCCATTTTCAAAAAACCTATAATCTCGAAATCTATCTGGAACCCGGCGAGGCGATAGCTCTCAACACAGGTTTTCTGGTTACTCAAGTACTTGATATTGTTGATAATGGCATGGAAATAGCAATTCTGGACACCTCTGCCGCCAACCATATGCCTGATGTAATCGAAATGCCTTACCGCCCGGTTGTCATCGGCGGCGGCCTCCCCGGGGAAAAAGCCTACACCTATCGCCTGGGCGGGCCAACCTGTCTGGCTGGTGACATAGTAGGCGATTATTCCTTTGATGAGCCGCTAAGCCGCGGTTCACGCCTTGTTTTTACCGATATGGCGCATTACACAATGGTGAAAAACAACATGTTCAACGGGGTTAATCTACCTGATATAGTTCTCCACACACTGGCAGGGCATCAGGTTATCCGCCGCTTCAGCTATGCTGATTATCGCGATCGATTATCTTGATTTGATGTATTTTAAATCCGAATTTTTGACCGTTGGTAAATAGATTTAGAAAAATTTCAATTATTTCTAGAAAATAATTGAACTATCCTGACGTTTCTGCTAATCTATTGGGCGTGAAATCACCATGAAAACGCTTTCGGTGATGGACTGAGCATCCGTAGAAACATATAGAACGATGGAGGAGAACTGTCGTGAAAAAAATCGTCGTTTTGGGCGCGGGCTATTCGGGCGTCCTGACTGCCAAGAAGCTGGCCAGAAAGCTCAAAAGAGATAAAGATGTCGAGATTTCGATCATCGATAAACACCGTTACCACACTATGTTGACGGAACTGCATGAAGTTGCGGGCAACAGAGTTGAGGAAGACAGTATCCGAATCAGCCTCAGTCGTATTTTTGCCGGTCGTAATGTCCGGATTATTACGGATACAATTGAATCAATCGATTATGACAAACAGGTGCTCAAGGGTGCCGACGGCGCCTATGAATACGATTATCTGGTACTGGCCTCGGGTTCAAAGCCGGCTTATTACGGGATACCCGGTGCCTGTGAAAACACCCTGCCGCTGTGGTCCTATGATGACGCGGTTAAGCTCAAACAGCATGTTTTCTCGATGTTCAGCCAGGCCAACAGCGAAAACGATCCCGAGGAACGCAAAAAACTGCTGACTTTCTATGTTGCCGGCGCCGGCTTTACCGGTGTTGAAATGGCAGGCGAACTGGCCGAGTGGGTGCCGCAGCTTTGCGAGCAGTTTGAAGTCAGCCGGGAAGAGGTCAAAATTGTTGAGGTAGACCTGCTTAACCGCGTAGTACCTGTTTTGCCGGAAAAACTTTCGGTAAAAACAGAAAACCGCCTGCGGAAAATGGGCGTCGACATCAAACTGAAAACAGGAATTGTTTCTGTTGGCGAAGACTATATTGAATACAAGCAGGATGAAGAAATCTACCGTGACACTACCCGTACGGTTATCTGGACTGCCGGTACCGAATGTGCCGATGTCGCGCAGACTTCTGCTCAGCTTAAGCCCGTACGCCGCGGCCGGATTGAGGTTGATGATTTCCTGCGTGCCAAGACACACGAAAACGTCTATGTTGCCGGCGACAATATGTTTTATATGGCTCCCGGCTCCACAATACCGGTGCCGCAGATGGTTGAAAACTGTGAACACTCTGCTGCCACAATTACAAAGAACCTGCTCACCGATATTGAAGGTAAAGGCGAGAAGGAAAAATACGACCCTAAATTCCACGGTGTCATGGTAAGTATCGGCGGACGCTATGGTGTAGCGACAGTTGGCGGTGCTAAGAAGAAAATCAACCTGCCTTCCTTCTTCGCGATGTTCGTTAAGCACTTTATCAATATTATTTATTTTGTACAGGTGCTGGGCTGGAACAAGGTTTTCGGCTACATGAAAAAAGAGTTCTTTACTATCCGTAATCGCCGCAGTTTTGTCGGCGGCCATTTCTCCAACCGCACACCCAGCTTCCTGCTGGTGCCTCTGCGGGTGTTCCTTGGATTCATCTGGGTGCTGGAGGGGATCAAGAAATTCAATGAAGGCTGGCTTAGTTCGCCTAAACTCTTCCAGTTCTTTCAGGGCGCAAATCAGTTTTTTGAAAACGCTCTGAGCGGCGGCGCTGATGCCAATGCCGGTGCTACTGCCGCAGAGGGCGGGGCGGCAACTGTCGATGTGCTGGTCAACTGGAATATTTTCGGCATTATTAAAGTAATACTCGTCAATGCCGCTGATGTCGCGGCTAAAATCCAGTTCGTTTTAATGGATTGGTTCGTGGACAATGTCATCCTTGCCAATGGCAACACCCAGATCTTCTTTCAGACGGTCATAGTAATTTCGGAAATACTGATTGGCCTTGCGCTGATGGCCGGCCTGTTCACTTTCCTTGCATCTGCGTACTCGATTGTACTGCAGGTTATGTTCCTGATGACCACAGGGCTCTACATGGGTTCCTGGTGGATGATATTCGCAGCCGTTGCTGTTCTGATCGCCGGCGGTCATGTGTTCGGACTCGATTACTACGTCATCCCCTGGCTGAAGCAGCAATGGCGAAAGATTCCGATTGTACGTAAATCCTATTTATATAATGACTGATAAAAAAGCAGCAAACACCCGGTCATCAGTCGGGCAATCAGGCATCGATAAAAACCCGGCACGCGCTACCACTCAGGTGGGGCGCGTGTCGTTGCCTGCCGTCGGCAAGTCAGACGAGTCGGCTATTACCACAGATAATGCAGCCGCGAATGAGAGGCTGCATTTATCAGAAGCCTCGCAGGCTGTCAGCGAACTGATCCGCAAGACCCTTTTACGCTCAGATTCCGTGCTTTCAGAAGTCATGCAGCATCTGACCCGCTCACAGGGCAAGAACTTCCGTGCCTCACTGCTGTTGTCCGCTGCAGCTGATGCCGAGGACACAGTATCAACAGATGCTGTAACTGCGGCCGCGGCACTCGAGATCCTGCATCTGGCAACGCTGGTCCACGATGACGTAATTGATGAAGCTGGTCTTCGTCGGGGTCAGCCAAGCGTACAAAGTCGTTTCGGTAAAAAAATCGCGGTTATCGGCGGTGATTATCTATTCACTGTCTGCTTTAATCTGATCGCCGGTATTTCAGCCCGCTATCCGGAAAAATTCCAGTTGTTTGCTCAGGCCATGTCCAGTATTTGCCTGGGTGAGCTGCGGCAGCTGAAGCATAACGGTGATACCGAGCTGGCTGTTACCGGCTATCTGCGGATTATTGCCGGCAAAACGGCAGCTTTGTTCGCACTGGCAATGTATTCCGGCATGATTTTAAGTAACGCGGAAGAGCGTGAATCACGGCTGGTAGCCCGTTTTGGCTACTATATAGGCATGCTTTTCCAGCTGGCGGATGACTGCCTCGATTATGCTTCGGACAGTGATACGATTAAGAAAACAGCCAATCACGATCTTTCCGAAGGCGTTATTACACTGCCGCTGATCTACACTTTCCGCCAAATGCCGGAGCTCAAAAAAACTATAAAAGAACAATCGCTTACCGCTGAAGATATTGCTTTTGTTGTTCAGGAAGTAATTAATCAGGGCGGTGTTGCCCGTACCCGTTCGCTGGCGGATCGCTATGCTGATAAAGCCCGCAAACTATTAGAAAGACTGCCTGACCTGCAAAAGCGCCAGCGCCTGGCCTCAATTCTCGGAGAAATCCAGGAGCGTCGTTTTTAATGAAGCAGTCCATACTTGCGAGATACTTTAATCTGGTTGAAATCCGCACCAAGCTTGCCAGTCTGCTGCCGTTTCTCTTGGGTCTTGTGTATGTACGTCATGCTTATGGCACTGTAAATGGCTGGAACACAGCCGTTTTCTTTCTGGCCATGCTTTGCTTTGACATGATGACCACAGCCTTGAACAATTATATTGATACCAAAACCAATGGTGTTGCTTTAGCCTTCAGCCGCCCCGTATCACTGAGAATAATTCTGGTACTACTGGCTGTGGCGACAGTGCTGGGATTAATTCTGGTATGGCGCACCAGTCTGGTTGTCCTGGTTGCCGGTGTTTTCTGCTTTGTTATGGGAATCGCCTACACGGCCGGGCCGGCGCCGATTTCGCGAATGCCTCTGGGAGAGGCCTTTTCCGGCTTTGTAATGGGCTTTTTCATCCCGTTTCTGACCATATATATTAATGCTCCACCTCAGCAGCTGGTATTCTATAGTTTTGCAGAAGGCGTGCTGAGTCTGCATTTGCGGTTGCCGGACCTGTTGCGTCTGGGCCTGCTGACTGTACCGGCGATAACCGGCATAGCCAACATTATGCTCGCCAACAACACCTGCGATCTGGAAAACGACCGCCTGGTCAACCGTTACACTCTGCCTCACTATATCGGTGTCCGAAATGCTCTGCGCCTGTTCGCGGCGCTTTATGCTGCAGCCTTCGCGGCTATCGCGCTGATGGTTCTGTTGGGCATTCTGCCGTGGTACGCATCTTTTGCTTTGCTGGCGGCAATACCGGTGTTCCGTAACGTCAAAGCCTTTATTGCTGTCCAATCCAAGCCGGACACGTTTCCATTCAGCGTTATGAATCTCAATCTGATTCTGATTCCTCTGATTATCCTGACGGCGATTTAACTTATCGGTGAATAAAAAGCGCGGTTCCTGTTTTATTAAAGACAGAAACCACGCTTTTTTAATTTAATAATTTTTTGTGATTCAGGTCAGAAACAAGGCTTCCCGAATTGCTTCACCCACTGTCGGATGAGGGAACACGGTTTTCTGCAGCTCAGGTATAGTCATCTGCTGCTCCAGCATCAAGGCGCCGCTGTAAATTATTTCAGAAGCGTAGCTGCCGATAAGGTGCAGCCCTAACAGTTTCTCACTGCCGTTTTCAACAATCAGCTTGCACAATCCGTCACTGCCTTCATTTTCGGCAACGAAACGACCGCTGTAACGCATTGAACATTTCTGCACTCTGAAGTCGAGCCCCTTGGCAGCTGCCGATTCCTCGGTTTCGCCGACACCGGCGACTTCAGGGCTGCTGTAGATAACAGCGGCGACAGTGTTGTAATTCATCCGGTCCTCTTGCCCCAGCATTTGCGCAACTGCAACTTCGGCCTCACGGTAAGCTGTATGAGCCAGCATGGAGCGGCCGTTAACATCGCCGGCAGCGTATACTCCCGGGACCGAAGTGCGGCACTGGTCGTCTGTCACAACTGCGGCTCCCTTCATTTCGACACCGATTGTCTCCAATCCGAGATCACTGGTGAAAGGTCTACGGCCGATCGAAACCAGAACTTTGTCGCAGAAAACGTCAATATAATTGTCGTTCTGTTGGAAAGTTACAGCGCCTTCCCTGAACTCTGTTACTTTGCTTTCGAGGCGGAAATCGATGCCCTTTTTGACACAGGCTTTGTACAGCCAGTCAGAGATTTCGCGATCAATCGGACCACCGATATGATCCAGCATTTCGATAACCGTAACCTCAACTCCGGCTGACTGGAAATAGGCGGCAAATTCGAGGCCGATTACGCCACCGCCGATAATAGCCAGTGAATCCGGCAGGGTTTCGAGATTCAGGATTTCGCGGCTGGTAAGGGCAAAACCACTTGCCAGTGTTTCCTTAAGTCCGTAAATCGGCGGCAGAGATGGTTCAGAACCGGAGGCTATCAGCAGACGTTCGCCAGTATAGGTTTTTTCACCATCTGTAACCGTGAAGCCTTCGGCGTCACGGCCGGTGATTCTGCCGGCGGCACTGATAACAGTAACCTTTTGCTGAGCGAGTGTATTACGCACGCCGCCAACCAGCATCCTGACCACCTTGTTTTTTCGGGTTACAACCTTTTTGTGGTCAAGCGTCACGCCCTCAGCCTGAACGCCGTAGCCTTTGCTGTGGCGCGCAGCATCGTAAAGCTTAACACTGTGCAAAAATGATTTTGTCGGGATACAGCCTTCATTCAGACAGACGCCGCCGATATTGAGTTTTTCAAACAACAGGACAGAAAACCCGCCTGTCGCGGCCCGTTCAGCCGCCAGATAGCCGGCGGGACCTCCGCCGAGAACGATCAGATCATAATTCATGGACTACTCCTCATGATTATCCTTTAGGCTTGTCCAGCCGGTGCAAAGCTGAACTGACTCCCAGGTATTCGATTGAATGCCGCAAATGCGTTTCCAGTTCAGTGCGCAGGCGATCTGCGTCCAAAGCTTCCACAGCTTCAATGATGGCGGCATGCTCAGCTATTGAGTGCTGATAACGCTCCTCTGACAAAAACTGCCCTTCACTGGCCATTTTATAAAAGAAAACACCGTTCGCCTTGAGGTTCTGGTACATCTGGAACAGCTTGCGGTTGCCGCTGACCTCTACCATTGCCTCGTGGAAAGCGCTTTCCTGCGCAAAGAAAGTCTGGAAGTTGTCAGCGACTGCGGCGTCATAACCGCCTTTGCCGATCGATTTTTCCAGTTCGCGCAGATCTGCCAGATAGCCGGGGTCTTCGGTTGCAACCTCGATAACTTTAGCCGCGCAATAGGTTTCAAACATTTTACGGATTTCATAGGTTTCTCTGATTTCAGCCAGATCAATTCCGCGCACCCGCATTCCCCTGCGAGGTTCAAACGCAACGTACCCTTCAACAACCAGACGGTTCAGGGCCTCGTTAATCGGGGTGTGGCTGACACCGAGCTGCTCGGTCAGACGGCTGACAACCAGCCGTTCGCCGGCTTTGTATTTACCAGCCAGAATATCATCTTTTATTCGGGCATAGACCATATCCAGCAGGGAGAGGTTCTTGTAATGTTCTAAATCCATTGTTGGGCGAGCATTCATTCTGTCATCATTCCTATAAAGTCCTCAAGATTTTCGCAGAGAGCCTTGAGGAAACGGGCGGCGGGAGCGCCGTCCACGGCACGATGGTCAAAGGTCAGCGCCAGATTGACTGCCGGGTAATGGCTGAACTCGCCGTCCTGCAGCCGGGTTTTGTAATCGATGTTGCCAATGCCGAGGATCGCGGTTTGAGGCGGAGCGATAATCGGGGTAAAGGCTTCAATTCGCAATGCGCCCAGATTGGTAGTTGTAAAGGTGGCGCCGCTGAGCATCTGCGGTGTGGCTTTGCCGTCCTGACAGGCTTTAGCCAGCTCTTTGCTGGTTGCGGCGATTTGCCGCAGGCTGAGATGGTTGGCATTAAACACTGTAGGAACAATCAGTCCGGACTTGGTGTCAACAGCGACTCCGATGTGCGCGTCGTGGAACAGCGTTGTGGTTTCATCATTGTAATGAGCGTTCAGAGTCGGGAAATCGAGAATCGTCCGGGAAACCGCGAATGTTATCATGTCGTTGATCGTAATATTAACCGGTGCCGGAGCCTCCGGATTATTCTGGTTGGCTTTGGCAGCAGCGGCAGCGCGGGCTTTGATCCGTTCACGCACAGCTAACATTGAGGTTGCGTCACAGCTGGCAAAGATAGTCAGCTGTGCCATCTGCTGCAGGGAGCCATGCATATTGCGGGCAATAACACGGCGGATATTGCTGTTTTTTACAACTGTGAAGGGCTCGCCGTCAGCAGCAGGTACAGCAGAGGAAGAAGCCGTAGTTGTTATGGCTGTAGGCTGTGCAACTGTCATAGCAGAAGGTCTGCCGGCAGCTGCTGCCAGTACGTCATCGCGCAGAATACGGCCTTCAGGTCCGGTGCCGGCAACAGTAGTCAACTCAATGCCTTTTTCAGCGGCAACTGATTTCGCTTTCGGGGAAGCGAAAATCCGGCCACCGGTCATGTGTGTCGGTAATTCAATAACAGGAGCCGGAGCAGGGGCTGCGGGTGCTGCCGGTGCAGTGGCAACAGGAGCCGGAGCAGGGGCTGCCGCCGCTGGTGCAGTTACCACAGGAGCAATCGGAGCAGCGGCTGCGGGTGCTGCCTGCACAGGAGCCGGTGCAGGTGCGGCCGCACTGGGTTCAACTGCCGGAGCTCCGGCGGGTGAGTCGAATTTTTCACCGGGCTGGCCGATTACAGCCACGATCTGCTGAATCGGGATTTCATCGCCTTCTTCGCCAAATGTAGCCAGTACCACACCATCAGATTCGCTTTCAATACTGAATACGGCTTTGCCGGTTTCAATATCGAAAATATAGTCGCCTTTTTTGATTTTATCGCCTGTCTTTACGTGCCAGGCGGCTAAAATCGCGCTTTCTTCAGTCAGGCCCTTTTGGGGCATAAGAATATATTCAGCCATGCTTATCACCTCATAAGTCAGTTTCAGCCGGTTTCGGAACGGCCGGTCGGGAGCGCAGTCAGACGAATCAGCGGATATAAAGCCCGCCGTTTACGTCGATGACAGCACCGGTAATGTAATCAGAGTATTCTGAGCTCAGAAAATATACAGATTTTGCTACGTCCAGGGGAGTGCCGAGTCGGAGCATCGGAACAGAATTCGGGTCGTCCCGGCCTTTGGTCATATCTGTTTCAATATAGCCGGGGGCAATTGCGTTGCAGTTGATGTTATAAGGAGCGCAGTAAAGGGCATAGGCTTTGGCCAATGCCAGGGCGCCGCCTTTGGAAGCACTGTAGCTGGGAGCCACCTTCGGGCTGCCCATTTCACCGGCACGTGAGGACATAAAGACAATTTTGCCGCTGCCCTGGCCGATCATCCGTTTCAGACAGGCCTGAGTACAAAGCTGCATGCCGCGCAGGTTAATATCAATGACGTTGTCCCAGCCTTCAACTGTAAGGTCCAGCATTGGTGTGTTGTCAACTATCCCGGCGTTGTTGACCAGAATGTCAATCCGGCCAAAACGGTCAATCACGGTCTGTACCATTTTTTCGATAGATTGCGGATCCTTGACATTTACCGCAGTTGCAAAGGCTTCCAGACCGTCCGCAAGTAATTCTTTACAGGATTCTTCCGCCTGTTCTGTCAGAAGATCGGCAATAACAGCTGTGGCGCCGTGTTCTGCCAGAATTCTTGCCGAGGCCAGGCCGATTCCGCGGGCACCGCCAGTGACAATAGCAATCTTGCCGGCCAGATCATCAAATTTTTGCATGTTTTCCCCCATTGACGTCTGCGGGCCATAATAGCAGTCCGCAAATTACCAGTATTTTTGCCTTCCCCCGGCGAACAGTTTGGGTTGCCGCCAACAGAAAAGGCAAAGTAGAGCCGACGCCGGCTGTTTTCGAAAAACCGACGTCGGCCCGATTATGCTTTAAATGCCCAGTTTTTCGGTACGGAGCTTTTCTTCGGTAGATATCCGGGTTGTCGGAACATACCCGGGCAGTTTTACTATCCGTGCGTCGATAGCGTCCAGAATCCAGCTTTCCTGCGGGAAGAAGAATTTTTCCAGTTCAGGGCTGGGGGAGACCCAGTTACGGGCTCCGAGCGTTACCGGCGGAGCGTCAAGATGGTCGAAAGCCATTTCTGTGACATTGCTGGCAATCGTCTTGATGTAGTTACCGCGTTCGGCACCGTCACTGACGATAACGAGGCGATTGGTTTTACGGACAGATTCCAGTAATGTTTCGTAATCGAAGGGAATAAGGGTACGGGCGTCAATTACTTCAGCTTCCAGACCATATTGTTCGCTAAGTGTTTTGGCTGCGGCCAGCGCCGGAATCAGTGTCGGGCCAACAGAAAGGATGGTGATATCATTGCCGGCACGCTTGATATCGGCAACACCGATCGGCACTTCGTAGTACTCTGCAGGCACGCCGCCTTCATGGAACTGCTCGCCCATGTCATAAAGCTTCTGGCTTTCAAAATAGATTACAGGGTCACTGGAGCTTAGCGCTGAGTTCAGCAGGCCCTTGGCATCATAGGGTGAAGCCGGGTAAACAAGCTTCAGGCCGGGAACGTGGGCGCAAAGTGATGTCCAGTCCTGTGAATGCTGGGCGCCGTAGAAAGCGCCGACTGAAATACGGACTGTGCACGGCATTTTCAGCAGACCCGCGCTCATGCCCTGCCACTTGGCCAGCTGGTTGAACAGCTCGTCAGCACAACGGCCGAGGAAGTCGCCCCACATGATTTCCGGTACTGCGCGGCCGCCGCACATGGCATAACCGACACCGGCGGAAATAATCGATGACTCTGCGATCGGAGCATTGAACAGACGTTGACGGGGAATCGATTCATACATTCCCTGCAGAACACCGAAAGAGTTGCCGTGCTCACGTACGTCTTCACCGAAAAGAATCATGGTCGGATCTTCATAGAATTTGTCGAGCAATGACTCGTAAATGGCATCGCGATAAGACACTACCTTGATAGCCGGCAGCGGTTTGCCGTTTTCATCAAGGCCGGTACGCGATTTTTTGCTGATCCGTTTCAGGCGGGAGTTGTCGGCTTTTTCACCGATAACCTCGGGTTCGCCATCCCCCAGAGTGCGGTTGTACTCATTGGAGAACATGCAGCGGGCGATTGCGTCCGGTTCATTTTCCAGATCCATACGCGGTGAGCGCTTGAGATCAATAGCTTCGATCAGGATGCGGGTAATACGCTCCTTGAAGGATTCTTCCTTGGCCTGAGCCTCGGAGTTGCTCTGCAGGCCTTCTGCAGCCAGTTCTGCCTGCAGGGTTGCGATTGAATCCTCGGCAGACCAGCAGTCCATTTCTTCCTTGGAACGGTAAGCGTTCTGGTCGGTTACGGAGTGGCCGGTCTGACGGTAAGTTAGGGTATCAAGCAGAATCGGGCCTTCATTGTTGAGTACCAGTTCTTTTTTGCGACGGAAAGCGTCGATTACGGCAAATACATTGTAGCCGTCGATGCGTTCAGCGTGCATCTGCTCCGGATTGATTGCCGCCCCAACGCGGACAAGAGCTTCATAACCCATGGTTTCGCCGTAGGTCTGACCACTCATGGCGTAGAAGTTATTCATATAGTTGAAGATAATCGGCAGGCCGCCTTTGTACTCATCCGGCCAGAGTTCGCGATACTGACCCATGGCGGCGAAGTTGAAGGCTTCCCAGGCTGCGCCGGTGCTGAGGGAACCGTCGCCGCTGTTAACAACAACAATGCCGGGTTTTTTCTGCAGTTTTTTGTAAAGCGCGGCCCCGTTGGCGATAATGCCGGCTGCACCGACGATGGCATTATTGGGATAAATACCAAAGGGTGTGAAGAAAACGTGCATGGAGTTGCCGAGACCGCCGGTAAAACCGATTTCACGCCCGAACAGTTCAGTCATAAAGCCATACAGGAAGAAATCCATAGCGAGCTCGCGGACGTTGCCTTTATGAGGTGAGAAAGCTTCAACATTGCGCAGCAAGGCGCCGTCACGGAAATCAGCCATAATCTGATAAAGTGTTTCTTCGTCCAGACGGCGAATGGCAGAGAAAGCGCGAGCCAGAACCTCACCGTGGCTGCGGTGGGTGCCGAATGTAAAGTCATTCAGGTCAAGTGCATATGCCTGGCCGACAGCTGAGGCTTCCTGACCGATGGAAAGGTGAGCCGGGCCGGTGTAGGAGTATTCAATTCCGTTGTAGGTTTTGACAGTGCGAATTCCGGCTAGCATTGTTTCAAACTCCCGGATCAGGCGCATGTCATCAAAAAGGTGTACCAGATCATCCGCCGGAAATTCGGATTTAACATCTTTAAGACGTTTTTGATAAGTGTTCATCGGAATGTCCTTCATCGGCAATGTACCGGTGCATCGGACATGTTCAGGTCGGATGATTTGAGACTTAGGCATTACAATTTCCTCCTCAATTGGCATTGGACCGCTATAATAATCTGAGATTAACATAACCTGATTTTTAAAAGTAGATGTAATCTGAAAGATTTACTAATAACTATTTGCTCAAATATAGAATTATTATCAAGTATACCTTACTTTTGCGTAAATGCAAACTATCTTTGGTATGACCTTTATACAATGTGGCCCTTTTTTTGATATAATTCTTATAAGAAATCAATAGGAGATTTAAAATGCTGGAACCAGTTAAACGGTCACGATTATATGAAGAAATCGTGAAACAACTAACCGATCTGATAAATAACGGTGATCTTAAGCCCGGGGACAGACTGCCGACTGAACGTGCGCTGGCAGCGGAGCTTAAAGTCAGCCGCACAGCGATACGCGAAGCTTTGCGCGCTCTGGAACTGATGGGTTTTATTGAATCCAGGGTAGGTGAAGGGACTTTTGTGCGCGAAATTACCATGAAAAATGTAATGTCGCCCTTTTCTACGCTGCTTTCACAGGATATCGAGCTGGTAAGCGACCTGATCGAAGTCCGGATGATACTCGAACCGGAGGTTGCCCGTCTTGCCGCCAGAAGAGTTACGCCCGAGACGGCGGAAATAATTGGTGACGCGCTTGAAACCATGGCTGCTGAGATTGCCGATAATCAGCTTGGTATTGTTGGTGACAACGATTTTCACAATGCTCTGGCAGCGGCGACCGATAATAAAGCTTTATCGCGTATTCTTAATTTATGCTCCGATCTGATGCAAAGCAGCCGGGAAGCAGCACTTTCCAGCATGAAGGATCGGAGAGTCGGTTTGCGACACCACCGCGAAATATACCGGGCGGTTATCGAACACGATGAGGATCTGGCGGCTTTTTTGATGAGAAATCACCTTGATGAAGCTTATAAGAATGTTAAGGGCGAAAAAATTGAAGCGGAGAGCATAAATTCACGCTCGCGCATTGAAAAAAATAACTGACAGGGCTATAATTGGTATGACCATTATACAAAGGTTGGTAAATGAGCATTAAGTAAGCCTTAATTTCCAGCCTTTTTGTCTCAACAGTTCTTAAGTGGTTATTAGTCCGTGAGCTGACGGATATGTCTGAACCACAGTTATTGCCTGCCGCTGCAGCATCTGGTGGCAAGCCCGGAGGTATGATCATGATTGAAAAAGAAAGACTGATCCAGATCTACTCGACGATGAACGATATCCGGAGGTTTGAAGAAAAGGCCCTCAAATTGTTTGAAGAAAACAAGCTGCGCGGCTCAGTTCACCTCTATATCGGTCAGGAAGCTATCGCTGCAACTGTTTGTTCTTTGTTGACAGACAAAGATTACATCGCCAGCACACACCGGGGCCACGGACACGCCATCGCCAAGGGCGCCCGGCTTGACCGCGCGATGGCCGAGCTGATGGGCAAAGAGACAGGTTATTGTAAAGGGCGTGGCGGCTCAATGCACATTGCTGATCTTACCAAGGGCAATCTGGGAGCCAACGCTATTGTCGGCGGCGGTATCCCGATCGCGACCGGTGCCGCGCTGGCTATCAAGATGCGCGGTGACGACAACGTAGCGATTGCCTTCTTCGGTGACGGTGCTTCTAACGAAGGTACTTTCCATGAAGCTATCAACCTGGCCGCAGTCTGGGATCTGCCGATCGTATTTGTCTGTGAAAACAATCTGTACGGTATTTCCTGTCACGTCAGCGAAAGCACTTCAGTTACAGATATCGGCACTGAGCGTGCCGTTGCCTACGGCATCCCCGGTTACTCCGTTGACGGCAACGATGTATTTACCGTTAACGAAACCATGGAAAAGGCGATTGCCCATGCCAAGACCGGTAAAGGCCCGTCACTTGTTGAATTCAAAACCTATCGCCATATCGGCCATTGGACGGGTGATCCTCAGGTTTACCGCACCCGCGAAGAGGTTGATGAATGGAAGCAGAAAGATCCGATCAAACGTCTGCGCGCCCACCTGCTGGAAAACAAAATTCTAACTGAAAAAGAAATTACCGACCTGGAACAGAAGAGCATTGACGCGGTTGAGGAAGCCACTAAATTTGCGCTTGAGAGTCCGGAACCGGATCCCGCCCATGTTATGGACGATGTCTTTTTTGTCGAGTAAGCAGTCAGGAGGAAATAAATAATGAGTATCAAAACATATTCCCAGGCCATCCGTGATTGCATCGCTGAAGAAATGCGGCGGGACGAAAAAGTCTTTATCATGGGTGAGGATATTGCCAAGCAGGGCGGCATTTTCGGCTGCACCCGCGGTTTGCTGGATGAATTCGGTGCCGAACGCGTCCGGATCACACCAATATCAGAAGCCGGTTTCGTCGGCGCCGGTGTCGGCGCTGCCTGTGCCGGTATGCGCCCCATAGTTGAGCTGATGTACATGGACTTTACCTTTGTCGCCATGGATCAGCTGCTTAATCAGGCCGCCAAAACCCGCTATGTCTTCGGGGGTCACGCCACGGTGCCGCTGGTAATCCGCGGTCAGCAGGGTGTAGGCCGTGGTAATGCCGCTACCCATTCACAAAGCACTGAAGGTATTTTTATGCACATTCCCGGCATGAAAGTTGTCATGCCTTCCAGTCCGGCCGATGCAGCCGGTCTTCTGCGTACCGCGATCCGCGACGATAACCCGATTATGTTCTACGAGCATAAAGCGCTCTATACCATGAAAGGTGAAGTGCCGGATAACCCTGATTTTGCCATTCCGTTCGGACAGGCCAATGTACTGCGTGAGGGCAGGGATGTCACAATCATCGGCACCCATTTATATGTACAGAGGGCCATGAATGTTGCTGCCGAGCTTGAAAAAGAAGGCATCAGCTGTGAAGTGATCGACCCGCGTACTCTGGTTCCGCTGGATCTGGATACCATGGTTGAATCTGTCAAAAAGACAGGCCGCTGTGTTGTTGTCCATGAAGGCCACCGCAATGCCGGTCCCGGCGCTGAAATAGCTTCCTCAATTACCGAGCAGGCCTTCAGATATCTTGACGCCCCGATTGCCCGCCTGGGCGCTAAAGCCTGCCCGCTGCCGTTCAACCTGGGTCTGGAAAACGCTGTGGTTCCGCAAGAGGAAGATATCCTGCAGGCAGTCCGTTCCGTGATGTACCGCTAAGCGGACCGCTTTCTAAGGAGGCAGAACCAATGGCAACTAAAGTAATAATGCCCAAACAGGGCCTGCAGATGACCGAAGGCACCATAACCCGCTGGATTATTCCTGAAGGGGAAAAGACAGAGGCTGACCAGCCTTTGTTTGAAATGGAAACTGATAAGCTGACAATCGAGATTATGGCTCCTGCCAGCGGCACTCTGCTCAAGGTTCTTTACGAAGAAGGCGAAACTATTCCCATTACCGAAACCATCGCTGTTATCGGTGAACCCGGTGAAGATATTTCTTCCATACTGGCAGACGCTGAAGGCGACACCGGTGCAGCCGACGCCGAATCAGAACCGGCAACAGTCGGCAGCAACGCACCCTCTGCCGCTGTGGCTGCTGGTGTTACTGCCGCAACGGTTGCGCCCGCGCAAGGTGAAAAGGTATATGTAACCCCGCGTGCCCGGCTCAAGGCTGAGGAAGCCGGTATCGATCCCACCCGGATCGCCGGTACCGGTCCGGAAGGACTGGTTATAGAACGTGACGTTCTGGCTGCTGCAGCGCAGGCCCCTAAAGCGACACCTGTTGCCCGCCGGATAGCGGAGCTGAACGAAGTGGAGCTGGCAGCTGTCAGCGGCAAGGGCCCGGGCGGCAAAATCATGAAAGCTGATGTTCAGGCTGCTCTGGCAGGCCCCGGAACTCAGCAGGCGGCTGCCGCTGCGAAAGTTCGTGCTGAACGCGGCGAGCGTCTGGTGCCGATGTCCGGCATGCGCAAGGTAATTGCTGAACGGATGTCAACCAGCCTGCACACCATGGCTCAGGCTAACAATCGCATGAAAGTCGACATGAGCGAGATTATCCGCTTCCGGGAAAAACTCAAGGCGGCGGACATCAAAGTGTCATTCACCGACATCTTAATTCGCTGTGTCGCCATGGCTTTGACTGAATTCCCGATTATCAACTCTTCGTTGACTGAGCAAGGCATTCTGTATAAAAATTATGTCAATATGGGCATAGCGGTAGCAGTTGAAAAAGGCTTACTGGTTCCGGTAATTAAAGATGCGGATCTGATGAATCTGACTGAAATCGCAGCTGCGTCGGCAAGTCTGATTGCAAAGGCCCAAAACGGTACTTTATCTCAGGACGAATACACCGGTGGTACTTTCACAATTACCAACCTCGGCATGTTTGACATCGATGAATTTACAGCCATCATCAACCCGCCGGAAAGCGCCATTCTGGCAATTGGCAAAATCGACCGCGTCCCGGTCGCTGTTGGCGACGACGTTGTTATCCGTCCGATAATGACACTAAGTTTGAGCTACGATCACCGGACAATCGACGGCGCGCCTGCAGCTAAGTTCCTGCAGCGGGTCAAACAGATTTTACAAAATCCCTATCTTCTGATTTAACTTAAAACGCATGCCTGACGCTCGTACCAACGTCAGGCATGCGTTTTTTTCGCCATTTTTCTACGGAGGAACCTGATTATGGAGCAGACATATGATATTGCAATTCTGGGTGGTGGTCCGGGCGGTTATGTTGCTGCTATCCGCGCCGGCCAGCTGGGACTGAAAACCGTTCTGATTGAAGCCGATCAGATGGGCGGTACCTGCCTTAACCGCGGTTGCATACCCACCAAAGCGTTGCTGAATTCGGCAGAGGTATACCAAAGCGCGCGTCAAAGCGAGACCTTCGGCATAATAACCGGGGAAGTCGGTTTTGATTACGCCGCGATTGCCGGCCGTAAAGATAAAGTAGTTTCACAGCTGCGCCGCGGCGTCACCCAGCTGGTCAAATCAAACGGTGGCACTATTATTAACGGCCGCGGCACAATAATTGACGCCGGGACGATTGAAGTCAGCGGTAAGAATGCCGGCACTGTGAAAACAAAAAAAATTATAATTGCCACCGGCTCAGCACCTTTTATCCCCAATATTCCAGGCGTCGATGGAGCCCGCGTGCTTGACAGCAATAAAGTTCTGGCGCTGACAGAATGTCCGTCCAGTCTGACAATTATCGGCGGGGGCGTAATCGGCATGGAATTTGCTTCGCTGTTTCAACAGCTGGATGTACCGGTAACTGTGCTTGAAATGATGCCGGAAATACTGCCGGAAGTAGATACGGAAGTTGCTCAGATTCTGCGGAAATCCATGGAGCGTCAGGGCGCCAGAATTTTCAGCGGCGCCAAAGTCACAGCCATTGAATCGGGTGCTGTCGACGCAGTCTGTACTTTTGAACTGGATGGTGAAATTAAAACAGCCGCCAGTGAGCTGGTGCTTGTCGCGATTGGCCGGCGACCGCAGTCAGCGGACATTGGTTTGGAAAATATCGGTATTGAAACCGTAAAAGGAGCAATTCCGGTAAACGGGCAAATGGAAACCAAAGTGCCGGGTGTTTACGCAATTGGTGATGTCACCGGCAAAATCATGTTGGCTCACGTAGCCTCGGAGCAGGGAATTGTAGCCGCGGAAAATGCGGCCGGCAATAAAGCCCGCATGAACTACAATATTGTGCCAAACTGTATTTATACAAGCCCTGAAATTGCCTGTATTGGTATGTCAGAAGAAAAAGCCAACAGCCAGGGCATCGCAACCAGGGTAGGCCGTTTCCCTGTAGCCGCCAACGGCAAAGCAATGATCGCGGAGGATAAAGCAGGCGTCTGCAAGCTGGTCAGT
>CAZOMW010000004.1:27069-30343 GCA_964581135.1 uncultured Oscillospiraceae bacterium
GAGAGTTGCTGGGTGCCCAGATAATCGGGCCCAAAGCAACCGAACTGATTTCCGGACTGGGTGTTTCCATGACTCTGGAAACCACAATCGACGAAATCGCAGAAACGATTCACCCGCATCCGACAGTCAGTGAAATGATCACGGAGGCTGCATTGGACACCACAAACCGCGCCATACACTATTACCGTCGCGCTGTGAACTGAACAATCAAGCTTTCAGCGCAACAGGGCAGGCGACAAATTGCCAGGAGCAGCAGACCAGGTCAGCTTGCCAGTGCCGCGGACCCGGCCTAAAATAGTAATAATCAGTAATAATCTACAAAGTGAGGAAACAGTATGGGAAATCTTGATGGAAAAATCGCAATTGTAACCGGTGGTGCTCAGGGTATCGGTAAAGCCTCGGCAGTCGCATTCGCGCGTGAAGGCGCCCGCGGCATTGTTATCGCTGATATGAACCTGCCGAAATCGGAAGCTGCCGGCAAAGAAATCGCGGAAGCCTACGGCTGTGAATGTATTGCTGTAAAATGCAATATTGTGGATGAGAATGACATTAAAAACCTCATTGATGTAACTTTGGCAAAATTCGGCACCATCGATATTCTGGTCAATAGCGCCGGTATTTGTCCGTTGGCAACAATCGAAGATGTTGGCTCCAGTGAATGGGATATTGTAATGGATATCGATCTCAAGGGTGCTTATCTTGTAACCCGGGCTGCTTTCCTGGTAATGAAGGAAAAAGGCAGTGGCAAAATTGTCAACCTTTCTTCAATGGCCGGTCGACAGGGCGGCATCACCTCCGGTGTTCACTATTCAACCGCCAAGGGCGCAATTATCACAATGACCAAGCAGTTCGCCAAAGCCGGCGCTGCTTTCAACATCAATGTAAACGGCGTTGCGCCGGGCCTGATCGCCACCGACATGACAGCTGCCTTTGGTTATAAAAACGAACAGGTACCGCTGGGACGTCTTGGTACTGCTGAAGATGTCGCCAACGCCATCGAATTTCTGGTGTCAGAGCGTTCCAGCTATATCACAGGTTGCACAATTGACGTTAACGGCGGCATGCTGATGACCTGATCAGACGGGATGCGGAGGATCAATTAATGCCAACCTCACTGGAACCGCAGAAATTCAGCCGTTTCACGGTTAATCAGGGCGATACGGCTCTATTGATTATCGATATTCAAGAGCGTCTGGCTCCGGTTATCAATGAGCAGGAACAGGTAATCGCCAATACCGTAGTGCTTGCTAAAACTGCCGCGGAAATGAATCTGCCGGTTATTGTGACAGAGCAGTATCCACGCGGCCTTGGACCTACAGTGCCGGAAATTTCAACTGTTCTGGCGGAAAATCTGCCAACATCACAGAATTTTGCCAAAATGGCCTTTTCTGCCTGCACTCCGGAGGTAAACGCTGCTTTGGCTGCAACCGGTTGCCGTAAGGTTATTGTTACCGGCATGGAAACTCATGTCTGCGTTTTTCAGACTGTACGTCAATTGCTGGCCGCCGGTTACGAGGTTTTTGTGGCCCGTGATGCCGTTAGTTCAAGAACCGCGGTTAATCGTGAAAACGGACTGCAACTGATGGCCGCAATGGGCGCCACAATCAGTAATACGGAAACTTTGATCTTTGATTTACTTGAAGTTTCCGGCACTCCTTTGTTCAAAAAGATCTCAAAGCTGATCAAATGAAGCAACCGCTGCAGCAATGAAAGTACTAAATGAAAGTACTAAATAAATAAAGCTGCAACAGGCTGCAAAATGAAGCAGTTGCTGTCAGGAAAAATGCTGAATATGCTCCAAATGGGCAGCCGCGTGAAAACGCGGCTGTTTTTACGCTTGAATTGACTTAACACTTGCGGTAGCACACTTCTTCAATTAAGCTTGATATAGATTTAATTGGCCATTGCTCCGGAAAATTATTTAAGATTTTTTTCATTTGAAAGGAGACTTTAACCATGGCGAAATTAAGTACGATTGAGGGAATCGGAGAAGCTTTCGAAAAGAAACTGAAAGACAGCGGTATCAACTCAGTTGAAGAGCTGCTGGAAGCAGGAACTTCTCCTGCCGGCCGCAAAGCTCTGGCAGAGAAAATTGGCATATCTGACAAACTTGTGCTCAAATTTGTCAATCATGCCGACCTGATGCGGATCAAGGGAATTGGCGGTGAATATTCCGAATTACTGGAAGCAGCTGGTGTCGATACCGTGCCTGAACTGGCAAACCGCAATGCCAGGAATCTTGTTGCCAAAATGATCGAAGTTAATGAAGAGAAAAAACTGGTTCGCCGCTTGCCGGTTGAAAGTCAGGTTTCCGCCTGGATCGATCAGGCAAAAGAGCTGCCGCGCAAGCTAAACTACTGATTTAGGTCTATTCAAGTCAATACTGCACAAATTCAATTGGAAAAAAATTAGTAAACCATTCCAGCAATGAGAGTAAAACCATTTCAGAAATGTGAGAAAACCATTCCAACAACACGATTGTGCAAGGCCTGAACTCTAGTATCAAAATGATGTTAAATCCAAGTAATGCCGTTGTAAATTCATTTTTTACAAACGGCATTTTTTATGGAATAATGACGATACTGTATTGTTCATTTTGTTGCTTGATTCTAACAACACAAGTCGTTTTCGACCATTTATCACAGCTTGGGCAAGACGTAACATAACTCAGTTGGAGAACTTAAATGAAGAAATCAACTGCCTGCCGGCTGCTTGCAATAATTCTCTGTTGCTCTGCATTGCTTCTGACCGGCTGTGAATATTTTTCCGAGAACTGGCGGACACCTATAGGTCCTTCTTTACCAACAACAACTGAAAGCGGAACTGACAGTACCGAAGAACCTGTTCCTTCCCAGCTTCTGATAACTGAGGTAATGAGCAATAACGCCGGTTCGCTGATTCTGGACGAAAATCTCACTCCTGACTGGATCGAAATCTACAATTCAGGTTCCACACCTGTAAGCCTGGTCGGGTATATGCTTTCTGACAGTGCCAAAAATCCCGATAAATTTGTTTTCGAAACCGGTACTTTGGCAGCAGGCGCTTACCTGCTGGTTTACGCGGGCGGCAACGCCGATGATACCGGCAGTGACTCGCTGTCCGCAGTGGCTGCCGCGCTTGGCAGGCCGGTTGCGCCTTTTGGTATCGACAGAACCGGCGAGGATTTGTTGTTGAAGGTGCTGACGTGCCACTTCAGCGACTGCTCGATGGTGTAGTCGATGTCCCAGCCCTGTTCCTTCCAATGCGCGATCGTCCAGCAGGCCTCAAAGGCGAC
>CAZOMW010000005.1:0-3178 GCA_964581135.1 uncultured Oscillospiraceae bacterium
GTGCTGCCGGATGCTCCCTGCAAATTTTTTCTTACTGCCACGCCGAATGAACGTGCCCGTCGCCGGCTCAGTGATCTGCGCCATGCCGGTGATGAGCTTTCGACTCTGGAAAACGTTCTGGATGATATAGTCTATCGCGATCATCAGGATTCCACCCGGACTATGGCACCGCTGGTTCAGGCGGCCGATGCAGTACTGGTTGATACAACCAACCTGTCAATCGAGCAGGTAGTGGAAATACTGCTAAAGGAAATTGAACAAAAAATAGTGGTAACAGAAAGAGACGGTATCTGATATCGAAATGAATACCAGCCCTGATAAACAAAAAATGGAACACTACGGCCTGCGCATATTTATCCGCGGTCTCTGTAAAGTCCTGATCAGTTTACTCTACCGGATTCAGGTAACAAGGCCGGCAGTACCATTCCCTGAAGGCCCGGTGATGATAGTAGCTAACCACAGGCATTATTTCGATGTGGTCGCGATTCACGTCACACTTGATCGCTGGATTTATTGGATTGCCAAAAAAAATCTGTTCAGCATTCCGGTTCTGGGCAGTATAATCCGCAAAGTCGGTGCAATTCCTGTTGACCGGGACAAGGCTGATGTGGCAGCAGCCCGCGGAATATTCGGCAGACTGAGGCAGGGTGAGGTTGTAGGTATTTTTCCGCAGGGCACACGCGTGCCTGACAGCCGTTTGGCGGAGATCATGCCCCGCTCCGGTGCCGCCCATTTCGCGATCAAGACTGACGTGCCTCTGGTACCCGTGTGGGTTGATCCCTTCCGTTTATTCAGACCTGTGCGCGTTATTTATGGCGAACCTTTCTATCTTGAAGCAGATCCCCGATCGAAATATACACACGAGGAGCTGCAAGATTATTCCTGCCGCCTGATGATAAAAATATTCAAATTGGCCGGTCTGGAATATCCCTGCAGTCTTCATTCAACATCAGGCAACAGTGAAGTTGAGATAAAACCGGCGTCTGGGTACGAAACATGAAAATTATTAAAGCCCGTACCTCCGGCTTTTGCATCGGTGTACGCAAAGCGGTTGATACCGCCTACAAAATATCTGACGCCGTTAACTCAGCAGCAACTGCAGCTGAGTCGGCTGAAGCGGAACCTTTCGCATTTGCAGTCGGTGAAGCTGCTGCTGAAACTCAAAGGCAGACCGGATCAGACCAGCCTGTATATATGCTTGGTGAACTGATCCACAACCGTCAGGTCACTGATGATCTTAAAAAGCGCGGACTGCGCAGCATCGAATCACCGGAAGAGTTCCCTGCAGGCGCCCGGGTGATTGTGCGCGCTCACGGCATATCGCCGGCGACCCGCGACCGATTGCTGCAACGCCAGGCGGATATCATTGACTGTACCTGTCCTTTTGTCCGTAAAATCCACGATATTGTCAGCGAGGCCAGGGCAGAAGGTAATGGCATCATAATCACAGGTTCGCCTGATCATCCCGAGGTCGTTGGAATTAACGGCGCAGCCGGCGGCGAAGCTATTATTATCGAGCAGGCTGCAGCTGCGGAAAATATCGAATTTGAGCAAAAACCTTACATTCTGGTTTCTCAGACCACCTTTTCCATAGCGGAATTTGCTGCAGCCAGACTGGTTCTCCAGAAAAAAATTGCAAACCTTCAAATATTTGATACAATATGTATTACGACTGAACGCAGGCAGAAGGAAGCGCGGGAAATCGCGCGTGCAGTTGATCTGATGTTTGTCATCGGCAGCCGCAACAGCTCGAACACACGCAAACTTCTGGAAGTCTGTCTCAGCGAAATTGGCGAGACGTATCTGATTGAGAAGACAGAAGACGTCAAGGCTATCCTGAACGGGAAGGATCTGACGAACCTTACTGTCGGAATAACAGCCGGAGCGTCTACGCCGGAACAGATGATCAGGGAGGTAACCCTAGCAATGAGTGAAATTGATGGCATGCATGAGCAGGACCAGAACGACTTCAGTTTCTCGGATTTTATCGACAATATTCCCCAGCTGAAAAGGGGAGCAACAGTTAAAGGCGTAATTGTCCGTTATGACAATGATAACGTCTATGTTGATGTCCGCGATAAATCTGAAGGCAAAATCCCCCGTCATGAGTTTGACGGAGATCCGGATTTTGATCTGGATGAGGCGATTGCCAACCATACAGAAATAGATGTCTATGTACGGAATATCCGTAATTCAGACATGGGTAAGGAAATTATCCTTTCCAAGGCGCGGGTCGATTTCGGCAAATACAAGGCTTTGATCGAAGAAGCATTTAACGAAAAAACCCCGATCCAGGTGAAGGTGGTAAACATTGTCAAGGACGGCGTTATCGCAACCTACGGCGGTGTTGATATTTACATTCATCGCACCCAGCTCGAAATGGGCACAGTGGCGGATCTGGAACCATACAAAGGCGAGACACTTGATATCCTCGTAACCCAGTATGATCCTGATAAAAAACGCCTGCGCGTATCCGGCTCCCGCCGCGCTCTGCTTAACAGCCTGCGCAAAGAAAAAGCGGAAGAAGTCTGGAATACAATCGAAGTTGATAAGGTATACTGTGGTGTCGTCCGCAGCCTGACTGATTTCGGCGCCTTTGTTGACATCGGCGGAGTTGACGGTCTGGTTCATGTATCAGAGCTTTCCTGGAAGCGGATTCGTCATCCTTCGGAGATTGTGAATGTCGGTGATGAAATTGAAGTTTACGTAAAGGACTTTGATCCGGAACGGAAACGCATTTCCCTTGGCTACAAACGGATGGAAGATGACCCTTACCACGATGTTGAGGAACGCTTCCCGGTTGGTTCCATTGTTCACGGCACAGTCGTGCGCATGTTCCCGTTCGGCGCTTTCGTTGAAATCGCCCCCGGAGTGGACGCGCTGAACCATATATCGCAGATTTCCAATGTCCGGCTTTCCAAACCCGGTGATGTTCTGCACGAAGGCATGGAAATTGACGCCCGCGTACTGGAAGTCAGTAATGAAGCCCGTCGGGTCAGCATCAGCATTAAAGAAGTTGAGCCGATGGATCCGGTGCAGACAGATGATGACTATGGTAATTACCAGGATCAGGATACCGGCGAAGATGTTGTCCGTTATCAGGATCCGGGCGCTGAAAGTTTTGATGATGCCCAGGATGTAACCGGCAAGCATCGACACCAGCGTGTAGGACGTAAAT
>CAZOMW010000005.1:3188-28917 GCA_964581135.1 uncultured Oscillospiraceae bacterium
ATGCCCAGGATGTAACCGTAACACAGGAAGATGAAGCTGTTGACGCTCCGGCGGTTGACGCTGAATCTGACGCCGTTGCGGACACGAGTGAAACAGCAGCCGAGGCTGAAATCGAATCTTCTGTACCTGAGAAACTTGAAGAAGCTGCCAGTCCGGAAGCGGTGGAAGCGGCTGTTGAAGAAGTTGAGCAGGCCGTCAGTACCGATGCAGCTGAAGAAGAAGCGGAAGTCACTGAAGAAGACAACGCAGACGAAAATCTATAATTTTATTACAATCATATCAGGAAGGGCAGCAGCCGCGGTTGCTGCCCTTTTTTACTGTAGTAAAACAAAACTGAATCTAAATCGAGGTGCTTTTACTTGGAAATGACAGCCCGCGAGCGGGAACTGGCGTTCGATCCCATCAAACCGCTTGTTTTTAAATACTCTTTACCCGCCATCATCGCAATGATGGTTAACGCTCTCTATAATGTTGTTGATCGATTCTGGATCGGGCAGCTTAACGATGTTAATGCCATGTCAGGTATAGGCCTGACAGCGCCTCTGAGCAATATCCTGCTGGCGCTGATGATGCTGGGCGGTCTGGGCGCGACGTCACTGATTTCAATCCGATTGGGCGAGCGCCGTAATCATGATGCTGAAATTGTACTGGGCAATGCCATGACGATGAGCATTGTTGTCGGCATCGGGGCCACTTTGGTTGCACTGCCGTTTCTCGACCGTATACTGATCACCTTTGGTGCCAGCCCGGCAACCCTGCCCTACGCTCTTGGTTACATGCGGGTGATTTTATACGGCAATGTTTTCAATACCATCAGCTTCGCGATGAACCATACAATTCGCGGCGGTGGTTTTCCGCGCCGGGCAGCAGCTTCTCAATTGCTGGGGGCCGGACTGAACGTAATACTGGATCCAATCTTTATTTTTACTTTTAATCTGGGAGTTGCCGGTGCTGCCTGGGCGACAATAATTTCACAATTCGCTTCTGCGCTGTTCGTAATGAGTTTTTATATCCGGAAGAAATCGGTTGTTGAACTTAAGCTCGCTAACATGCCTCTTAAAGCGGACGTTGTTAAGCAGATCGCGGCAATTGGTATCTCATCATTTGCCATGCAGATCGCTGCCAGTCTGGTGACTGTACTGGCGAACCGTGCTCTGCGCTTTCAGGGCGGTGACCTGGCGATCGGCGCGATGACTGTTATCCAAAGTCTGCTGATTATGGTAATGATGCCGATTTTCGGAATCAATCAGGGCTTGCAGCCGATTCTGGGTTTCAATTACGGCGCGCGCAATTATGAGCGCGTCCAACAGGCCTGGCGCTTTGGGGCTTTGTTCGCGACTTCAATTGCTATTGTCGGTTTTCTGGGAATGCAGCTGTTCCCGAATCAGATTATCAGTGCCTTTATTAAGGATGTGGAGCTTAACAGGATTGGTACTGAAGGAATCAGAATTGTGATGATGATGTTGCCGATTATCGGCTTTCAGGTTATCTCAACCATATATTTCACAAGCATCGGTAAAGCTCGTATCTCGCTGCTGCTGAGCATGCTGCGGCAGATTATTGTTCTGGCGCCGCTGTATCTCATTTTGCCGCCGATATTCGGTATAACCGGAGTCTGGATGGCAATGCCGATAGCGGACCTGACCGCCACCATTATCACCGCAGTCCTGATCACTAGGGAAATGAGACTGCTGCGCGGTCTGATTAAACAACGTGATCGCGAGCTGGCAAGGGAAGCTTAGAAATCCTCGTTTAAAAGTGAAAGCAGAGAAACGGTTTCAAAGCCGTCTCGTAATCTGATGCCCTGACGCAGGTGGCCTTCAATCTGAAAGCCCAACATTTGCAACAGGCGCAGACTTTGGGCGTTATCCGGGTGCACTCTGGCAGTGATGCGGTTAACGCCATAACCCTCAAAAACATAATTCAAGGCTAGCAATAAGGACTCCAGCATTATACCCTGGCCGGACATCGGCTTATCAACAGAAAAACTCAGTTCGCAGGCAGAATAGGGAAAAGGTTCAAAGCCACTGAATCCAATTATTCCCACCAGATGCTCAGGCTTTTCACGCAGAAAAACACCGAGATCCAACTGGACATTTTCCGTCAGCATGTACCGCTGACTTGCTATCTGCCGTTGCCAGTAGGCTGCAGTTAAAAGGGCCGGATCAGTTTCAGGGTTAAAGCGACTGAACCAATCCATATTTCGTTCGAAATAGCTGATAACTGCAGGAATATCCGGCTGGTCGATCTGACGGACAATGATGCGTTCGCCGGTAAGTTCAGCTATGTCGGCCGCGGCAGTAAATTCAGGTTCATTCAGTCTGACAAACCGCAGATGATCTTCCCAGTGACCGTTAATTTCCAGATAACGGCGTGAAATTCCTTCCAGACAGAACCCCAACCGCTTTGCCAGCGAAATCGAGCGCGCATTATGCGGCATGATATTAGCTTCAACCCGGTGGAGCCGGAAATCTGAGAAGATTACGCCCAGAGCAGCTGTGATAGCTTCCTGAGCGTAGCCGTGTCCGACGCTTTCTTCGGCCAGGTTGTAGCCCAGAAAACAGGACTGAAAGCTGCCGCGAATGATATTGGTGAAGGCAACCCGCCCGATAATCCGGCCGGGGTCGCTGGTTGCGAACAAATAAAGCGGCAGAGCCTGACCGTTAAGAAAAGCGCTGAATTCATTTGCCAGCTGCTGACGCTGGTGGTCGAGTGTAAATACAGATTTTGTGCGGAAAGAAAACCACGGCTGATGAAAGTCTTTGTTACGGCGGTAATAATCAAGCACAATCTGCGCGTCTGAATCGTTGAGAACGCTCAGGGTAAGGCGCTCTGTTCTATATGTATAATCACTGACTGACATAGTGCCCCGGTTCAGCGGGCAAGGGCCCGGAAAGCTTCCCTGTAAATGCGGGCGGCTTTTTCAAAAGCCGCGAGCGAGATTGATTCATCCGGCTGATGGGCATTGTCCGGTTCGTCAGGGAACCCGGGCCCGAAGGCAACAATGTTGGGCATGGAGCGGGCGTAGGTACCGCCGCCGATTGCCAGCGGCTGTGAAGCGGTATCGCCGGTGATGGTTGCGTACACCTGCATCAGATTGCGAACCAGAGGCAGATCGCGCTGAGCATGCAGCGGAGCCTGCTCGCGGATCAGACTTACTTCGAAACCAAAAGGCTCAAAGGCATCACGCAGGCGCTGCTCCAGATCAACCAGCTGCCAGGTTACAGGGTAACGGATGTCAATATCAAGCGCGACATTTTGCTCGTCCATTACTAAAACTCCGGCATTAAGTGTCAGGCTGCCGGATTCATCTTTGCCGGCAATACCTGCCAGACTGCCATCGGTTGTGTCGCTTATAAGTGTATTAAAGGCATTAACAAAAGCAGAAGCTGAATCAGAGGCTTCAAGTCGGGGGCCGATAGCTGCGAAGGCTTTGGCAATAGCATTTTCACCGGACTCCGGTCTGCTGCCGTGCGCGCTGCGGCCATGGTAAATTTCGTTGCTGATACTGCCTTCGTTGTCCATCAGAGTCAGCGTACAGGTATCCGGTACCATATTTGTGACATTACCGGCACGAGCCGCAACCAGACGCAGCTGAGAATTTGTGGCAGTTGCTGTCGTTTCTGAGCTTGTTGTCACTTTATCAAGTTTGGCGGCGAGGCGGTACCAGGCAATTCCTTTTTCGGCATAAATGACGGGGAAGTCGGCATCGGGTGTAAAACCGGCAGAGTGCGGCTCGGCTGTTTTAACATAATGATCAATACAAGTGCTGCCGTTTTCTTCATCCAGACCAACAATTATCCGTATGCGGGCGCCAGGCTCGAGGCCTTCATCCAGCAGTGCTTTCAGCGCGTAAAGAACGGCCACAGCCGGTCCTTTATCATCAATAGCACCGCGGGCGACAATTCGATCCTCAAGTACCTGAGGCTCAAAAGCGCTGGCTGTCCAGCCTTCACCGCCGGGAACCACATCAAGATGGCAGAGCGCGGCTATCAGGCGTTCACCGCTGCCGGCTTCAACATAGCCGGCCCGGCCGTCAAGATTAACTGCTTTCATTCCCAGATTCTTACCCAGTTCAAGGAAAGCCTGCAGGGCTCGCAAGGTTTCTGTTCCATAAGGAGCATCCGGTGCCGGTTCGCCTTTTACACTGGGAATACTGCAAAGGGAAACCAATGCCTCGATCATGGCCGGCATGTATTCTTCCATCGAGTGGCATTTGATGTTTTCAGCCAGTTCAGCCAGGTCTGCGGCACTGAGTTCCTCAGCCAGGTCACTGGAACCTGTGTCTGCTGCGCCCGAAGCGGTTGCCTCTGTCAGGTTCGGGGTGAAGTTGACCGGTTCCAGACTGGCGCAGTGCTTGTGCATGTAAGCATGCAGCCCGTAGTACAGGCCGCGTTTTTCAGCCGGCTGGCCGCAAACCACGCAGGCTGTAGTCAGAATCTTCAGTTCTTCCATAAAAAGCGTGACTTTGTCCAGAATATGCTGAATTATTTCTATCGGCAATGAGAACACAGGCTCTTTAACCCGAAAAACCAGAAAATTGTCATTGATACTGTAATTAATTAGCTTGAGTTCCTTCTTATGCTCTCTAAAAAAACTATGCAGAGCGGAGAGTGTGTCTGGATTTATCCCGGCTACCGGTGTGATAAATGCCTTGAAATTACGGCCGTCGGTGATTGTGAAGGGGTACCCGCAGTGTATTCCGAATATGGCGCCTTCTTTTTCATTTCGGTGCCAGCCGTGTTCGATGGCAAACCGGTTCAGGTTTTCAGTCAACATGATGTCCTCCGATATTTTCCGTATTATTTACGTGGTCAGTGGCCTCGTCTGCAGCCGTTATTTATAAACCCGACACACTGGCTGCAGGGCAGGACTGAAAGTTTTTTCCATTCACGGGCTCGAACTTAGTGTCTGCCCGCGCGATTTATTCTATTATAGACAAAATAACAGGAATGCGGAGCCTGTCTGCAAAAAATATCAATCAGGCACAATATTCGCCGGACGCGCCAGGCGGGGCCGGCTTGTAAGGTTCCTGAGGTTATGATACAATTCTATTCGGCCAAATTATCGGCCGCACTTATCACGCACACAGCCGCCTTCCTGTTGTGGCCTTAAGGCTTCGACCTGAGCGCTGTGGTGGAAAAAACAGGAGGAAAAACAAAAAATGGCAGTTATCAGCATGAAACAGCTTCTGGAAGCCGGTGTACATTTCGGCCACCAGACCCGCCGCTGGAATCCAAAAATGGCGGAGTACATTTACACAGAACGCAACGGTATTTACATCATTGACCTGCAGAAAACCGTGCGCAAAGCCGACGAAGCCTACTATTTTGTCCGCGATGTCGCGATGAACGGCGGCACAGTACTTTTTGTCGGTACCAAAAAGCAGGCTCAGGACTCGATTCGCGAGGAAGCCGAGCGCTGCAACATGTTCTTCATCAATAACCGCTGGCTGGGCGGCACACTGACCAACTTCACAACCATCCGCAAGCGTATCGCCCGTCTGGACGAGCTGACAGCGATGGAAGAAAACGGTACATTCGATGTCCTGCCCAAGAAAGAAGTTGCCAAACTTCGTCTCGAAATGGAAAAACTGGAAAAGAACCTCGGCGGTATCAAAAATATGAAGAGCCTGCCGAACTGCATGTTTGTCGTTGACCCACGCAAGGAACACATCGCGGTACTCGAAGCCCGTCGTCTGGGTATTCCGATTGTTGGTATTGTGGATACAAACTGTGATCCGGATGAAGTCGATTACGTTATTCCCGGCAATGATGACGCTATCCGCGCCGTCAAGCTGATCGCCGGCAAAATGGCTGACGCCGTTATTGAAGGACGTCAGGGCGAGCAGATGGACGAGGTTGCTGCCGAAACCGCTGCTGCCGAAGCCGAACAGGAAGCAGAAGAGGCCCTGGAGGTCTGAATCCGTAATCGGCCTTTATAATGCCGCAAACGGTATAACAGCATGTAATTTATCAGCCTTTGAAGGCTGAAACAGTTCAGGAGGATATTTTATGGCTGACATTACAATTGATATGATTAAAGAACTACGCGAAAAGACCGGTTCGGGCATGATGGATGTTAAAAAAGCTTTGACCGAATCCGATGGTGATATGGAAAAAGCAATTGTCTGGCTGCGCGAAAAAGGCATGGCTTCCGCTGATAAAAAGCAGACCCGAATTGCCGCAGAAGGCGTTGTAGATGCTTATATTCATGCCGAAGGCCGAGTTGGCGTTTTGCTGGAAGTAAATATTGAAACCGATTTCGCTGCCCGCAACGAGGAATTCCGCCGCTTTGTGCGTGACGTCGCGATGCAGATTGCCGCAATGTCACCGCGCTGGGTTGCTATTGAAAATATTCCCGCGGATGAAATTGCCAAGGAACGTGAAATCGCTCGCAATCAGGCCCTGAATGAAGGCAAGCCGGAAAAAATCGTCGACAAAATCGTTGACGGCCGGATTAAGAAATTCTATGAAGAAGCAGTGCTGCTGGAGCAGGCTTTCGTCAAGGATGACAGCAAAACAATCGGGGACGTTGTGAAAGAACTGACCAGCAAAATCGGCGAGAAAATCTCGATCCGCCGCTTCACCCGTTATGAGATGGGTGAAGGTCTGGAAAAAAGAGACGATGATTTTGCCTGTGAGGTTATGAAGCAGATCAGCTGATAATCAATTACACGAAGGGACATGCGCTGCATGTCCCTTTTTTTAAGCAACATACTATTGACGTTCGGAGGTACATATGGCTGAAAGAAAATACAACAGGATCCTGCTTAAAATCAGCGGCGAAGCGCTAGCCGGCAAAAGCAAATTCGGTATTGACAATGATACTCTGCATCAGCTTGGCGAAACGATTCGCAGGGTTATGGAGCTGGGAATAGAGGTGGCAATCGTCGTAGGCGGCGGCAACTTCTGGCGCGGCAGAACCAGCGAGGGCATGGACAGAGTATCGGCTGACCATATGGGCATGCTGGCGACAGCAATGAACTCACTGGCCCTTTCAGACGCTCTGGAACAAAGCGGTGTTACTACCAGAGTAATGAGCGCGATTGATATGCGCCAGATCGCTGAGCCTTATATTCGCAAACGCGCTTTGCGGCATCTTGAAAAAGGTCGTGTTGTAATTTTTGCCTGCGGTACCGGCAACCCGTTCTTTTCAACGGACACCGCCGCCGCTCTGCGTGCTTCGGAAATCGAGGCTGATATTATCTTCAAAGCAACAAATGTCGATGGCGTTTATGATAAGGACCCTAACACTCACCATGACGCAGTTCGTTATGAGCGAGTTACCCATGACGAAGTGCTGCAGTTGAATCTGGGTGTAATGGACGCTACCGCCGCCGCGCTTTGCCGCGATAATTCCATCGCCATCGCGGTTTTCAGTATGAAGGATCCGGAGAACATTATTCGCATGGCCTGCGGTGAAAATATCGGTACAATCGTTTCCTGAGCGCAGAGGTAAGCATCTGTTTCTGTCTGATTATTAACAATTGATCCGGAAGGCGGCGAATTCAACTGAAGCGTTTGAATTGAACCGGCGGACTGATTCAACTATAATGTTAATATTATCCTGATTCTAAGCAGGGATAACGGAGGTGCCCAAATGGCGATGATTGAGATTACCAAGGAAAGCTACAAACCGTACGAGGTACGGATGCAGAAAACAATGAGTGTCCTGCAGGATGAATTCAACTCGATACGGGTAGGCAGGGCCAACCCCAGAGTTCTTGACCGGATTACGATTGATTATTATGGAGTCCAGACTCCTGTTCAGCAGGTTTCCAATATCCAGGTCCCGGAACCTCGCCTGATTACCATAACTCCCTGGGATCCAACCTCGCTCAAGGCTATAGAACGAGCGATTCAAGCCTCTGATCTCGGAATTAACCCTTCGAACGATGGAAAAATGATCCGGCTGGCATTCCCCGTGTTGACTGAGGAACGTCGCAAGGAACTGGTGAAACAGGTTTCCAAGCTGGGTGAAGAAAGCAAAATCGCTATCCGCAACATCCGTCGTGAAGCACTTGATAAATACCGCGGTCATCTGAAGAAAAAAGAACTGACCGAAGATACCATGGCTGAATTTGAAGAAAATGTCCAGAAACTGACAGATCGTTATGTCGGTGAAGTCGATGAAGCAGTAGCCGAAAAAGAAAAGGACCTGATGGAAATTTGAGTCTGTACGAAAAATCAGGGCGGAAACGCAGCAACACAGGTTCGGCCGGGCCGCAAGGTCCGGTCATTTTTGCATGTCCGGCGGCTATGGCTGCAAGTCCGGCTGCAGTTTCAGGGTATCTGACGACAGAATTTACAGCTCTGACGGCAGCGTCTGTCTGCCGGGAGGCAATTAAATGAAAAAGCTGTTTCGGAACCTGTTCAGGCGTGCCACAGAGGATAAACTGCCGACACTGGCAGCGACACCGGTTCACCTCGCGGTTATCATGGATGGCAACGGCCGCTGGGCAAAACAGCGGGGCTTGCCGCGGCAGGCCGGGCACAGGGCTGGTGCCGAAAATCTTAAACGTCTCTGCCGCCTGTGCGGCCGTCAGGGGATCAAATACCTGACAGTTTATGCTTTTTCAACTGAAAACTGGTCGCGGCCGCAAGCTGAAGTTACAGCTTTGATGGATCTTTTTGTTGAATTTTTCCAGCGCTACGATCCAGAGCTGGCGGCAGAAGGCATTCGGGTCCGGTTTTCCGGTGATATTGCTGCGCTGCCGGAAAATGTCCGTCGTACAGTGGCGGAAGCTGAAGCCAAGTCACGTGAACGCGATCGAATGCAGCTTATTGTTGCGCTTAATTACGGCGGTCGCCGCGAAATAGTCGATGCGTGTCGCAAACTGGCGTACGAAGCAAAGGCCGGCAATCTGGAGCCGGAAGATATTGATGAAAGTCGCTTTGCCGGTGCACTTTATCTGCCTGACGTGCCTGATCCCGATCTGATGATCAGACCAAGCGGTGAAAAACGACTGTCCAATTTTCTGCTTTATGAAGCAGCCTATACTGAATTTTATTATGACAATGTACTCTGGCCGGATTTCGACGAAGCCAGCTTTCAGCGGGCGATGCTTGCCTACGCACAGCGCGACCGCCGCTTCGGAGGTCTGGGAATATCATGAAACAGCGAATCATAACAGGTATTGTTTTTACCCTGGTGATAGCGGCAGTTGTTATTCCCGGCTACTGGCTGCCGAAAATTTTGTACTTGTTTTTCGCTGTTCTGGCTTTTATTTTAACCCGGGAGTTACGATTTACTTTTGCAAAAACAAAAATCCGGGTATCTAAGCAGCTGCCGTTTATTAATGCTCTGCTGGTTCTGCTGCCGCTATTATCCGGTTCAGGCAGCGCCGGCGCTGCTGTTGAAACATCCCGGCGCCTCATTGGCGCGGCTTCGCTGACCTATTTTGTGATTCTGGCAATGATGGGCCTGCTTACGGTAATGCAGCTTGTTTACGGTTCCCCTCAGACTCTGCCACACGCAGCGGTAAACGCGCTGTTGGTTGCCTATATAGCATTCCCGCTCAGCAGCCCGGCGATCATTCTGGCCACAGTACCGGATGGTTATTTCTGGCTGTTGCTCGGCCTGATAACGCCCTGGATTTCGGATACCTTTGCCTTTTTTGTCGGCACTATGTTCGGTCGACACAAAATAGTTCCGCGTATCAGCCCCAAGAAAACAGTTGAAGGCAGCATCGGCGGCATCATGGGTACAATCCTGTTTGTTGGTTTGTACTTCCTTGTTTTCATGCGTGAAAGCCCCACGCTGAACCGGTTGGACGGCGAGCATCTGATTCTGGTAATAGTTGCAGGGACAATGTTCAGCGTAGCCTCTCAGATGGGCGACTGGCTTGCCTCCGCCATAAAACGCTGGTGCGGGGTAAAGGATTTTGGTACCATCCTGCCTGGTCATGGCGGCATTCTCGACCGGTTCGACAGTGTTCTGTTTACGATGCCTGTAGCCATTATGGTGACGGCACTGGCTGTTTTCCTGTTTCCGGCATAGCAGATCGTCTGGGTGCACCCGGACTTATGTCCCTGATATTCGGTAGTTCTGGAGATAATACCGGAAACAAGGGGCATTTTTTTCTTTCCCGTAGTAGAATTGAAACAATTCTTGTTTTCAACGAAAGGTTCACTAATGATTAAATCATTATCAGTTCTGGGGTCTACAGGCTCAATCGGAACTCAAACTCTTGAAGTAGCCGGTCATCTCGGCATTAATATTACCGGTCTGGCGGCCGGCCGTAATCTGAACCTGCTGGAAGAGCAGACTCGCCGCTTCCGGCCGCGTGTGATCAGCGTCGCAGCTGCTGCCGATGCCAAACTGCTGCAAGAGCGCTTAAGCGACCTGCAGCCGTCAGTCGAAATCTGGCACGGGCAGGAAGGCAACAAGGTTATCGCTACCTTGCCGGATACTGAAATGATAATGGCAGCAATGGTCGGGATCAACGGTTTGCTGCCGGTGGTTGAAGCTTTGAAGGCCAATAAAACCGTTGGTCTGGCTAATAAAGAAACTTTGGTTGCTGCCGGCGATCTGGTAATGCCCCTGGTTCATGCCGGAAACGGGCGCATTTATCCTGTTGACAGTGAGCATTCTGCCATCTGGCAGTGCCTGATGGGAACACCGCACAGCAGTCTGGAACGGATTTTCCTTACAGCTTCAGGCGGGCCGTTTCGCGGCTGGAACCGTAAACTGCTCAGTAAGGCTACGCTGGAACAGTCGCTTAACCATCCTGTCTGGCGGATGGGCGGCAAAATTACCATCGACAGCGCAACCCTGATGAACAAAGGGCTTGAGGTTATCGAGGCAGCACATCTTTTTGATGTCGCGGTGGATCAGATTGAGGTCGTTATTCATCCCCAAAGCATAATTCACTCCATGGTACGGCTGACAGACGGCTCGGTACTGGCCCAGATGGGCTTTCCGGACATGCGCCAACCGATCCAGCTTGCTCTGACTTACCCGGACAGGCTGCAGGGAACAGGCCGACCTTTTGATCCTTTTTCTGAAGAAGCCAAATCACTGACCTTTGAGCGGCCCGATCTGGAAACATTCCGTCTGCTGGAACTTGCTTATATAGCAGCGCGTCAGGGCGGTACAATGCCGGCGGTGCTGAACGCAGCCAATGAGGTGGCGGTAGCCCGTTTCCTGGCTGGTAAAATCGGGTTTATGGACATAGTCCGACTGGTTGAACAGGCCATGGAGACTCATCTGCAGAGCGGCTTCGCTTCTGTCATGTCTCTGGATGAACTGTTGGCTGTTGATGCGGAAGCACGTCGGAAATTACAGGAAATCTCCTGAAGGAGTAATATTTTATGGGTGTAGTAATCGGAATCCTAATCCTTAGTGTAATGATGATTGTTCATGAGCTCGGTCATTTTCTTACCGGCCGGGCACTGGGCTTTACCATAGAGGAATTTTCAATTTTCATGGGCCCGAAAATCTTCAGTACAGAACGCAACGGCATCCGTTATTCATTGCGTCTGCTGCCTATCGGCGCCTCGGTGAGCTTCGCGGGCGAATATGAAGAAGACGGTGATGTCAGCGATGATCCGGGAGCCTTTTTCAACCGTCCCAAATGGGCCAGAGCAATTGTCATTGCCACCGGCCCTGCTCTGAACCTGCTTTCAGGTATTCTGGCTTTCCTGATAATGTTTACCGCCTTTGGCTATCAGCTGCCTGTAATACCGGATATTTATGAAAACACTCAGGCTGCTTCATCTGACCTGAGGGCAGGGGACAGGATTCTGACCGCCGGCGGCGATGTAATCCGCACACCGCTCGACTATGGATTTGTCGAATTCTTCCACAAACAGACCGAACCACTGGAACTCACAGTACGTGGCACAGATGGCACAGTGCGCCAGGTGACAATAAACCCCACCTATCGGAAAAATTATCGCCTGGGAGTAACAGTCCAGCCCGCAACAGAGCAGGACAACGGCGGCGTGATAAATGCTGTGGAGGCTGATTCCAACGGCGGCAACCCTGTGTTGCAGCCCGGAGACGTAATTGTAGCCGCTGCCGGTGCTCCCTATTCAGACCGTGAAGCTTTCAGCGCCGCAGTCGCAGCCACTGCCGGCAAACCCTTCACGATCACGGTTCAGCGCCAGGGTCAGGAGCTTGATCTCACAATGGCAGCTACTGAATATAATGATCTGCTGGCTCGGGGGGTATATTTCACAAGCAGTAAAGCTTTTCTGCCTGCCGTTGAGCAATCGATACAGTCATCCTGGTCAATTGTTAAGCTGACCGTTAAAAGCATCGGTCGGCTGATAGCCGGTGAAATCCGGCCGCGTGATTCACTTGCCGGCCCGATCGGTGTTGTAACCATGATCAGTGATACTGTCGCTAACGACATAACCCTGACTCAAAAGGTTATTGAGCTGCTCTGGATGTTCGCGCTGATTTCAGTCAGCCTCGGCTTTATGAACCTGCTGCCGATTCCCCCGCTTGACGGCAACCACCTGTTGCTGATCGGCCTTGAGGCTATCCGCGGCAAGCGCCTGTCGCCGAAGGTTCAGAGTATGATCGGTATTATCGGGATTACCCTGATTATTATGCTGGCTCTGGCCGGACTATTCTTTGATATTCTGCGCCTGGCCGAGCGCTGAGAGGAGCAGGAAATGTTTGAACGTCGGCATACACGCCAGGTGCGCGTGGGTGATGTCCTGATCGGCGGCGGCGCCCCGATTGCGGTTCAGTCAATGAACAATACCGACACGCGCAATGTGGCCGCTACACTGGCTCAGATTCAACAGCTGCAGGCTGCCGGCTGCGAAATTACCCGTCTGGCTGTACCGGACAAGGAAGCGGCGGCTGCTTTCGCCCGCATCAAGGCCCAATCACCGCTGCCACTGGTTGCTGATATACACTTTGATTACCGCTTGGCTATCGCCGCTATTGAAGCCGGCGCTGATAAAATCCGGATCAACCCGGGCAATATCGGCGGCCCGGAACGGATTGCGGCTGTAGTCAAGGCTGCCCGTGAACATGAAATCCCAATCCGGGTTGGTGTGAATTCCGGCTCCCTCAGTCAGGTTATGCTCGATCGCTTCGGTGGCGTTAATGCCCGCTCTATGACGGAATCAGCGTTGGCAGCCATTCAACAGATTGAAGATAATGATTATGACAACCTGGTTGTTTCGATTAAATCATCCGACCCCGCGCTGACAATTGAAACTTACCGGCAGCTGGCCGACCGGACAGATCACCCGCTGCATCTTGGTGTAACCGAAGCCGGCACTATCCGCGAAGGAACGATCCGCTCTGCTGTCGGCATCGGTACACTGCTGGCGGAAGGAATAGGTGATACTCTTCGGGTTTCCCTGACTGCCGATCCGGTGGAAGAAATCGCTGCTGCCTACAGTATATTGCAGGCTTTGGGGCTCCGGAGGCACGGGGTGGAATTCATCTCCTGTCCCACCTGCGGCCGCACAGAGGTGGATCTGGTCCGCATCGCGACAGAGGTTGAACAGCGGCTGAAAAAAGTGACCGCGCCGATCCGCGTCGCTGTCATGGGCTGTGTAGTCAACGGACCCGGCGAAGCCAGAGGAGCGGATGTCGGCATTGCTGGCGGACACGGCGTCTTCATGCTGTTCCGGGGTGGTGAGATTATTCGCAAGGTAAGCGAAGAAGAGGCTGTAGATGCTCTGATGGCCGAAATCGATGCTATTGTCCGTGCCGGTGAAACCGTTTGACCGTTCTGCTTTCATTGCTTAGAATAGCATTCGATTAAGCATTACCCTGCCTGAGAACAAGGAGTCCCGCATGCCAGAACTTTCCGGTTTTATTCAACAACTCGTAACAGACGCCAGGCTCGCCGAGCCTTTCGGCAACCTGCAAGGGAAAGTTCAGCGAATAAAAATGCATCCGGGCGGCCAGCTGCACCTGCTCGTTTCGGTACCGGATCGCCTGTCAGCTGCCACGCTCTGTGCCCTGGAAGCAGTCCTGGAAAAAACTCTGGATGTTTCCGAGGTGATTATTTGTCAGAAACCGGCTGCTGCAGCTGCAGAACCAGCTGATTCTACTGCTGAGGAACCCGAATCAAATGCTGAATATCTGGCCGGACTGGCGGACTGGCTGCTGCGCCACCTGTGGCATCAAAATGCCTATATGGCAGGTATATTGCGTCAGGGGCGATTTAAAGCCCGCAAAAATATTGTTGTTATTGAGCTGCCACAGGAATGCTGCGAAGAAGATAATCAAGATTTACTGGAACGATTAAGCACGCTGGGCAAGCTGGCAACCGGCTCAGAAACTGAGTTCAGTCTGGAACCTGTAAGTATTGACCTGATTGCGACCGCACGCGCTGCTGCTGCGGAGCAAACACGCGATACAGCAGCCCTGCGCAAAAGTGAACAGGCTGCTTTCAGTGAGAACGGCAACGCCTCGGCAAATGGCGGAGCTGTCAGTAACGGCAGTGGTAACGGCAACGGCAACAGCAGCGGTTCCGGCAGCAGTTCCGGCAACGGCTCAGCCAGCAGAAACGAAGCATACGGCCGCAACAACAATGTCCGCAACAATAATAGCCGCAGCAGCGAAGGACGCACTTACCGACGGCCGCCCAGCCAGGCAGGAGACATCTGGGGCCGCTTGAATCCGGCTTTGAGTCTTTCAAAGATAGCGGATGTCACGAGCGAATCCGGCATTGTTTCCCTGAAAGGCGAAATCCTGGGCATGGAAACCCGTCTGATCAGTGATGGTTACCGTCTGCTTGTTAAATTTGATCTGACTGATTACAGCAATACTATTCAGTGTATTATTTTTGCTAAACCTGAGGATCAGACAGTTTTCTGTGATGAATTAATGGGCAGAACCGTAACGGTTCAGGCCGAAGTTCGCGTTGACGCCAGATACAGCGGGGAGCTTCAGGCACTGGTGCAGGGAATTTCTGCAGCCCAGAAACCACGCGGCCGCAGCGACGAAGCCGCGACAAAAAGAGTAGAACTGCATTGTCATACAAAAATGAGCGCCCGTGACGCTGTCTGTGATGCAGCTCAGATTATCAGTACCGCAGCCGGATTCGGTCATGCAGCTGTGGCAATCACGGATCATGGTGTTGTTCAGTCTTTTCCCGAAGCGCGTAAAGCGGCACTTGCTGCAGCCCGCAAGGGCAACCCGATCAAGGTAATTTACGGTATGGAAGGTTATCTGGTCGATGATGGGCCAACCGTTGCTTATAACTGTGAAGGTGTTAATCTGGACAACGGCTTCATCGCACTGGATGTGGAAACAACCGGCCTGGACTGCGCGACTGAGCGCCTGATTGAAATAGCAGCCGTTCATTTTGTCCCGCTCACCGGACAGGCAGCAGAATGCGAAGCCGCCGGCGGCTGCGATTCACTTGCTTCCATACCGACGGCAGAACGTCGCGCCGGCCGCTTTCGCATCGCGGCAGCCTGGCAGACCTTTGTTGATCCGGGCGTAACGCTGAGCACCCGTACCACGGAGCTGACAGGCATAACCAGCGAAATGGTGGCAGGGGCGCCGGACAATCTGACAGCACTCAGGCAACTGCAGGAATTCCTGGCTGATTTACCGGTGGTTGCCCACAACGCACTCTTTGACCTGAACTTTTTACGTTCAGAAGGCTTTCGCACCGAGCACGAGAATGACCCGCGCCTGCACTTTAACCCGCCTTTAATTGATACCCTGCCTTTAGCAAGGCATCTGCATCCTGATTTACGCAATCATAAGCTGCCCACAGTTGCGGCTGCCTGTTGCGTTGAACCTGGCTGCCACCATCGGGCACTGGACGATGCTTTAACCTGCGGCAGGATTTTTGCGTCTCTGCTTGAGCAGGTAATTGAACAAAACCGAGAAAAGGCAATTGCGGAAGTCAGTGCAGACAACGAAGGCATAAGCGCCACTGCAACCGGGGCGGCAGACAACGAAGGCATAAGCACCGCTGCAACGGGGGCGGCAGACAACGATGCTGAGGCCATCTCCGAAAACGGAGATGAAGCTGGCTGCGATAACTGCCTTCCTGCCCTGAACGACCTGAACAATCTGGTCGGGCACCTGACCGCGGAACAAATAGTGGAAAACAAGCGCAAGGTTTACCATATAATTATTTTGGTGCAGAATCCGCTGGGTCTTTATCACTTATATAAGCTCGTGTCGGAATCTCACACACAGTATTTTCACCGCCGTCCGCGGATTCCCAAAAGCCTGCTGACCTATCTGCGTTCCGGCTTGCTGCTTGGCAGCGCCTGCGAACAGGGCGAGGTTTTCCAGGCTGTTGTGCAGCTATACCGGCAAGCGGGCAATCATCTGGATCAGGCACAAAATGCCCTTGGAGCCGGTGAATTACAGAAGCTGGCCCGTTATTACGATTATCTGGAAATCCAACCGTTAACCAATAATCATTTCATGTTGCTCGATGAAGAAAGCGGTATGCAGCTGCCCACAGATCTGGAGAACCTGAATAAACTGGTTGTCAGTCTGGGAGAGCGTAACCGTAAGCCCGTCTGCGCCACCTGTGATGTCCACTTTCTGGAACCACGCGATGAGGTATACCGTCGCATTCTCCAGGCAGATATGGATTTCAAGGATGCTGACCGTCAGGCCGAGCTTTATTTCCGGACAACCGATGAGATGCTGGGAGCATTCTCTTACCTGGGCGAGACCAAGGCTGAAGAAGTGGTAATTGAAGCGCCGCGCCGGATAGCAGACAGAATTGAAGCAGATCTCAAACCGTTCCCGGACGGCTCCTTTCCGCCGGTAATTCCGGAGGCGGCAGATCAGGTAAGGGCGATTGTCAGTCAAAAAGCCAACGAGCTCTACGGCCGCAATGATAAGCTGCCAACTGTGGTTCAGGAACGTCTGGACAAGGAGCTGAGCTCCATAATTGATAACGGCTTCGCGATTATGTATTACATCGCCCACCATCTGGTTAAGAAATCAAATGAAGATGGTTATATAGTCGGCTCTCGAGGCTCGGTCGGATCTTCGCTGGCTGCGACTTTCTGCGGTATAACCGAGGTCAATCCGCTACCGCCGCATTATGTCTGCCCGGGCTGCCATTTCAGTGAATTCATGTCTTCAGGCAGCTATGGATCCGGCTATGATCTGCCGCAACGCAATTGCCCGGAATGCGGTACCGCGCTGCTGCGTGAGGGGCAGGATATTCCTTTCGAAACTTTCCTGGGCTTTGATGGTGACAAGCAGCCGGATATTGATCTCAACTTTTCCGGTGATTACCAGCCGCTTGCCCATCGCTTTATTGAAGAAATGTTCGGCAGCAGCCACACCTTCCGGGCAGGTACAATCAGCAGTTTTGCCGATAAGAATGCCGCTGCCATGGTTAAGAAGTATTTTGAAGCCAAAGAAGAAAGAGTCACCCAGGCGGAAATCGGGCGCCTGGCCCGCGGTGTTGTGGGTGTCAAACGCACAACCGGGCAGCATCCGGGCGGCATAGTCGTCGTACCCAAGGAACTGGAAATCTACGACTTTACGCCGATTCAACACCCCGCCGACAAAAAGAACAGCGCGATTATTACTACCCATTTTGATTTCAATTCGATGCACGACACCATCCTTAAACTCGATATTCTTGGTCATGATGACCCTACCATGCTGAAGGTGCTGGGAGACATGACGGGCATTGATGTCAATACGATTCCGATTCCGGATGAAGCTGTAATGTCGCTGTTTCAATCAACGGAGGCTCTGGGAATTCCGGAAGGCATGTCACCGGCGAAAACCGGCACTCTTGGACTGCCGGAGCTGGGGACTTTTATGGCTCGCGACATGATTCGCGAAACCAAGCCAACCCGCTTTTTTGACCTGGTTCAGCTTATGGGCCTGTCACATGGTACCGATGTCTGGAAAGGCAACGCTCAGGAACTGATTCGCAGCGGTGTCTGCACTGTCGATGAAGTTATCGGCTGCCGCGACAGTATTATGACTTACCTGATTCATAATCAGCTGCCAGCTAAAGCCGCTTTTGATATCATGGAAAGAGTACGTAAGGGCAGGGGACTGCTGCCGGATCAGGAAGCTCTGATGCAGGAATGCGACGTGCCGGCCTGGTACATTGATTCCTGTAAGAAGATTAAATACATGTTTCCGAAAGCACATGCTGCGGCTTATACAATTTCTTCACTGCGGATTGCCTGGTTTAAAGTTAATTATCCGGTAGCGTACTACTGTGCCTATTTCACCGTCCGGGCGGATGAATTCGACAGCACGCTGATGATCCGCGGGTTACCGGTTGTGCGGCGCGAGCGCGAGCGTCTGCAGTCAAACTTCCGTGATGTGTCGGATCGTGAACAGAAGATATTTTATATTCTGGAAATTGTCGAAGAAATGTATTTACGCGGCATCTCATTCCTGCCGCTGGACTTAATGGAATCGGACGCCTATCGCTTTTTGCCGGCAGGTGAGAAGCTGATCCGGCCGCCGCTTTCTTCTGTGCCCGGCATCAGCCGCACGCTGGCCGCCAACATAGTTGAGGCCAGGAACGCCGGACACTTCAAGTCACGTGACGAGCTGGGCAACCGTGCCGGCATCGGCAGCGGTGCTCTGGAGACCCTGGCCGAAACCGGCTGCCTTGACGGCCTGCCGCAATCCGCGCAGATTGATTTATTTGAATACATGTCGTTATAAAAACAAAGTCGGGAGGTGTAGAGGTGTTCTGTGAAGTTGTTTTGCGTGAATCAACCCGCGCTTTTGACCGCAGCTACACCTATGCCGTGCCTGCGGATCTGCAGGGACAGGTGGAGGTAGGCAGCAGGGTACAGGTTCCTTTCGGCAACGGCAGTCGTCAGCAGGAAGGTTATGTTCTGGCATTAAAAGCTGAAGCCGGCACCGATTTTTATATCAAACCGATTCAAAAACTGCTGACACCGCAGCCTGTGCTGCGGCCGGACCAGCTGCGACTGGCGGCCCGGATGCGTGACCGCTATATCTGCACCTACGGTGACGCTATTCGCTGCATGCTGCCGACATCTGTTACCTCGATCCGGGGTAAGCGTACCCGCCTGATTTTGCTGACTGACCCGGAGGAAGCACAGACACTGCTGAACGACGGCGCGATTGACCGGATCGGCCAGGTACGGGTAATTGAACTGCTGCTGGAATACGGCTCCGTGCCCACTATTGAAGTAATGGCCGCTGCTCAGGTGAGCCGTTCCACATTGAATACTCTGGCTAAAAAAGGCCTGATTCACTTTGAGAATGTAAATCTGCGTCCGGAGGAAGAACCCCTGCCGGCGGATGAAACCGTGCTGGCTGACGACCTGGTTCCTAATCCGGAACAGGAAGCTGCCCTGGCGCAAATCCTGCAGGCACTTTCAGTTGAAGCTGATAGTGGTGGACTTGCGGAATTTCTGCTTTTTGGCATAACCGGCAGCGGCAAGACTGAGATTTATTTACAGGCAGCTCGCCAGGCCGTCGCTGACGGCAAAAGCGTCATAATTCTGGTGCCGGAAATCGCGCTGACTCCGCAAATGACAGCACGTATCCGCTCTCGCTTCGGCACTGCTGCGGCTGTATTGCACAGCCGTCTGCTGCCCTCGGAGCGGGCGGAACAATGGAACCGCATTCTGGCTGGCGAGATCAGGCTTGTTGTCGGAGCCCGTTCAGCGATATTCGCACCGCTGGAAAATATCGGCCTTATCGTGCTGGACGAAGAACAGGAATCAACCTATAAATCGGAAACCCACCCCCGCTACCACGCCCGCGATATCGCCCGGATGCGGGCGCGTGAGCATGGAGCTGTGCTGCTGCTGGGCACTGCCACGCCCTCGATTGAAAGTTTTCAACGAACAGAAACCGGCCGCTCGGTTCTACTGACCCTTAGCGAACGGGCAACGGCAGCCACGCTGCCGGCAACCAGGATCGTTGATATGAGAAGCGAGCTTGCTGCCGGTAATCGCAGCCTCTTCAGCCGGGAACTGGCAGCAGAACTGCGGATAACTGTAGAAGCAGGGCATCAGGCTATGATTCTACTTAACCGCCGCGGTTATTCCGGCTTTGTGCTTTGTCGCGACTGCGGTCAGGTGATCCGCTGCCGTGTCTGCAGTGTCGCCATGACCAGCCATGCGCGTCAGATTGCAGGCGCACCGCCGGGGCAGCTGAAAGAGCAGCTAATCTGCCACTACTGCGGCCGGATAAATGCAATCCCCACAGTCTGCCCGAACTGCGGCAGTAAAAGGATCGGGCGCTTCGGCGCCGGCACTCAGCAGGTTGAAGAGCTGATGCGGCAGGAGTTTCTTGAAATCCGTACTCTACGGATGGACCAGGACACAACGGCGGCGCGGTTGTCGCATGGCGAGCTGCTGGCAAGCTTTATTAAGCGTGAAGCAGATGTACTGATCGGAACTCAGATGATTGCCAAAGGTCACGATATCCCCAACGTGACACTGGTCGGCATACTTGCTGCCGACCTGATGCTCGGACTTTCCGATTTCAGGGCAGCCGAGCGGGCTTTCGCACTTATCACCCAGGCTGCCGGCCGCGCCGGCCGCGGAGCCGACCCGGGCAAGGTTATTATTCAAGCCTACAATATCGATGACTTCGCGATCCGCTGTGCTGCTGCTCAGGATTATCTGACTTTTTATCAGGAAGAAATCGCTTTCCGCCGCCAACTGCGGTATCCGCCGTTCGGTTCAATTGCTGTTGCCACTCTGGCCGGCCAGTCGGAATCAGCAGTGCGCGAACGCACGCAGATGCTGCATTCGGCTTTGGCAGCACACCGTCAGGCTGTACAGGGGTATGAGAATATCGAGCTGCTTGACGCTTCAAGGGCACCAATCCATCGGATTCGCGGCCGCTATCGCTGGCGGATTGTGCTCAAAGGCCAAAGTGCCGAACAACTCGCTGCTTTCCTGGCACCCGTACTGGATCGCTTTGACTTCCAGCGGCTTTCCAGATCGATTGACATTGATCCTTATCAAATGATGTAAGCAAAATTCATACCGGTACTTCCAGAAGAGAACAGACTCGGGTTTATCTTCAGTTCCGGCATTTAACAGGCTTTAATTCGGCAACGAAACACTGTCTGCAACTGTCAAAACGGTAACAAGACTACAGCCTGAATACCTGTTCTATGATATAATAAGTTGATATTCATTTGTCTGGCGACAGTCTTAACCGGCTGCCCAAGTAGTTCCCGCGGGAGCTTATGACTAATGAGAAATACTGACCCTGAAAGGAAAATTAACATGGCAATCCGTCAGATTTTAAAGGACGGCGACGAAACACTACGCAAGAAATCAAGGCCGGTCGATCGCTTCGACAGCCGCCTGCATCAGCTGCTTGATGATATGGCAGATACGATGTACGAAAACAACGGTATCGGCCTGGCTGCTCCACAGGTTGGAATTCTGCGGCGAATTTTTATCATAGATCTGAACGATGAAACCGGAATTAAAGAGTTTATCAATCCGGAGATCGTCAACCCTGAAGGTTGCCAGACAAGCTGTGAAGGCTGTCTTTCTGTGCCTGATACCTGGGGCGACGTTGACAGGCCGGCGAGCTTGAAAATCAAAGCTCAGGACCGCCACGGCAACACGTTTGAGCTGGAGGCGGAAGAGTTGCTGGCTGTCTGTATCTGCCATGAGTATGACCATCTGGACGGAGTCCTGTTTAAAGATAAGGTAAAAGGAGAATTACAGCATTCATGATCGACACCATGCTCCGCATTATATATATGGGGACACCCGATTTCGCGGTGCCGGCATTAAGACGCCTGATCGAAGCAGACCTGGCGCCGGTAGCTGTTGTCACTCAACCTGATAAACCGATCGGCCGCCGCCAGATAATTAAACCCGGCCCGGTTGCGGCTCTGGCACACGAACACAAACTGCCGGTTCTGCAGCCAACAAAGCTGCGTACAGGCGAATTTGCCCGTCAGCTGGCTGATCTGAAACCGGATTTGTTTGTAACTGCTGCTTACGGCCGCATACTGCCGCCCGATGTCCTGGCTGTGCCGCGGCTGGGTGCCCTGAACATTCACGGTTCTCTGTTGCCGCGACACCGCGGCGCTTCACCGGTTCAGGCCAGTATAATTGCCGGCGATCCCGAAAGCGGTGTTACCATCATGCTGATGGATGAAGGCATGGATACCGGCGATATCCTGTTGCAGCGGGCTGTTCCCATTGAAAAGGACGATAATGCCGGCACCCTGATGGACAAGCTGGCTGAACTGGGAGCTGAGATGATACTGCCCGCAATTGAAGGTCTGATTGACGGGTCACTCAAACCACGACCGCAGAATTCTGCCGAGGCAACGGTAACCAGTCTGCTGACCAGAAAAGACGGTGAGATCGACTGGAACCAGCCCGTCAAACAGGTTTTTGATTTCATTCGAGGCAGCACACCCTGGCCCGGCGCTTATACATATTGCGATGAAAAACGGCTCAAAGTCTTCCTGACCCGAATTGTTTCAGAGGCAGACGGCGCGGACAGCGGCGATTCCGGCTGGGAGCCGGGCACGATTACCGCCTGTACATCAGATGGCATCCAGGTTGCCTGCGCCGGCGGAACCCTTGAATTACTGGAAATCCAGACCGAAGCCGGCCGGCGGATGAGTTGCAGCGACTGCGCTCATAATTACCGGTTAGGCACACCTTTAGGAGGAAATTAATATGCCGATAGTCAATCTTTTTGCCCCGGGCTATGGCTTTTACGGAATAGACTATACCTATCTGCTGCTTATAGTTCCGGTACTTATCCTCAGCCTGATAGCGCAGGCCTCAGTTAAAAGCACCTTCACCAAATACAGCAAAGAAGCCAGCCGCTCCGGCTTGACAGGTCAGGCTGCCGCCCGTCAGATTCTCGATCAGAACGGTCTGTTCAATGTCCGCATCGAAAGGACGCCCGGCCAGCTGACTGACCATTTCGATCCGCGCACAAATGTGCTGCGGCTGTCAGATGCGACCCATTCCAGCCCTTCAATCGCCGCCATAGGAGTTGCCGCCCATGAAGCCGGCCACGCGATTCAGCACGACGTGGGCTACGTCCCCAACAAGCTGCGTTCGCTGCTTGTACCGGTTGCCAACATCGGCTCGCGAATTGGACCTTATATGGCGATTTTTGGCTTGATACTGAGCATGCCGACTTTGACGAACATTGGCATCTTCCTGTTCTTCTTTGCCGTACTCTTTTATGTTGTCACCCTGCCGGTTGAATTCAACGCCAGCAACCGGGCAATAGCTGTGTTAAGAGATCAGGGGATTCTGACTACGGATGAGTTAACAGGTGCCAAAAAGGTGCTAAGGGCTGCGGCTATGACTTACGTTGCCTCTGCCTTAATGGCTTTTGCCAACTTGGCTCGATTGATCCTGCTTTCACGCAACAACCGCGATCGCCGCTGACCGCATGAGCTCTAATAAAGGGAAACAGCCCTCACAGCGAAGCATCCCCCGCCCACCGGATCCGGCTCGCCGGGCAGCCGTTTATACGTTGGAACGCGTGCTGGAAGAAGGCGCCTATGCGAATCTGGTGCTGGCAGCGGCACTGACCGACGAAACAGACAGTAACGACGGGATCGCACAAGGGTTGAATCCGCAGCAGCGTTCTTTTGCGACAGCAATGGTCTACGGTACCCTCACCCGACTTTATACAATTGATCACGTTTTAAGTGAGCGTTTGCAGAAACAATCGCTTGCCAGCCTGGAGCCAACTGTCCGCACAATTCTGCGGCTGGGTGTTTTTCAGTTGCTCTACAGCCGTTCTGTGCCCCCCAGCGCCGCAGTTGATGAAAGCGTCCGGCTTTGTCAGCAACTGGCGCGGCCGCAGGCCTGCGGTCTGGTAAATGCTGTCCTGCGCTCGATAACCCGGGAGCAGCCTCAGATCAATCCGAAAAATGCACCGCTTTTCTACAGCTTGCCGCCGGAGCTCTACGGTTATGTTAAGCTGGCTGCCGGTGCGGCTGAAGCTCCGGTGCTGGCCGAGAAGCTGTTGGCGGCGCCGCCGGTCACGCTGCGCACCAATTGTCTGAAAGCTGATCCTCAGGAAATCAGCGAGCTGCTGGCTGCGGTCGGGATTGAATCCACAGCGGGCCGTTATCTTCCGGAAGCTGTCATTCCCGAGCTGGCCGGCCGGCCGGTGCAGAAAACACTTGTTTACCAGGATGGACTTGTTTCGGTGCAGGATGAAGGCGCCATGCTGACCAGCCATGTCGTTGACCCGCAACCGGCCGAACGCATTCTGGATATCTGCGCCGCGCCGGGGGGTAAAACTTCCCATTTAGCTGAACTCAGCGGTGATAAGGCTGAAATAACGGCTTGTGATATTCATTCCGGTCGTGTCGATCTGATTCACAGCCAGGCTGAAAGACTGGCTATAAGCTCAATAACTGCTTATATTGCTGATGCGACCGGCAAAGACTGGCCGCCTGAATTATCGGGACCGTACGATCGGATTCTGGCTGATGTGCCCTGCAGCGGTCTGGGTTTATTGGCGCGTAAACCGGAGATCCGCCGTAATATGACCCATGAAAGGATTCAGGGTCTGCTGCCTTTACAGGCTGATATTCTCGACCACGCCGCTTCGCTGCTCAAACCTGGCGGAGTGCTGGTTTACAGCACCTGTACTTTCAATCCGGCGGAAAATGACGGCCAGATCGATAGCTTTCTGAGCCGCTTCCCGGATTTGTTCGAAAGAGAAAATCTGACCCGATATCTGCCGTCTGCCTTGCTGGCAGATCCTGCGACAGCAGAACAGGCCGGCAGAGGCTCAATCACACTGCTGCCGCATCGACATGGCACCGACGGCTTTTTTATCGCCAGATTACGCAAAAAGGAAAACAAATCATGACTCAGGTACCTGAAAGCATTAATAATAAAAAATTCGCTTACGATCTCGACCGTGTCGACTGGACAGCCTGGGTGAAGGCGCGATCTCTGCCGGCATACCGGGCAGGGCAGATTCACCGCTGGATCGGCCGCGGGATTGCTGACCCCGACGAAATGACTGATATGCCGCTTTCTCTGCGCGCCGGATTGCGGGAAGAATTTGATTTCCAGGGTCTGATCACCGAAAACCGACTGATTTCCAAGCTGGATGGCACCCGCAAGTATATTTTTCGTCTGATGGACGGCAACATTATTGAAAGCGTGCTGATGAAGTATCATCATGGCTATTCTGTCTGCATTTCTTCTCAGGCGGGCTGCCGCATGGGCTGCAGCTTCTGCGCTTCAACCGGGGCCGGTTTTGGTCGCAATCTCACTTCGGGAGAAATGCTGGCGCAAGTGCTGCGCATTGCCCGCGATATTGACAGCCGTGTTGGCCACGTTGTAATTATGGGCATCGGCGAACCGATGGATAATCTGGCTGAAGTCAAGCGCTTTTTGCTGGCAGCAAATGATCAGGAAGGTGCCAATATCGGCATGCGCCACATTTCGCTCTCAACTTGCGGACTAGTGCCTGAGATGCTAGAATTCACTGATACAGGCCTTCCGGTCACCTTGTCAATTTCACTCCATGCACCTAACGACACGATCAGGCGCCAGTTGATGCCGATCGCTCGCAAGTACTCGCTGGATGAGCTTTTAAGTGCCTGTAAGCACCACATCAATCGTACCGGCCGGAGAATAATATTCGAGTATGCTCTCATCAGCGGAATCAATGACCAGCCGGAACATGCCAGAGAACTGGCGGCTCGTTTGCGCGGCCTGTTGTGCCATGTAAACCTGATACCGGCTAATGAGTTTGAAGGCGGCTGCTACCACCAAAGCGGTCAGCGTGAAATCCGTACTTTCCTTGAAATCCTGGAAAG
>CAZOMW010000006.1:0-3566 GCA_964581135.1 uncultured Oscillospiraceae bacterium
AGCATGCGGCTGTTAACCGCAGGGTCGTTGGTTCGAGTCCAACTTGAGGAGCCATCCTGAGGCCGGCATTAATGCCGGTCTCGTTTGCGTTTAAGGAGATACCATGAACAAACGTGCATATGCAATTACTCAGGCTGCGATAATCGCAGCAGCCTATATTGTACTGACACTGCCGTTTGCCCAGTTCGCTTTCGGGCCGGTCCAGTTTCGCCTGGCTGAAGCTCTTACCACCCTTGCAGCTCTTACTCCTGCCGCGATTCCCGGCCTTTTTACCGGCTGCTTGTTAACAAATCTGATGTACCCATCCGGACTTGGAATTATCGATGTAATATTCGGCAGCCTTGCAACTTTGCTTGCTGCCTGGCTTACCTGGCGTCTACAGGTGCATCTGCCCCAAACGCCTAAACTCAGCACCTGGCTGCGCCGGATTCTGGCTCTGCTGCCAGCTGCAGTTGTAAATGCGCTGGTCGTTGGTTTTTACCTGCCTTTTCTGCTGCCTGACGTTACTGTAGCTCCGTTGGTGACTCTCAGCTTCATGTTTTCCATCTTTGTTTCTGAATTGGTGGTTATATATCTAGTCGGTTTGCCTCTGATGCTGGCAATTTCGAAAACCGGGCTGATAAATCAGACCAGAAGCTTATGAAATGACGGAAGGAGGCCGCCGAAATGTCACATTATTATGATGAAAGGCCTGAAACGGCGCATGATCGACGCCGGATTACAGTCCAAATCGGAAACTTAACACTCGAATTCAATACTGACAGCGGCGTTTTTGCCAAAAACCGCCTCGATTTCGGAACGAAGCTGCTGACTGACACAGTTTATGCAGATTATCGTACCAATGACAGTCAGCCTCACGGCCGGCTGTTGGACTTGGGTTGCGGCTACGGTGTGGTTGGAATTACATTTAAACGTCTGTATCCTGCGCTGGAAGTTGTGATGACTGATATAAATGAACGAGCTGTCGAGCTCGCCCGGCTAAACGCAGCAGCCAATCAGACTCGCTATGTCGATATTCGTCAGGGTGACGGCTTTGCTGCTATTGATCAGCAGGAAAAATTTGACCTGATAGTGACTAATCCACCTGTGAGGGCAGGTAAAAAAACTGTATATGCTTTCTTTGACGGGTCCTTTAAACATTTGAAACCAGGTGGTCGCCTCTACGTTGTGCTCCAGAACAAGCAGGGCGCACCTTCAGCAAGGCAGTATCTGAAGCAGCTTTTTGGTAACTGTGATGATATTGAACGTAAAGCCGGTTACCATATCTTCCGGTGTGTGCGTGATGCCAACCAGCCTGAGAACTAAAAAACGCTATGTTATAATGAAACCTGATTAACTGAAAGGTCGTGATTATTTGTCTTCCTGTGAAAACTGCGCTGATCGCAGCAGCTGCGCTTCTCAACCGTCTGAATGCGGCTCTGCCGGGCACGAAAATATCAGTATCCCTCAAAAGCTGCCGCCGCATGAGCTTGCCATGGTTCGGCATGTTATAGGTGTCTGCAGCGGCAAAGGGGGCGTCGGCAAATCAATGATCACAGCTCTTACAGCAGTTGAGCTCGCCCGAGCCGGTCTGACTGTCGGCATTCTTGACGCAGATCTCACCGGGCCTTCAATCCCACGGCTTTTTGGTTTGCATGGCCAGCTTTCCGGCTCGGAGCACGGCATATTCCCGGCCCAGTCTCACAACGGTGTCCAGATAATATCTGTCAATCTGATGCTGGAAAGCCCGGAGGCACCTGTCATCTGGCGCGGTCCGGTAATCGCCGGCGTTGTTAAGCAGTTCTGGACTGATGTCATTTGGGATGGTCTTGATGTACTTTTGATCGATATGCCGCCGGGCACCGGCGATGTACCTTTGACCGTCTTTCAGTCCATCCCGCTGGATGGAATTATTATGGTATCAACCCCGCAGGATCTTGTTTCCATGATTGTGCGAAAAGCACGTAATATGGCTTTGATGATGGGTGTTAAGGTATTAGGATTTGTTGAAAATATGAGTCTGTTGCGCTGCCCTTGCTGCGGTGAAGAAATAAATATCTTCGGCCCCGGTCATACAGCTGATGCTGCCGCTGAAATGAATGTGCCGTTGTTTGATCGGCTCCCAATGCGGAGTGAACTGGCAGAGCTGGCTGACAAGGGAAAAATCGAAGATGCTCCTGCGGGTTTACTGCCTGAACTGATTACAGCTTTGCGAGCCATAATCGGTGAGCCGTGACCAGTAGAGCCGTGATCAGTAGAGCCATGATCAGTAGAACCGTGATCAGGAGAGTCTTGAATAGAACAATGCTCAGACAAGCGCAGATCGAAGGTGCGTCCGCAATCCGGAACAGACTGTCATGGGGCTCTTTTCTGAAGTTTGTGACTGTTTCAAGCATGGTTTTGCTGGCGTTACTGACCGGTTGCAGTGACAAGCGGGCTATCGGTGATATCAATGATCAGGCTTCGGTTGCGCTGATCAGCTATGAAACGATAGAAGCTGACATCAGCGGTATTGTATACCGTGAGGTCCTTGATCTGCCGGCCTTACTGGCTGCAACTGATAAACCGGTACTTTTAGTCTTTTACCAGCCGGGCAGTGTAGTTCAGCCGCAACTGATTCCTCTGATTGAACAGTTTGCTGATGATTATCGGGAAAAGGCTGAAGTGATATTTATCGATATTGCGGCCAAGCCTTCTTTGGCATCACTCTACGGAGTCGAATCCGCACCCTGGTATGTCGCGGTTAAGTCCGGTTCGGCTCGCCTGACAATGAGCGGCTTTGATGAAACAACACGTGCAGGTCTGGAAGAGCTGGTAAACTCTGTCAGTGATTCCTGATTCGCATAATCCTCATAAAAGCCAGCAAACATTCAATTAAGCCGGTAAAATTCAACAAAGCCGGTAAACACTTATAAAAGTCGGCAAACATTCAATTAATCAACCGCATGACGGCTAATTTTATTTATTCACTTGTACGCTGACAACAGATCAGCTAAATTTAAAGCAGTTATTGTTTTACTGCCGGCGTACCGGTTTTTTGCCGTTGTCAGCAATACCGGCCCCGAACGCCGTTCTGTGTCTGGAACATATACAAGTCAATTTTTGAAGGAGGACTTCTTGTGGAAGAAATTATTCATGAAATTTCTTTGCGTCTAAAAGGAATGCGTGAGACGCTGGATATCCCGGCAGAGGAAATGGCAGACGCTACGGGTGTCAGTCTGGAAGAGTACCTGAGCTACGAATCAGGTGAGCGTGACTTTTCCTTTACTTTTCTTTACCGGGCGGCCAACCGTTTCGGTATTACGCTCACTGACCTGATGACCGGTGAATCCCCACATCTGAGCACCTATACACTAGTGAGAAAAGATGAAGGACTGCCTATTATCCGGCGTAAGGGTTTTTCTTACCTGCACGTGGCAGCGCATTTTCGCGATCGTATCGCGGAGCCGTTTGTCGTTGAAGCACCATATGAACCCGGTGCCGAGGATTGTGAGCTTCTACTGAACAGCCACGTCGGACAGGAACTTGATTACATTCTGTCCGGAACACTGCGTGTTCGGATTGGAGACCACGAGGAGCTGATGCAT
>CAZOMW010000006.1:3576-28846 GCA_964581135.1 uncultured Oscillospiraceae bacterium
TTATGACGCTTCCGAACCTCACGGAATGGTAGCAATTGGTGGCGGTCCCTGCCGCTTTCTGGCCGTTGTGATGGGCCAATCTGATGATAAATAAGTAACCTGCAAGAAGGAGCCGCGATTATGCTGAACATTCATAAAAAGTACCTGCACGAAACAATTGGTGCAGATGGAAATATTTCTGACTATACATTTGAAGTGCCCGACCAATTCAATTTCGCTTATGACGTAATTGATCTGATTGCTGCTGCCGAGCCCGGGCGGCGCGCCATGTTCTGGTGCAACGAGGCTGGCGAAGAACACACTTTCAGCTTTGCGGTTATGAGCAAAGCCAGCGATCAGGCTGCCAGCTATTTTCAACAGCAGGGTATCGGACGCGGGGATAAGGTTGTTCTGATTCTGAAACGACATTATCAATTCTGGTTTGCGATACTTGGCCTGCACAAAATCGGCGCAGTCGCTATTCCGGCGACCAATCAGCTGCATGAAATGGATTTACTCTACCGTTTTAAAGCCGCTGATGTCCGGGCAGTTCTCTGTACATCTGAAAGCGAAGTAGGATTTGAAGTTGAAAAGGCGGCTGCCGCTTACAATCAGCCTTTGGTTCTGATGATGGTTAAAGGCGCGCGTGAAGGCTGGCTTGATTTCGATGCCGGCATGCTCGCCGCGCCGCCATTCCAGCGCCCGACTGGTGAAGACGCCGCTGTAATCAGTGACACAATGCTGCTGTATTTCACGTCCGGAACCACCGGCATGCCTAAAATGGTTACGCACGACTTTTCCTATCCTCTCGGGCACATTCCTACAGCCAAGTACTGGCACAAGGTTGATCCAGACGGCCTGCATCTGACTGTATCGGAGACCGGCTGGGCCAAGTCAGTCTGGGGCAAGCTTTACGGTCAGTGGTTTATGGAAGCCGGTATTGATGTTTTTGACTTTGAGCGTTTTGATCCACACGTAATGCTTAACCATATCAGTACGGCAGGTATTACAACTTTCTGTGCGCCGCCGACTATTTACCGGTTTTTGATTCGTGAAGATCTGAAACAATATGATTTATCCAATCTCCAGCACTGCACAATTGCCGGCGAAGCTCTTAATCCGGAAGTATATGAGCAGTTTTTAAGTGCTACCGGTATGGAGTTGAAGGAAGGTTACGGTCAGACTGAAATGACGCTTGCAGTTGTGACCAATTATTGGATGAAAACCAAGCCGGGGTCAATGGGCAAGCCTTCGCCTGTTTATAACATCGCTCTGCTTGATGACAACGATAAGGAAGTTCCGGTAGGTCAATCGGGGGAAATTTGTGTCCGCACAGGCGGGACAAAACTGCCGGGTATGTTCTCCGGTTACTATAAAGACGATGAATTAACCAACAATGTCTGGCATGACGGCTATTATCATACCGGCGATCTGGCCTGGATGGATGAGGACGGCTATTTCTGGTTTGTCGGGCGTACTGACGACATTATCAAGAGCTCCGGCTATCGTATCGGCCCCTTTGAAGTCGAAAGTGTACTGATGGAGCACCCTGCGGTGCTTGAATGTGCCATTACCGGCGTACCGGATCCCGTCCGCGGTCAGGTTATCAAAGCAACTGTTGTACTTTCACGCGGCTACACCGCCAGTGATGATTTAAGAAAAGAGCTGCAGAATTATGTTAAAACCCATACAGCTCCTTACAAGTATCCCCGCATCCTGGAATTTGTAGCTGAGCTGCCGAAAACAATCAGCGGCAAAATCCGCCGTGTTCAGATTCGCGCTGACAGTAAAGAAGATACCTCCGAAATCGTTGATTGAATTTGATTTGTCAGCTGATGGTCAGGCATTTGAATATTCCGGTGTGCAAACATAAGTACGAAAACTTCGGATGGCAGGCAGGAAAAGAACAGTGACTGGAATGGCAGAAATAAAACAAAATCAGCAACCACAGCAGGAGCCCTTTCTCTATCGTTTCGCGATCGGGCAGGACAGTCACAGATTTGTCTCAGAGGCTGAAACAGCTGAAATAACCGGTCGTTCACTGATGCTCGGCGGTGTTGCTGTTCCCGGTGCTCCGGCGCTGGCTGGCAACAGCGACGCAGATGTGATCCTGCATGCACTGACTAACGCAATTTCCGGTATCAGCGGCGAGAATATTCTTGGCGCTGCAGCAGATAAATTGTGTCTTGAACAGGGGATAACTGACAGCAATGTTTATTTACAGGCAGCGCTTGCCACTCTGGGCGAGCGCCGCCTGGTTCATGTTTCTATTAGTGTTGAAGCGCAGCGACCGCGGTTAGCACCGCATGTTGAACGGATTCGTGCCAGAGTAGCAGAGCTGCTCGGACTTAGCCCGACGGCAGTCGGTCTGACTGCTACAAGCGGGGAAGGCCTTACATCCTGCGGACGCGGCGAGGGAATTGCTGTTTTCTGTGCTGTAACAGTGTTCGGGAATTGACAGCAAGACTGTTTGGTCTTACCGCTAACAGAGTCAGGGCCTTAATTCCTTGCTTCCAGTAAAGCCTGGGCGATGACCAGATCAGCAGGGGTGGTTAGCTTCAAGTTATGCTCGTCACCCGGCACAAGATCAACTTCTATACCGGCAGCCTCCAGCACGGACATATCATCCGTTGCAACAAAACCATTTTCAGCCGCCTGAGAAAAAGCCGACAGATAAACGGACAAACGGCCTACCTGCGGGGTTTGCACCGCATACAGGTGCGAACGGTCAAGCGTGCGCTCTACTCGTCCGACTTTATCCGCGATTTTGATTGTGTCCTTAACCGGTACAGCAGCGGCGCAGGGTGCTATGTCAGCCCCATGGCGCAGCGTCCGGCAGATAACTTCCTGCGTTATCAGACAGCGCGCTCCGTCGTGAATCGCAATGAGCGGGTCGGAAACAGCTTCTCCAACTATTGCAGCATTTGTTTCAGCTATTTTTTTATGCCGCTTATTCAAGCGCTCTTCCAAATAACGTAATCCTTTGAAGACTGAATCCTGGCGTGTAGCACCGCCGGCTTCGACGCTCATGATCCTGTCGGCAAATTCCGGCATCAGCAGTGATTTCATTTGCGCAACCTCTTCTGACTTGGCAAGTACAACGATGCCTTGTATGCAGGAGCAGGAGGATAAAACACGCAGGGTGCGCACAATTGCCGGTACCCCGGCAAGATTCAGGAAAGGCTTATTATCGCTGCGGCCCATGCGGCTGCCTGAGCCTGCTGCCGGGACCAAAGCATAGACTGACGTGTTATCCGCCAGGGAACAACCGGTTGCAGCTGCGTCGCAATTGCCGGCACCGGTAATTCTCAGATCTTTAGCGGCTAATTCTTCTGCAGCAGACAAATTTTTAATTTCAGCTGTTTCTTTCATTTAAAAGTTTCTTTCCTTTCAAATGTTTCTTTCGAATCAGGTATTGCGGTCTGGCTTTCAGAACAGTAAATCAAAGGCATCGCCGATACGATCAACAAAAAGCAGATCAAAATCTGCGGCCAGATCAAGCTTTTCAACAGCCTTCCGGCAACTTCCCGGTAAAATACAGGCTGAAAACCCAAGACGTGACGCTTCAATAACCCGTCGATCTGCCTGGGCAACCGGACGAATTTCGCCGGAAAGGCCTATTTCACCAAAAACAGCTGTACCTGCCCGCAAGGGTTTATTGCGGAAGCTTGATGTGACGGCAGCAGCAATTGCCAGATCAGCTGCCGGTTCGTCAACGCGCAGACCGCCAACCACATTCAGGTAGGCATCCATGGTGTTTAGTCCATAGCGGCCGTGTTTTTCCATAACTGCCATGAGCATTATGACTCGGTTTCTATCGACTCCGGAGGTCATTCGCTGAGGCAGGTTATAGGCTGTTTCGCTTAGTAATGCCTGGATTTCCAGAAGAATGGGACGCGTGCCCTCGATACAGGCAGTGACCACGGAGCCTGGAACACCGACAGGGCGATCCGCCAATAATGCCCGGGAAGCGTTGTCAATTTCGATTAAACCCTTGTCAGCCATCTCAAACAGACCTATTTCGTTGGTGGCGCCAAAACGGTTCTTCACCGCCCGCAGAACCCGTAGATTATGATGCTGTTCGCCTTCGAAATAAAGCACAGTGTCCACCATATGCTCCAGCACCCGCGGCCCGGCAATAGCACCGTCTTTGGTTACATGACCAACCAGAATTATTGTGGTACCCAGCTCCTTGGCCAGACGCAGCAGACCGGCTGCTGATTCGCGCACCTGACCGACACTGCCTGGCGCGGAGGACAGATCAGCGCAATATACGGTTTGAATTGAGTCGATTATGGCCAGCTGCGGCCGGATAGAAGTAATAGCATCGGCAATAACATCAAAGCTGGTCGCAGCAAGCAGATTGATTTTTTCACTGTCGATAACCAGCCTGTCAGCCCGCAGCCGGATCTGGTTTGCCGACTCCTCGCCGGATACATAGAGTGTCTGATCAGAGAAATCCCCCTGCTGCAGTACTTGCAGAACCAGAGTGGATTTACCGATACCGGGATCGCCGCCCAGCAGTATTAGCGAGCCTTCGACAAAGCCGCCGCCAAGAACCCGGTCGAGCTCAAAAAGGCCGGAGGAACGTCGAATTTCACTACTGGTTTCAATATCTGAAAGCCGGACAATCGCCCGCGCTCCGTCAGCTGCAGGATCGGAGCCCCCCAACCAGCTGGCGTGACGACGGCCGCTGGCTGAAACCGGTTCAGCCGTCACTCTTTCTTCAAAGAAAGTATTATATTGATTGCATGAAGGACAGCGGCCAAGCCAGCCGCTTGATTCATAACCGCATTCGCGGCAGCAGAAAACAGATTTATGTTTGGTTTTTGCCATGAGCAGCCTTTCCGGACAATGCCAGGGTAATTTCGTTTGTTTATTATACCACGCAGACTTCGGAGACAAGGGAGAAATGGAATCGACAAAAGGTTTGTATCTCAAAATAACTTGAGCTACAATGTGAATTATATGTGGCACAGCATTTAAGGAGACGAGAATGGATAAAAGATGGATCAAGCACTATGACCCTTGGTTCAAGGAGCACCTCCGGTATCCGCAGGATACTCTTTACGGCATCCTGAGCAAAACAGTTCAGAAGTATCCGGAATATCCGGCTCTGTCATTCATGGGGCAGGAAATGACTTACAGGGAACTGCTGGCAAGTATTGATCAGGCCGCAGCCGCCCTAAGGGTGCAGGGTTTTCACAAAGGGCAGGTCGCGACTATCTGTCTGCCGAACACTCCGCATGCAGTCATTTACTTTTACGCTGTCAATCGTCTGGGCGGCATCTGCAATATGGTTCATCCGCTGACTCCTTCTGAGGAAATGTCGCAGTATATCAATTCAACACGCAGTGATTATATTATTCTTCTGGATGCGATGCTTCCGAAACACAACGATATGCTGGCTCAATCGCGGATTAGAAAAACAGTGGTCTGTTCAATCAGCGATTATCTTTCGAAGGTAATGGGCATCGGCTTCTATCTGGCAAAAGGTAGAAAAATACTGCGTTTTCAAACAAATCAATACCTTATGACCTGGAGAGATTTTATGAAAACAGGGCAGAGCAAAGTGCCTGACCTGCCCCCCGCGGCTGCTGACAGCCGTGCCTGTGCCATTTATCTGCACAGCGGCGGTACAACAGGAACACCGAAAACTATCATGCTGTCGTCATTCAACTTTAATGCCTTAGCAGTGCAAGGCCCCCAGATTGTCGGCCTGACCAAGGATCCGGACTGGGATCCGAAAGGGCTGGCAATGGTCACAATTCTGCCTTTATTCCACGGTTTTGGTCTTTGCATGGGACTGCACACCATGCTGTATATGGGTATTCGTTGCATTCTGGTGCCGCAATTTTCGCCTGAAGTTTTTGCTTCGGTAATAATCAAAGAAAAACCAAGTTATCTGGCAGCAGTTCCTACGCTATACGAGAGCATGCTGAAGAATCCCAGATTGCAGAATACTGATCTTTCCTGCATTAAAGCTGCTTTCTGCGGTGGTGACAGTCTGCCAAGTGCAACAAAACATCGATTTGAGAAATTTCTTAAAGAACGAGGCAGTGAAAGCGCCCTGCGCGAAGGTTACGGTCTGACAGAAACCGTCACGGTCTGCGCTGTTAATCCGCAGATGGATTCCCGTGATGACACTGTCGGACTGCCTTTGTCGGATATTTTGATGAAGGTTGTTAAACCTGGCACTCTTGAAGAGGTTGAGCTTGGGGTAGACGGCGAGTTCTGCATCAACGCGCCGACTGTTATGATGGGCTACCTTGACGATGATGAAGCCACCCGGGAAACCATCCGCCGGCATGCTGACGGGCTTGATTGGGTTCATACCGGCGATTACGGATTCATGGATGAAGACGGCTACTTCCACTTCAAGCAGCGAATCAAGCGAATTCTTAAAGTTTCGGGTGTACCGGTGTTTCCGTCGCAGATAGAAGATTTAATCAGCAAAGTGCCGGGTGTACGTCTGGCCTGCGTAATTGGCATACCGCACCCATACAAGATGGAAGTGCCCAAAGTATTTATTGTAAAAGATAATCCTCACGATGATGATGAAACGCTGCGGCAGCGGATTCTGGAATACTGCGAACGCACTATGATCCAATATGCGATCCCGCGTGAAATCGAATTTTGTGACGATTTGCCGCGTACTAAAGTCGGTAAAGTTGACTTTGTTGCTCTGGAAAGGCTCGAACTGGGCAAACGTCAGGCTGCTGCGGGCGACGAACCAACTGCGAGCTGACCGCTTGTTTCGTGCAGATCGGAACTATTGACAGAGCTTCCATCTGACCACTATAATAACTGATGCTGTCTGCCGACAGCACTCGGGGATATGGCTCAGTTGGGAGAGCGCTGCCTTCGCAAGGCAGAGGCCACGGGTTCGACTCCCGTTATCTCCACCATAGACACCGCAAGCCACTGGTAACAGTGGCTTTTGCTTTTTCATGTTACTAATTTGCTACTTGTTTATTTGGCGAGGCTGTCAATTGGTCTCATCATTTATGAAGGCTGGAAGACTGGGCTTTTTCAAATTCTGCGGTTTAGTAATATTGCCTGCTAATTTATTTCCCGGCTTGATTTGTGCCGCTTGAGCAATCTCCAGCCAACCACAGCGGCAGTTGCCAGCAGTAGAATTAATCCGGCTGCAATAATTATGTAGGATAGATTTGGATCAGCCGGTTCGAGAGCGCTTTCTGAGCCGAAAGCATAGACTGTGTCCCAGGGAACCTGCAGCGGCAGTATTTTTGTCTGATCACGCCCATCAAAGACTGTTTTGCCCAGCTGCGCTGTTCTTACCTCAACTAATGTCGGATAAGGAGCTTCGGCAACCAGTTCCGGCAATTCGACTCCCACAAATGTGGTTTCGTTTGGGTCGTCATTACTGCCCAGCTGACCGTTGCTATTACGGCCGACAGCGCCATACAAGCCGCGGCTGCTGGCAAGCAGAATGTGGCCGCTACCAATAGCAGCAGAATCGAACGGCAGATAAGTGTTGCCGCGATGGCCCTGGTCAGCTGTTTGCAGCAGATAAGGCCTGTCAGCACTGGTTGTATTTCCGCTTCCCAGCTGACCATAAGCGTTACTGCCCCAGATCAGAACACGGGCTGTACGCGGATCTGTCTGCCCGTTGCCGGCTGCAGGTGAATCAGTGCTGCTGCTTCCTGTTTTTGGAGCAACTTCAGCAGCAGAAGAGCTGACTTTATTAACAATCAATAAAGAATTGCCGTAGCCGGCTACCAGGGCTTTGATTTCATAATCAACACCTGCTGTTTCCCGCCAGTTTACTTCAATAGGTGAAGTCGAGAACGCCGCCTGAGAATAATCGGAGCCGGTACCCAACTGACCAAGTGCATTATCACCGAAAGCATAAAGTACCTGTTTGCTTTGCGCACTAATTGCAGGTGTGGTATCTGCTCTGACAGAGTCTGAATCCGGTCCGGCAGAATCTGCTTCCGCTCCCGCTACAACCAAACTGTGGTCACTGCCGGCCGCGATCAGAGTTGCCCGGCTAATGCCCGGTACGGGCAGCATTTCAGTGCGTGATTCGGTGCTGCTGTCTCCCAGCTGGCCGCGTTCATTGCCGCCAAAAGCGAGAACTTCACCTGAAGCAAGCAAAATCAGACTATGAGTACTGCCGGCGGCTATGGATTTCGCGCCTGCGGCCAGAATTCGCTGCGGCCTGATAACCCGCCGGGCTATCAATTCGCCGGCTTCATTCTGCACATTCTCACCACTGGCTAAGCCGCACTGGCCGCTTGTATTGTCACCGAAAGCCCAGACGCTGCCTTCCTGTCCAAGGATTAAAGTGTGATAGGCTCCGGCAGCAACTGTCGCAGCAGGCGGGATGCCCTCAATTACCTGCGGCAAAGAGTAATTAACGACATCACCAGTGCCAAGCTGTCCGAAAGCATTGCGTCCGAAGGTGTGTACTCTGCCGTCTTTTGTTAAGACAACGCTGTGAAAGGCACCTGCAGCCGCAAAAACAGCGTTCCCTTGCATAAGGGATTCAAGCATGCCCTCGCGTGGCTCTTCGTTGCCGATTCCCAGCTGACCATAGGTATTGTCACCATAAGCAAACAGTCTGCCGTCAGCATGCACAAGCAGGGAATGAAGCTGACCCGCCGCCAGGGCGAGAGGCTGCAGATCAACAGCTGCACCAGGTTCAGTTGGCAGCGGCGTCGGTTCCATCACAGGTGAGCCTGATTCAGTAACACCCGGGTCAGAAACACTCGGTTCTGTTACTGACTCAGATGGCTGTTCTGAAGATACTGCCGTTATAGTCTGTCCCGGCAAGTACACTGCCAGCAATAAAACCAGCAAAACAACAGCTTGCGCGAAAACAGATTTCCCTGCCTGATATTTAGTCATTATAGTCAACCTCCTGATAACGGAGTACATTTAAAGGCTGTCTGGCCCGTCAGGCCCGAATGTGCTACCATCATATCATCGTAGCCGGAACAGGCGCAATAAAAGTGTTGTAACGCCGCAATGCCAGCGTTTATAGGGAGGCAGCAGCCGCGTCCATGATTACATATCAACCCATGTACCTCCCCATCCCCGTAGACTTTCTTTATATATGGCAAGTGATTATTGACGCTGGTCACGATGCCTTGTTTGTCGGCGGCTGCATTCGCGATCTGATCATTAATGAGCCGGTACATGATTATGATCTGGCGACATCTGCTCTGCCGGAGCAAATCATGGAACTTTTTCCCAATGTCTTGCCAACCGGCATTCAGCACGGTACTGTCACTGTCCGGCACCACGGCAAAAGTATTGAAGTGACAACATTTCGAGTCGAGAAGGAATATCGCGACAGCCGGCGGCCAGATTCCGTAGATTTTATCAGCCGTGTTGATGAGGATCTCGAACGGCGTGATTTCACCTGCAACAGCATGGCCTACCGTCCGGACATGGGCTTGCTGGATTTATTTGACGGCCTTGGAGATCTGAAGCGGCACAGCCTGCGTACTGTTGGTGCGGCGGCCGCCCGTTTTGCGGAGGACGCCCTGCGGATACTGCGTGCTGTACGTTTCTGTGCCCAGCTTGATCTGGTACCGGAGATGCCGCTTCTGGTGGCGGCAGAGCTGCAGCAGAACCTGATTTATAAACTCAGCAAAGAGAGAATAGCTTCGGAATTCGGTCGTACCTGCGGCACCCGGTTTGTGGAGCGCCTGGCGGAATTTGCCGGCACCGGTGTAATGCGAACCGCAATGGACGCACTAAACCTGACTGTTGCCGATGAGATGGAGTTGGTGCAACTGCAGCGTGTATTACTGCCTGGTGAGGAGAATATTCTCGACTTCCCGCAGGAACTGACTGTACCGACCGGACTGGTGGCGGTTTTTCTGGTCCGCAGACCTGTTGCTGACGCCGCTGTAACTCTGGCTGAAGCCCGCTCGGACTTTTATATCCGGGCTTTGCGCTGCAGTCTGGTACAGGATGCGCGTTTCTCTGCCTTTGTCGCGGAGCACGCAACTGCACTGCTGCTGGTGCTTGCTTGCTTATGTGAACAATCACTGGCACCTGAATGGGTGCAGGTACGTGACCTGGCCGATCGGGTTCTGCGAATTTGCAAACTGGATGCTGATGGTGCGCGCGATGCTGTTTTCCGTGGCTCCTGCCTGCTTCAGCTGTTGGCGGTTCAACCCGATGGCGGCCGCTGGGAGGGGCTGCCTGACTGGCTGACACCCGCGGCCGCTGCTGCTCTTACCCGTGCAGCACGTACTATGCAGCTAAACCGTGATCTGATCTCAGTAAAGGAACTGCCGGTAAACGGCAGGGATCTGATGAACCTTGGTTTTAAGTCAGGCCCGCAGCTGGGAGCCCAACTGGAGAGACTGCTGCATTATGTAATCAGGCAGCCGGAAAGACCATCACGTGAACGTCTTTTGCAGCTGGCCGCGAGGCAAGCGGCGGAAAAATCAATTGTTAGTCCAGAGAACGATATGATATAATAAAAACCGTTTATTAAGATAATTTCAGGCTTTTATGCGTTATTCCACGCCGTCTGATAACAACCCGGCACCATTATCTAAGCGCTGAAATACTTTTATTTCAGCGCCTGAACTGCGTGGTATTTTTGGAGGATAATCATGGCAAAACCAGTTAAGGCCGCTACTACTCGAATTTCTGCTACTGTGACAGCACGATATAATCCCGTTCAGGGTGCAAATGATGCCTTTTATCTGGATGGCCGGTTGAACAGCCGCCGGGAAATGCGCGCCGCGGATATCACTCTTGATCGTGAAGACCGTGGCTTTTTCTATGCCGCCTTTGCTCATGCAGGAGCCAACAGTGAAGAGGGCGTTACTGCCCGCGTCCGCCGTTCGCTGGACAACATGTTATCAAACATGAAGCAGACCGGTCGGAATATTGATGCTGAAATTAATGAGCTGGCTGATACGGCAGTAGAGGTAGCCGGCAGAATAACACTACAGCACGATAACGTCCGACAACCTTACTTTGCCGGCGTGATCGTCCGAGACTCAGAGCTCGCATCCATAACCATGGGCGGCGGCTGCGCCTATCTTTATCGCAATAACATACTATACCCGCTTACGACTGATGATTATCCACTGGAGCCGATTGATCAGGACGGTAATCCGGTTGACCGCCTTAATGTTTATTGCGCCGGTGTCGCCGGCACAGTTCGATACTCAAATATTGCCCAATTAAAAATAGATGACTGCATCATTATCTGCAACCTGGAATTAATGGAAGCAATCGGGCAACGTGAGATGCTGCGACTACTCGATGAAGCTGAAGACCAATGTGAAGCTGCCGGCCTGGTTATTACAGCGGCTGCAGCCAAGCAGCCGAACACAACAATGCAGTTTCTGATCGGTTTTGTTGAAGAAATTACTACTGCGGAGAAACCTGCCCGTGGAATCGGACGTGGAGGCTTTGGATCAGCAGCCAGCGGCGGCAAAGCTGTTGAGTCTGGCAGTAATTTATTCGATTCAGGTAAAACCGTTGACGAGGGAGCAAAATCATTCGAACTGGATACTAACGCTGTGGATTATAGCGGTGCAGACGCAGGTTACTCCAAATCTCAACCGTTCTCAGCTGCCTTTGCGTCCGGCACTGGCGAGGATGAGAACACCAGGTTTACCCGGGATACCGGTACCGGCCGCGTCGATTTAAAACGGAGTCAGGAACCCCCTGAGCCGCCGCAGACTGATCACGAACAGGATCCGTTTGATGATGACCTTTATTACAATGATGATTTCCGTGATTCCGGCCGCGGCAAAAGGATTGCATTTTATGTCATCCTGGCACTGATCGCGATCGGCAGCTTGTTTGCAATTTACAATATGCTGTTCAAGAAGGATTCAGGCTCTGCCGGCATTACCACTGCGGGTACTACAACAGTCGCTACAACCAGCAGTACGACAGTGTCCACAACTTCCAATACGGAATCCACCACCGAAAGTACAACAATTGCTACTACCAGCGGCACTCAGGTTGGCGGCCTGCCAACACAGCACACTGTTGTTTCAGGCGACACCTTCTACGGTATAGCCCAAAAGTATTATAATGAATCGACTCCTGAGCTCTGGAAACTGATTAAGGACGCGAACAACATGACATCCGACAATCTCCAGTTAGGTCAGGTGCTGACCATTCCAGCCCGTTAAACAGTTGTCAGTTAAAGCAGTCTGATAATCCGGCCTGGATCGGAAACTGAAGCGAGACGAAGCAGGTCGGAATATCTGTGCGATCATTGTGATCATATTAAGGAGTAAAGTATATGTACAAGAGACTCTTCATCCCCGGCCCCGTTGATGTTAAACCGGAGGTTCTCGCCAGAATGGCCGGACCGATGATCGGTCACCGGACAAAGGATGCCTCGGCTTTGCAGAAATCCATTTCTGACAAGCTGCGTCAGCTGATGTATACAAAGAATGAAATCCTGTTGTCCACATCCTCCGGCAGCGGCCTGATGGAAGGGGCAATTCGCTCCTGCACCGCTAAACGGGCAGCCGTTTTTTCAATCGGAGCTTTCGGTGACCGCTGGTTCAGAATGGCCGAGAGCAATGGCGTTCCCGCTGATAAAATTTCGTTCGAACTTGGGACCTGTCCCGGTGCTGAGGACGTGGAAAAGGTTCTGGCGACCGGCAAATATGACCTGATCACCATAACCCACAATGAAACGGCCACCGGTGTAGCGACTCCTCTGGAGCCGATTGCTGAGGTCTTAAAGCGTTATCCGGAAGTTGTTTTCTGCGTTGACAGTGTAAGCTCTCTGGGCGGTCATAAAATTGAAGTGGATAAGCTTGGTATTGACATCTGCATCTCTTCGTCTCAGAAATGTCTTGGACTGCCACCGGGACTGTCGCTCTGTTCCGTATCGGAAAAAGCGGTGAGAAACGCAGAGAAGGTTGAGCACCGCGGCCTTTATTTTGACTTTGTTGAGCTGTATAAATTTGTTAAGGAAAAAAATCAGTATCCTTCCACACCATCTCTTTCACACATGTTCGCGCTGGATTATCAGCTGGATCGCATACTTGCGGAAGGTCTTGATAATCGCTTTGCCCGTCATCTTGAGATGGCCGAGCGAGTTCGCTCCTGGGCAAGTGAACATTTCTCACTGTTTGCGGCGGAGGGCTGTCGTTCCAATACGGTGACCTGCATTAATAATGGTGCTGATTTTGATTTTTCCAGTGTAAACAGTGCGTTGGGCGAGCGCGGTTTCAGCATCTCAAACGGTTATGGAAAAACCAAGGGCAGTACTTTCCGGATTGCTCATATGGCAGACGCCACGCTGGCCGATATTAACGAGCTGCTGGCTGCGATTGAAGAAGTACTGGGATTTAGCAAGAATTAATTAATCCGGAGTTCAGCTGCTGTTTTTCAGAATGCAGCAAACTCCTGCCAATAGATCGGGGAGTTTTAGAATGAAAATACTTTTAACAGAGAAAATTGCCGCTGATTCGGTTGAATACCTGCGGCAACAGGGCTTTGAGGTTGATGAGCGCTTTGGTTTAAGCCAGGCGGAAATTGAAAGCATTATGGCCCCCTACGACGGCCTCATTGTCCGCAGTGCGACCAAGGTTACTTTGTCACTGCTGGAAATGGCGGAAAATCTTAAGGTAGTTGGACGCGCCGGTAATGGCGTTGACAATATTGATATCAAAGCCTGCACTGAACGCGGCATTATTGTTGTCAATACACCCGAGGCTAACACTATGGCGGCTGCCGAGATGGCTGTGGCGCTTGCCACCGCTACCTTTCGAAATGTCTGCCTTGCATACGAAGCCTCACATAATGATGATTTTCGCCGTGGTTTAATGATCGGTAATGAAATGGACGGCAAAACTGCCGGAATTGTCGGGCTGGGCAGGATTGGCGCTATTGTGGCCCGTAAACTCTGCGGACTCGGGATGAAGGTTGTGGCCTATGATCCCTACACTGCGCCTGAAAGGTTTGTGAATCTGGATATCGGCCGCTGTGAAACTCTGGATGAGCTTCTGGTTCAGTCGGACTTAATTTCAGTTCATATGCCCAAGACCAAAGAAACATATAATCTGATCGATGCGCCCCAGTTGGCCAAATGCAAACCGGGAGTTCGCATTGTAAACGCTGCCCGTGGCGGTCTGGTCAACGAAAAAGCTCTGTATGATGCACTTGTTGACGGCAGAGTTGCAGCAGCAGGTTTGGATGTTCTGGAAAAGGAGCCCAATTTCAGTGCCAAACCCGGCGAACAGCAATACAAAAATCCGATGCTGACACTTAAAAATCTGATTTACACTCCTCATCTGGGCGCTTCAACGCACGAGGCGAATGCCAATGTAGGTATTGCCATTACCGAGCAGGTCAGTAAAGCGCTGAAAGGGGAGCTGGTATCGGCAATCAATATGCCGGCTTTCAGCGGCAGCATGAATGAGCTGCGCCCTTATGCCAGTCTGGCTGAAAAGCTGGGAGCCATATATCATCAGGCTGAAACAGCGCCGATCAGCAAAATTGAGATCATCTACAGCGGTGAGCTTGCCTCTAAGGATACGAGTATCCTGACTTTATCTGTGCTCAAAGGTTTTATGAGTACTATAAATAAGGAGCGCATCAGTTTCGTCAATGTCCGCCAGAATGTAGCTGAGCGCGGCGTTCAGGTCGTAGAAAGTAAAACGAGTCAGTTGGAGAAGTATTCAAACCTGATCACAGTTCGGTTTTATGCGGCTGAAAAGGATCTATCTGTCTCGGGGACTGTTTTTGGCAAGAATTCCGAAATACTGGTCGATTTCTTTGGCTATCATATGGATTTTGAACTTTCACCATTTGTTATTGCAATGCAGAATGATGATGTGCCTGGCATAATCGGCCGCGTTGGCACTGTGCTGGGGGAGCACGAGATCAATATAGCCACAATGCACTGGAGCCGCAAAAAGGACAAAATGCGGGCTCAGTCATTTCTGTCGATCGATACCCCGATAACTGAAGAAATCCTGATGCAGCTGTGCTCAATAAAAGGCGTGCTGCGGGTATCACAGCTGAATTTCTGAAACCATGAACACTTGCTTGAAAAGTGCGGCAGAATTTTCAGGTAATCAAAAGTAAAACGTAAACAATTTAAATAAAAACACCCGTAGGCCGGCAGGTTTTCAACTGCCTGGTCAACGGGTGTTTTTGCGGAATCGCAGTTTATTTCAGAGTAACATCACCGTAGTTTCGCTGAAAGGACTCATTAATGCGACGGCGTTCCGCACTGGTCAGCTTCCAGCCACTGGCGGCAGCATTTGCTTCCACTTGAGCAGGATTCTTAGCACCGACAAGTGCTGTATGCACATGGGAATCCTGAGAAACGAAATTAATTGCCAGTTCTGACAATGGACGGCCGCGTTCCTCAGCAATTAGCCTCAAATCATCAATTACCGCCATACTCTTGTCCCAGAGTTCATCCTTAAAGAAGGGATAAAAGCTGTCACGGGTATCATCTTTTTCGAATTTCGGTTTTTCCTTGAACTTGCCGGTAAGCAAACCGCCAGCCAGCGAACCGTAGGTCATAATTCCAATATTGCGGGCGGCGCAGGTCTCGATCAGCTTTTCTCTTCTGCGATCGAAAATCGAATAGGCCGGTTGCAGGACCTCAACAGGAATTATTTTGTCTATTACATCAATCTGTTCCAGACTGAAGTTTGAGACTCCGAAGTGCTTGAATTTGCCTGTTTCTTTTAGTTTGGCAATTGATTCAGCAGCCCGTTCATCCGGGGTATCCGGATCCGGCCAATGAAACAGATAGATATCGATTACATCTACCTTCAGGCGCCGCAGAGAATCATCCAGCTGCTCCTGCAGACCTTTAAAAGTCAGATCCCTGACAAAAACACCTTGTTTATTGCGAACTGTGCCGCATTTTGTGCTGATTACCGCTTCGTCGCGTCGGTCCGCAAGGGCACGACCAACAACCTCCTCGGCATGCCCCGAGCCATAAGCAGGAGCAGTGTCAATCAGGTTGATACCTACATCCAGTGCACTTTGAATGGCTGCGATTGACTGATCGTCATCGGTATGACCGAAATAATCGCTGCCCATGGCCCAGGTGCCCAGGCCAACTTCCGAAACCGAAATATCGGTTTTGCCCAGTGTTTTGTAACGCATATCGTGCCTCCTTGTGCTAAATATACATACATTATAACAAACAAAAGTAAAAAGGCCGGCAAGGCGTTAGCGAAATTGGTAAAATGATTGTTGGCAGCGAAGGAAAAACAGATTCAGCTAAGCTTGATTACTATCAAAGAACCAGACTCAAAGGCGATTTCTCCCAGTGAGCTCAGCAAGGCTTCATTGACTGAAGTTGCTGGCTGACCGTCTTCATTTACAGTTGGGAATTTATGTCGCTCGAGGTCGCCGATTACAATGTAACGAACTTCATAATGACTAAGCAGCCGGACAACTTCATCCTTGTCAGCCGAGGTGTACATCGTGCGGACATCGGCCTGGCGCGGTGTTACCACGCTGCTGTACGCATCGGGAGTGGCCTTGCTTGTTCGCCAGAGCCACTCATGAGTCTGCCAGCCGACCACTGTCGGCAAACCGGTAAAAGCTGAGATGCGACAATAATCGGTATAGCTGTCGCCATAACTTTCCAGAATGACAGGCTGGCCGCTTACTTCAGTATTGAACCATTGAATCGCTTCATAATCAGGAGAAAGCTCGCCCTCGTCAGCTCCGGGAATTGCGGTTGAATCCTTTAACGACATATGCCTGACGCCATCCTGACCCTGATACAATTCGATTTTGAAGGGGCCCAGCCATTGAGCAGTGGCTGTAAGCGGATACATCAGTGAAGGCACAAATAAAAGCAACAAAGCTGCGCCGGCTACTCGCCTGCGTCTGGTTGATAAGCCGGATCCGGTAACCGAACGCGGACGTTTGGCAGGATTATCAGCTGCTGCCGGCAGCAGCAAGTATCGCAATGGTGCCCAGGCAAGCACAAATGACAGCATTACGAACGCCTGATAAGTAAATTTAAACATGGTGTTGGCGCGTTTGTAATCGCCGGAATAGATGTCTACTACATAAATAAATTCCGGCAGAAGTATCAGGCTAAACCCGCAGATCATAAAGATAACCAGCAGGCGGTCGGTTGATGTCAGATTGAGCAGTGAAGAAAGAAGATGCTTATTCTGAGTCACGGGTTCAGAAACCTGAGGAGAATTCAAGTTCCTGACGGCGCTGATTTCCTTTGACCGCTGTTCCAGCACTAGATCAATTGCGAATGCTGCTTCAGCCATAAGGAAAAATCCGTAAAGTATCCAAAGCTGGATCAGAGGTGTCTGATTAACCGTACGAGCGATTGATTTTGAAATCGGTTCAAACGCGTAATTAAAAGGCAGCGCTATCAGATGGGCGAGGAAAAACAACTCTGTCAGACAGGCAATGGCGACAGTCAGGGTATGCGGCCAGTGCCTTTCAGCAAATCGTGCCAGAAATGCTACAACGGCATATATTAACACCGCTATAAAAACGTCAGTGACAAGCATGAATGGAATCGCCAAAAGCAGAACTCCGGCGGCAGCAAGCAGCATTGCGCGCCCGTTGGTAATCCTGGCGGATTGTTTCAGCGGCCGGAGGATCATTACCAGAGCGCTGACAGCGAAATAGATTACGAAATCCCAGTAATTGCCCATCATGAACACTGCCAGCAATACAGCCAGCAGCAACAGATGCGGTTCAGGCAATCTTTCCCTGAATGAGATGTGTTGTTTTTTTGCCCGTGTAAGCGCCTCATTTGCTGCCTGTTCCGGCAGCGCCTCTTTGAATGACAACCGGCTTACATTAAGCAACCGACTTGAAGAACGGGCAGGAGTAAGTGGTCTGGTTATTATCACAGCCAGCAAACCGAGGGCCAGCAGAACCAGCGGCAAATTAACGACATGCGCATGCAGATCAGCGACCAGGAAAGAATAAAAAGGGAACTCATGAATCGTTTTATCAACTGTGTCAGGGTTGTAGCCGATATATCTGGTAGCGTCAGCAAACCAGTACATGGCTGAACGTTCGCCGACCGGCCAGCCCAATCTGCTAAAGACGCTGAACAGCCAGCTGCCGAATCTGCTGGCACCGTAATAATAGATATGCCCGTTGCCGCCGCAGGTCAGTAAGACTGCTGCTGTGCCGGCGAAAACGGGCGGCAGTATCGGCGAAGCACGGTGTTTTTCGCGCAGAAAGATTGTGCCCAGCAGCAGAGCAACAGCGAATGTCAGGCAGAAGGTCAGAGCGAACAACGACGCCATAGCAAGGTTATAGGCGATTTCAGGCGCTATCCCGCAGGCTTTGGCCCAGAAAGTGGCAAGATACTGGCCGAAATAATAGTAGTTAATCGGCTTACCGGCCAGCCACATATCGGCAGCTGGCAGATAATCAGCGCGCCACAGCGACATCATAAAGCCGTAGTCCATGGGTTTTTCCAATGAATCAAGCGCCGGATGCAGACCGCGGGCAAAAGTCCAGAGTAAAGAACTGAAGCCAAACAGCGATTCTTCAATTCCCCAGTAAAGCAGAGTTTTCGGCCGGGCAGCTGTCCGCCAGAAGCTGCGGTTAAGCGGTGATAGATGAACAGCGCAGACGAATACGGCCAATACGCCCAGAATTGTCAGTTGGCGAAACGGCGCGAGCCGCAGGCTGGCAAGAATGAATACAAATAAAGCCGTCAGAACCATGCCCAGAGGCTTGGCAAATAAAAAGCCGCTGTCAGGTGAAAGGCGGAAAAGACGTCCGGCCAGGGGCAGGACAGCCAATCCGAATACAGTTATCGTCAGCCACCAAAGCAAAAAGTCGGGAGTATCGCTGCCAAGAAAAATAAACGCCAGGCTTGCCGGCAGTAACGGCAACAGCAGTGGCAGCAAAAATGACCAGCGTTTAAAAAAGCTCCTCATGAATTTTTACGCGTGTGATTTTCCGGGTCTTCCTTAAGAACCCCGGCGGGATTCAGATACCTGTCTGCTGCGGCAACGGCTTCATTTGCCAGACGAATGGCATAATTCATGCCCCTGTCCTCGGGGTAAATCTGAGCCATGCCGGCCAGGTAAACTCCGTCTGCCGGGGTTTCCAGCTCCGGCTGACTTTCACGGTAACCGCAGGTTATAACAGGCTGCGCATAACGCGTACGCCGCAGCCGCCAGTCCATAAGATCGGCTGGATCAAAATCAGGATACATCTTTCGCAAGCCGGAAATAAACTCCTGGAAAATTTCACCATCAGATTTTATCCACAATGGATCGGATACATCGAGATAACGGGATAAATAAATAATCGAACCGCCGTAAGGTTCGGTGCCGGTCATATTGGTATGCTCGATAACGACAACGAACGGCAGATCATCGCAGACGGTTGTCCAGTAATAGGGTGAAAGACTATTGCGGATACGCAAAATCAGGCAAAGATCACCTTTATATCGGACCTGACGAACCCGTTTCATGTACTGACTCGGCAGCGACAGGCTGGTAACAATATTAGCAAACTGGCGCGAAGCAACAGCCGCGATTACAGCATCAGCGGTGAAAGCTGCCTGACTGCAGTTTTCCAGAATGCAGGCAACCTGGTAACGACGGCCGCGGCGGATTATATCCATGGCGGTGTAGCCATAATGAATACGGCCGCCGCGTTCTTCAATACCGCTGACCAAAGCGTCGATCAGTACCTGGAAGCTGCCCTGCATATAGCCGAGCTTCTGGCGGCTGAATTTATTGGCCCGCGAGCCGCCGCGCAGTTTAAATTTATTCCAGATCCAGACTGCCGAAACCTTGTCAGCGTCATGGTCAAATTTGGCTCGCAGCAAAGGCTGCCATAACTTCTTACAGGCGTCGTGGCCACAGGAACGCCGTAAATAGGAAAGAGCTGTTTCCTGCTCAAGGGGTTTATAATCACGAATTCTGCCGGCTTTCAAAACCAGCAGACCCGTCTTCAGCCGCTGCGTTACAGGGATACGGTTGAAGCGCATTAAGTCAACTGCTCCCGAAAAAGGGAATATACGGCCGTCTGAATACAGCGCGTCCCGTGTTTCATGATAACTAAGCTTATTTTGCAGTCCCAGCTCCTCAACCAGCTCGATCAAGTGGGTATCACTGGTAAAGAAATGGTGATAAATATGCTCCAGGCGTGTTTGCCCAAGAGGAAAGGTCGCAGCCATACCGCCGGCTTCCAACGTTGATTCCAGCAGAATAACAGCCCGGCCCTGTCTGGCCAGACGATACGCCGCAACCAGACCAGTCAGACCGGCACCGATAATACAGACAGTTTTTTGTTGTGCAGGGAGGTTTTGAGCCATACGCCTGAACCTTTCCGACTGATCAGATAATCTTACGGGCTTCCAGATAATACCGTTTTTCATGGGCTTCACCCATTGAAAAGGTTTTGCGCGGCAAAACACCTTCATGAGCTACAGCCTCGAAGAAGTCATTCTTTTCCAGAACCGGCAGCAACAGACCGGAGGCTCCGGCGGCAGCCAGTGAAAGCATTGCTGCTGACCCGTGAATATAATCCACACGTGCGCCGTGTTCCTTAACCAGCAGGTCGATAAATCCAGTTACCCGTTCTGCCGCCAGGAGGCTGCCGCCATTCGGTTTTGCCAGCTGCAGCGTACTGCAGCCATCAGGCTGCAGAACAGGCAACGTCAGTGTGCCGTCAGGATTCGCGACAGCAGTGGGCAGCAGGGCCGGATCTGCCGGCAGCGCTTCGCTGGTATCAGATATCAAAGCATCAGCACCAAAGTAAGCTACTGCTGACCGCCGGAAAAATTCAGGCTCAATATTAAACAGGACACGGTGAATCGGCTCGAATTCCAGACCGGAATCGTGAATGTTTATTATTTCCACTAAAGCATAACGGGCCGGATGATTAGGCCCGAAGGCTGCTTTGTTATTCTCGTAATGGGTTTTAGCTGTTGCCAGTGAATGGTTGCCGTCACCAACCGCGAAAAGCATGCCATCACGCCTGTAGCTTTCCAGATTCGACAGGTTGCTCAGGGCAGTAAGCAGGTTTTTGTCAGCGACATCGATTTTGTATCCTGTCAGATGGCCGCCGCCCTGCATTAATTCAAAGTTATAAAGAGGTTCATCCTGTTGCTCTACCGACTCAAACAGCGGTTCAATTACAGCATGTTCGAAATCATCTATCAACAACTGGACATGCGGCAGCTCCAGCGGCGCGTCACGCCGAATGGCGACACGCGGCGGAATGCGGTCAAGAACGGTACCTTCGCTGGCGCGAATCAGCTTCTTATTGCCGGGAGTGTAATCGTACTGTTCAAGATCAATGGCCAGAACCAGACCAAGACGGTTTTTTCCACCCGGAAGTGTTCTCTTCAGGACTACTGCCGCTGTTCCGATTGACTGCAGGATTTCTTTTTGCAAGTATTCGCGCATAGCTGTATTAATGCTTTCGATGCGGTTTTCAACCGGAATATCACCCGGATACTCCAGAAAATATTCCGGCAGCACCAGATTAAACGCTGAAGGCGCGGAGCCGACAATATCTGCAGTTTCCTGCCAGTATTCAGGTTCAGAGGTGAACTGATCACAGGCGACAACGGCAAAGCGTGTCAGGTCAATATCGGGAGCGGGAAGAAACAGTTCTGGAATCTGGATGCCGCAGGCTTTGCAAACAGCTGCAAGCTTAGTTGATGAGTCGGAAACAGAGTCTGGCATGAGGGCAATTCTCCTCCCTTAGGGAACAACAGCTTTGGCGCAGAAATCATTAGAACCGCGGCTCAGGCTGAAAGGTGGTGGCGTAAAACTGAACCGGAAGCAGAACCTAAACCGACTCAAAGGTCAGATGGTTGACAAATGCTTTGTTGCCCATTCTAGCATAAAAGGTGGCCGGTTCAAACAACCTGCCGGTAACAGTGTTCAACTTGTAATCAATCATCTGGATAGTGTAAAATATAACGTCAGTCTTACATTTTTATTGAACCGAAATGTCCGAAAGAGCGAGGTATGTTGTCCATGCAGAAGCTGGGCTTGAATGCAATCAGGGAAAAATTCCTGTCATTTTTTGAATCGAAAGAACATCTGCGTCTGAAAAGCTTTCCGCTGGTACCGCAGAACGACCCGTCAATCCTGCTGATCAACGCCGGCATGACACCGTTGAAGCCGTACTTTACAGGTGCAGAGGTGCCGCCGGCACCGCGTGTAACTACCTGCCAGAAGTGCATTCGTACGCCTGATATTGAACGTGTCGGTAAAACTTCGCGTCACGGCACCTACTTTGAAATGCTGGGCAATTTTTCCTTTGGCGATTACTTCAAGAAAGAAGCGATTGCCTGGGCCTGGGAGTTTTGCACCGAGGTACTGGAGATCCCTGTGGACAGGCTTTATGTGACTGTCTACCACGAGGACGATGAGGCATATGAAATCTGGCAGAACAGCATTGGATTGCCGGCAAGTAAAATATCCCGAATGGGAAAAGAAGATAACTTCTGGGAGCATGGCACCGGTCCCTGCGGTCCTTGTTCCGAAATTTTCTTTGACCGCGGTTCCGATAAAGGCTGCGGCCGGCCTGACTGCTCTGTCGGTTGTGACTGCGATCGCTTCATAGAATTCTGGAATCTGGTATTTACCCAGTTTAACAAAGAAGCCGACGGTTCTTACACCCCGCTGGCTAAGAAAAACATCGATACCGGTGCCGGGCTCGAGCGTTTCGCTTGTATCATGCAGGATGTTGATAATCTTTTTGAAGTCGATACCATACGAGCTATCCTGAATGCAGTCTGCGAAAAAGCCAGGGTTGTATACGGCGCAGACGAGCGCAACGATGTAGCCATCCGGGTTATTACCGACCATATCCGTTCTACAACCATGATGATTTCCGATGGGATACTGCCGGCAAACGAGGGCCGCGGTTATGTTCTGCGCCGTCTGTTGCGCCGGGCTGCGCGCTTTGGCCGCCTGCTTGGTATCGAAGGCGCGTTTTTGGCTGATATTGCGCACATTGTTATCAGAGAAAGTAAAGCTGCTTATCCGGAGCTGGCTGAAAAAGAAAGCTACATCCGGACCATAATCCAAAAAGAAGAGGAAGCTTTTTCCCGCACAATTGCTCAGGGAACTGAAATTCTCAACGGCATCCTGGAAGCTGCTGAGAAAAACGGCCAGTCAGCCATTGCCGGTGAAGACGCTTTCAGACTGCACGATACCTACGGTTTCCCACTTGATCTGACTCGTGAAATCGCTGCTGAGCGCGGCCTGGCCGTTGCTGAAGCCGGTTTTACCGCGGCAATGAAAGCCCAGCGCGAGGCTGCCCGCAATGCCCGTAAAGCCAGAGTTGACACTGCCTGGGGCGGAAGTGAGCTGCCGGCCGAATTGCAGGCTGACCGCGAGCCGACCGAATTCCTCGGCTATTGTGATCTGGAAGCTACTGGCGTGGTGCGCTGGCTGATCCGTGAAGATGAAGACGGTAATCCTAATCTGGTCACAGACGGATTTGTCGGAACCCGCCTGACGCTGATAACCGACCGCACACCCTTCTACGCCGAAGCCGGCGGCCAGACAACCGATATCGGTACTGTTACAGCAGACGGTCTGACTGCGAAAGTTCTGAATGTTACCAAAGATCCTGCCGGTAAATATCTGCACCTGATTGAAATCAAGGAAGGCATCATTAAGGTCGGCCAGACGGTTCTGATGCAGGTTGAGGCCGGCCGCCGGCTCGCAACCGCGCGTAATCACACAGCGACGCACCTGCTGCAGAAAGCGCTGCGTTCTGTTGTTGGTGATCACGTTGAGCAGGCTGGTTCTCTGGTTACACCGGAGCGCCTGCGCTTTGACTTTACCCATTTTCAGCCTCTTAATGCTGAACAGATCATGGAAATTGAACGGATTGTCAATCAGATCATCCTTAACGATCTTCAGGTCAATACAGTCACTGTGCCGATTGAAGAGGCCCGCCGGCTCGGAGCAATGGCCTTGTTTGGTGAAAAATACGGCGATAATGTACGCGTAGTCACAGTTGGTGAAATGGAAAGTCCATTCAGCCGTGAACTCTGCGGCGGCACTCATCTTGAACACACCAGCCAGGCCGGGCAGCTGCGTATAATCAGCGAAACAGGCATTGCGGCCGGTGTCCGCCGGATCGAGGCTGTAACCGGACTGGCTGCCTACGAACTTGCTCTGGCAGAAAGAGCAATTCTGGCTAAGACAGCAGCCTTGCTGAAAACACCGGAATCCCAGCTCCCTGCACGCGCTGAAGCATTGCTTAAAAATCTGCATGAAAGTGAAAAGCAGGCCGAACGCATGCAGACTGAGGCTGCAGCCGGACAGGCTGTTTCACTGGCAGGCAAGGCTGTAAAAATCGGAGGATTTGAAGTTGTTGCTGCCAAGGTAGATGCCGATAACCAGGAACAGCTGCGCGAGCTTGCTGACCGGATTCGCGATCGCCTGCAAACCGGTGTAGTTCTGCTGGCATCAGATCAGGGCGGCAAGGTTGCACTGGTGGCAATGGCTGATAAAGAAGCCGTTGCAGCCGGAGCTCATGCTGGCAAGCTGGTTAAGGAAGCCGCCCGCATAACCGGTGGCGGCGGCGGTGGCCGGGCTGATATGGCCCAGGCCGGCGGCAAGGATGTCGACAGGATTGAGGAAGCGCTTTCAGGCGCTACAGCTCTTTTGACGAAGTAAGGTAACGGCATAGAATAGTTGTGAGGTGCTGACATGGATGATTGTCTTTTTTGCCGGATTATACGGGGAGAATTACCTTCTACACGTGTGTATGAGGATGAAGCTGTAATTGCTATCAAGGATCTGCATCCGGTTGCCCCGGTGCATATTCTGATTATGCCGCGCCGTCACTTTACTGACCTGAATCAGATGGCTGCTTCGGAGGAAGGGCCGACGGCAATGACAGCCGTACTTAAAGCTGTCCCCAAGGTTGCTGCTGCTACAGGCGTGTTGGAATCCGGCTATCGTCTGATTAACAACTGCGGTGCCGGTGCAGGCCAGACGGTACAGCATGTCCATTTTCACCTGCTCGGTGGCGTCAAAATGGGCGAAAAAATGCTCTGAAAGCTCTGCAGCTGAGAGGTTATTGCATTTGAGGCCAAATGCCCGGATAAAGTCTGCAGAACCATTTGACCTGCCGATGAGCAATCAAAATTGTGATAATTCCACTTAGCGGCGGTTGTTGATAAACATTGACGCAGACACCGTCCAGCCTGTATAATGTCTTATGATGCCGCTTGTAAATTAAGTATTGGCGGTACAGATTTCACTGTGAGGGGAGGGAGAACAGATGTCTGAAATCAGAGTAAAAGAAAATGAATCCCTTGACAGTGCGCTTCGCCGCTTCAAGCGTTCAT
>CAZOMW010000007.1:0-28255 GCA_964581135.1 uncultured Oscillospiraceae bacterium
AGGATACCGTGTCGGTTGTGAGCGCCGTATTAAGCTGCGGCGGCTCCTGTGACATGTTAAATGTTATTTCCTGCTTATCTGCTAATTTCGGACCGGCTGTTGTACCACTTGTGGTACCACCGGTTGTGCCGGCTGTTGTGCCGCTTGTTGTTCCTGCTGTGGTTCCAGTTGTGGTTCCGGCTGTGGTGGTAGCATTAGTACCACAAGCGGTTGCCACAAGTGAGATGGAAAGCACAAGCGCCATAATCATCAAAAATAGCTTGAACTTTTTCATGTTGTCTCCTCCTATTTTTTGAAATAAATCCAATTTTATCAGTCTTTTCGAATTCAATGGAATCCGAAAAGTTATGTCCACAATAGTATCATCATTGCCTATATCAATCAAACAAAATTTACATTATTGAGGCAATTATTGAACAATATGCCTATATGCACAGCTGGTTATAGAACATGTTATACAAATTGAACGTCAAAATATCTGCTCGCACACTTTTTTGTGTAATTATTGCGCTGATCGTGAGCAAAAACCTTGTATCATGTTTTAGTCAGGCAACGTATTAAACTAATCTTCGGAAAGTATGATTTCATCCGGGCGGACCATGCCCAGGCGATTGCGGGCAACCCATTCGACAAAGGCGTCTGTGCCAATCAGAGCCTCCATATCCAGCAATTCATCATGCCGCATTTGGGCCTCTGCCAGTTCCTGATCCAAACGTGCACGTTCTGAGGCAATCCGGATTTTTTGTTCTTCCTGTTTAAAGTATATTGCCAGTGCAGATGCACACGCCACAACCAGAACAAGGCCGATAATAATCCTGGGCAGGACTTTATGCTGGCTGGTTTTTCGTATTATGCGTGTATCGTTTCTGCCCGCCATCCTGCCTCCTGAGCAATTTGATAATTGAACAATCTAATAATAATGGTATTAATAAAAGATATTCCTATTGTAGATGTCCGAACCGGTTCTGAGAAGCCTGTTCACGCTGCAAAACCGATTTTGATATCATCTTGTAATATTAATGATCCTTGATTATCAGAATATGGCCTGATATGGCCTGATATGGCCTGAATAACGTTGACCTTGAACCAGCTCGCAAACAAGTCAGAAGCTGCGATCAGCCTGATTTATTCAGTCTTCCGGCAGAATTTCGTAGAGCTGTTCAGCTTCGTTTTTGCGCACAGTTTCACGCAAATCCAGTATTCGAACACGTGTAGCTCCTGTTCCAAACCTTATTTCCAGCACGTCACCCGGCTTTACTTCCGTGCCGGGCTTGGCTGTGCGTCCGTTAACCTGCACCCTGCCCGCTGTACTTATTTCATTAGCAACCGTTCGTCGTTTAATCAGGCGTGATACTTTCAGAAACTTGTCGAGCCTCATGGATCGTTTTTCCTTTCCTGTTCCTTGACCTGATCCCAGATTGTGTCGAGTTCCTCAAGCGACAGTTGCTCAAGCTCTGAACCCTGGCGGGACACTGTTTTTTCGATCTGACGAAAACGCCGGGCAAATTTGCCGGCGGCACGCATCAGTGCCGTTTCAGGGTCGACTTTAAGCAGGCGGGAATAGTTTACGACAGCAAATAATAAATCACCGACTTCTTCCTCAACCCTTTCATTGAGATTTGAATCTGACTGGTTGAAGCAAGCTTCGATTTCAGCCAACTCCTCATGAACTTTTGCCAGAGCACCAGTCGCTTCCGGCCAGTCAAAGCCGGCACGACTGGCTTTTTGCTGGATTTTAAAACTGCGGGTCAGCGCAGGCAGAGTTTTTGGCACATCATCCAGTCGACTCTGATAGTTTCGCGCAGCTCTTTCTTTCTGTTTGTTCTTTTCCCAGTTATTCAGCACAGCATCGGGGGTTTCGGCCCGGTCAGCACCAAACAGGTGAGTGTGACGGCGAATAAGCTTTCGGCAGATCCCCGTGACTACATCATTAAATTCAAATGTGCCGGCTTCTTTCGCCATTTGAGCATGAAAAACCACCTGCATCAGCAAGTCGCCCAGCTCTTCACAGAGGCCTTCCATATCATTATTGTCGATTGTTTCGACAACTTCATATGCCTCTTCCAGAACATTCTTGCGAATACTTTCGTGGTTCTGGGCGCGATCCCAGGCGCAGCCTTCGTCGCTGCGCAAAAATGCCATGATTTCCAGCAATTCATCGATTGAGTATTGCTCCTTAAGCTCGAATTCCGGTGTCATAAAACCTCCTGACAATAGGGTGATTCGACCGAAGAATGACCGGGCGACAACGCACCGACTATTCAATCAGCCGGATCTGAAAGCGGTCGAACTTTACAGGTTCGGTGAACTGACCGTTAAAAAACAGAGTCTGACGGAACCTGACAAACTCTTTTGTGTTTTTTTCCAGCCAGATCGGCAGAGGGATTTCGAGCTGGTGACAGAGCTCAATTAAAATCCGGTCCAGAAGCTCTACGTAATGCAGATCACCGGGGTTGTTCATTTCAACTACAGCATCGCGCAGAGAATGGTTTTGCAGAAATATACGGCCTTCAAGCTTCATATGTCTCCGTTTCAAACTGATAATTTATCTATTGTGTTTTATTAACGTTCCGGAATCAACAGCGGTTTCGTTAATCCCTCAAAAGTTATTGCGCAAGCACGGTTGTGCTTCTGAGCATATCCAAATCAGCCTCAGCCGCACTTATTTAATCATAAGTCATTGGTCCTTATTTTTCAGCTTTTTTACTTTGATTATTCAAGAATTGTTTTTTAAAGCCAGGCTTGTCAAATATTGCGCTCGCTGATATAATTTGTTTGATAATCAAAATATTCTAGTATCTAAACAATACCCGGTACCACATTTCTAGTAAAATAAACATGACACACGGCTGGGCCAATGCACCAAAATGCTGTCATATCAGGCTATGTCGGCAACAGCTGCCGCATCAAGGCCCAGCGCTCAGGAGGTTTCCGCATGCAAACAGTCACCGGCACAAAGTACTTTGACCGTCCCAGATATGAAACTCTGCGCGACATGATACGCGCTATTGCTGACAAATATGAGGACGCGCCGGCTTTCCGCTACCACCTGAAGCCCGGCGATCCTGATACTGTTAAAAGCTTCCGCACCTTTGAGCAGGATATCAACAAGTTCGGCACCGGGCTGATGGAGCTGGGTGTTCAGGGCAGCCATATTGTGATCATTGGCAATAACTGCTATGAATGGGCTGTTTCTCATAACGCTGTAATCGGCGGTCTTGGCGTTTCGGTTCCTCTGGATCGTCAGCTTCCGGGACCTGAGGTCATAAGCCTGTCAGAACGCGGCAAAGCGGAAGTTTTTATTTACGGTGAACATCATCATGAAATCGCCAGAGCAGTGGCCGCCATCAACAGCCGGATTCGTTACTTTATCTGCATGCAGGACGGAATAATAACTGATCAGGATAAAAAGCGTGATGCCAGATTTATTGAATATAGTTCCGTTCGTGAAAACGGCGAACGTTTGCTTAACGAAGGGCAACGCGACTATCTTGACGCGGTGATTGATCCGAAAGCCATGTCTTCGCTGTTGTTTACCTCCGGCACAACTGCGATGTCAAAAGGTGTTATGCTGAGTCAGAATAACGTTACATCAAATGTCCACTACACTGCCTGCACCATTGACATCCCACCCGGCTGGAATGTGCTTTCGGTCCTGCCGCTTCACCATACCTTTGAAAACACTGTCGGCATGTTTATGGTTTTATCCTACGGCTGCTGCATTTGTTATATGGATGGACTTCGTTATCTTTCACAAAACCTCAAGGAATGGAAGATAAATCTTGTTCTGGCAGTACCTTTGCTTTTCGAAAACATTTACAGTCAGATTCAGAAAAAACTGGTAAAGGAAAACAAACTTAAAACCGTTGATACAATGCGTCGGGTCACAAGCGGTTTGCGCAAGGCAGGCATCGACATACGCCGCAAAATTTTTGCTCAGATTATTGACGCTTTGGGCGGCAACATGCAGCTGATGGTCAGTGGTGCCGCTCCTATTGATCCGAAAATCACCAGTTTCTTTAACGATATCGGGATCGATTTCTGGACAGGTTATGGTCTGACTGAATCTTCGCCGATAATTTCTGCCAATAACGCTACAGTAAATGTTCCCGGCAGCGTAGGTAATCCAGTGGCCAATGTTGAGGTGGCCATTGATACCGCTAGTGATGAACCAGGTGCGGACGGCGAAATTCTTACACGCAGTGAAAGCGTGATGATGGGCTACTACGAAAATCCGGAAGCAACAGCTGAGGCAATTACAGAAGACGGCTGGCTGCGGACCGGTGATATCGGTTATCTCGACAAGCGCGGCTGCATCTATATCACCGGGCGGGCGAAATCAATGATTGTTTTGACCAACGGTAAAAAAGCTTTCCCGGAAGAGATTGAATTCCTGATCAGTAGAATTCCGGGCGTTAAGGAGTCTGTTGTCTGGGGTGATACAAATACTCGCGAAGCCGTTGATATCTGTGCCAAGATCAAGATTGACCGGGAGTCACTGCCACCGGAAGCCGGATCAACGCAGGATCAGATCCGTGATTATTTCGTTGCTCAGATTAAATCTGTCAACCAGCAAATGCCGCCTTATAAAGCAGTCAAGTACTTTCTTCTGACCGAGGGCGAGCTTATTAAAACCACAACCCTGAAGGTAAAGAGACCGCAGGAAAATGAGGCCATCCAGAACTGGCTGAAAGAAAGAAACCAGACAATGCGCCTAGCCAGCGGCAGCTTTGTGGAATGATCAATAAGCTTAAGCAGATTTGCCCGGTTTACTGATCTATTAGCTGCTGAGTAATACTGTTTCTACTGACTGATTAATTTACTGCCTGACTTGGATAATACTCAAATAATCCGTTAACTCATCAATATCGCCTTGCTTGGCAAGCTGCCGCTGCATCGTCAGTGGCAGCTTTTGTCTGTATAATTGAAAAGCAAGGCCCGGGTGCTGTGTCCATTCCGGACAGTCGGCCTGTGTCAAATGCAGGCCCGGAGGTCAAATATATGTTGTCCGAGCGGTTTCCAATCCGATATAAACGACCGGATCGCACTCCGATCCAGCTATTCCCCTCGGGAAATAATCTGCTGATTTCGGTCAATCTGGAATTCAGCCAGCAGGCAAAAATTCTCTGTCCTGAAGGCTGGCCGCAAACATATGCCGAGCTGGTTGTTGAAGGGATCCGGCGTTTCTGGTCAGGCAGTTTTCTGCTGCCGCTGCCTGACGAAAATTTGTCGATAAATGTCGAGGTTCAAATAACCTGCAGTCCAAGAAGACGTGCCGCCCATGTCCGGGTTAAGCGCATGTTTTTCAAACCGCCACATGTTCGCAGTCCCTGGTATCGTTTTTTCTGGGGGTTGCCGTGTACCGGTCAGCTGGAGAGTATAGGAACAAACTGGAGTCTGGAGCAACCGGGTATCATGATTCTGCCGATGATGCAGAATCCGGAGCAGATTCAGAGAATTGCAGCGCATGAAGCCGGTCATTTATTTGGTATCGGTGACGCTTATGCCGCTATATACCGTTTTTATCATGCCGTACCGGGCACGGAACATTACATGATGCACTCCAACAACACTGTTCAGGCCCGTGAAATCCTGATGATGCTGCAGGCTCATTCAGCTAACCGCATGCAGTTTTTTCCCCGTCATTTCAATTGGAAACATTTCTGCAAAGGCCTTGCTACTGATTTTCGCCAACGTCTGCAGGCAACAGAACAGCAGCTGGAATTATTTCGTCAGCAGCGAAAACAGAAGAAAAAAACGGTCAAAGATGCGGCTGAGACTGAAACCGCTAAACAGGCGTCTGATTCTACCGAAATGTCTGATTCCTGAATCAAAAAAACCGTCCTCGCGGACGGCTCTTTTACTTCGAAAAAACCAGTATTACCAGTTGTTGTTGTTGTAGCTTTGGTTATTGCGGGCCGCTTTTCTGGCGCGACGGCAGTCGGCACAGCGAAGGGGCTCGTTTTCGAATCCTTTTTCTTTGTAGAAATTCTGTTCATTCTCTGTGAAAACAAACTCGGTTCCACAATCTTTACACATAATCGTTTTGTCAGGCATTTAAATTGCCTCCTTTAATATTATCGGACTTAATCGCACGTGTTTCCTTGATGAATGAAGCACGGAACATCCGAACGGAGGCGGTTTCAGTCATTTAGGACCCGTATATAATTAGACCACGCACAGAGTAACACAGACCCATTCATGTTTGCAAGCTACGGACGGTTTCTTAATGATAAGTTTATCGTTTTGTAAACTAATATGCCTTTTTGTGCTTATCAAGGGTGATTTCTCAGGACGAATTCTATGAATATACACATTAATCGTACTTAACTGCATTGCTGGCGATTAAGACGGCATCCCAGGCACTGGAAAAGGGTGGTGAGTAACAAAGATCCAGCTGACCGATTTCCTCCGTGCGCATTCCGTTGCTTATGGCAACAGCAAAAATATCAATTCTCAGAACTACCCCATCGGGACCGGAGCCCTGAGCGCCAAGCAAACGATGGGTTCTACGGTCTGTAATCAACTTAAAACGCAAATTTGATTGGCCCGGATAATAAACCGGATGGTTAGGAACCTCTACAACCTGGCTGTGAAACTCATAGCCTAATTGACGGCAATCTGCTTCCGAAAGGCCGGTTCGGGCTAGCTCCCGGTCCATAACCTTGAGTGCTGCACTGCCAAGGGTTCCGGCAAACTGCACGTTACCGCCCAGAAGATTAGCCGCTACCAGACGTCCGCACTTATTGGCAGTGGTCGCTAATGGCAGGAACTGGTTGCTGTCGAACAACAAATGAAAAACCTCTGCACAATCACCGGCTGCATAAATATCCGGCAGATTGGTTTTTTGTTCACGATTGACAATGACAGCGCCGTTTGCCGCCAGTTCTATGCCGCTGTCAGCCAGAAAAGCGGTATTGGGTCGTACGCCGATCGCGACTATCACTACGTCAGCTTCATAACGCCCGATATCAGTCTCCACACAGCAAAGCCTGTGGCTGCCTGCGTGAATAGCCGTGACCATTTCATTAAGATGCACTTCGGCGCCATTTCGGAGCAGTGCCGCGGCCGCAGTTTCTGCGATCTCCGGTTCAAATTGCGTCAGCAACTGAGACCCGGCCTCCAGGCAACGTACATGCTTGCCCTGGGCAATAGCTGCTTCTGCTAATTCGAGGCCGATATAGCCGCCGCCGATGATGAGCACCTCTTTGGTTTCCGGGCGTTTAAGATCCTCCAGCAAAGAGATGGCGTCAGCGATTGTCCTGAGAGAATGGACTCCCTGCAGATTGATGCCCGGAAAAGAAGGAATAACGGGACTGGCGCCGGTGGCGATCAGCAGACGGTCATAACTGTCATTAAATGCTTCTCCGGTATCATGTCGCTTGCCGGTAACTTGTTTTTTAGCTGTATCTATTTTTGTTACTTCATGAAACAGGTGCACTTCGATGCCGGCAGCCCTATGGGCTTCAGCAGTGCGGGCGATCAGCAGCCGCCAGTCGGTATTGTAACCAGCGACAAAGTAGGGCAGACCACAGGCGCCGAATGACACCTGATCACCACTTTCATAAACAACAACACTGGTCTCCGGAGATTCACGCTTCAGTTTCGCGGCGGCAGACATACCGGCGGCCACTCCGCCAATAATTACAACACGCATAGACGCACCTCCACAATCAAGTTTCAAACATAGCGAACTTTGACAGGTTTACGCAAAGGCAGCTGATCGGTAATCGGCAAAACGCGAGCGCCGAATAAAATTGTATTACACACTTTCAAGTCGTCGCTTATACCAAGAAAGGAGCGCAGTTCGGCAAAATCATACAAGAGGTTTCGCAGCAAACCTCCCCAGCAGGATCCATAACCAAGCGCGTGACAGGCGTTGTCAAAATGAGTCAAGGCAATAATCCCGTCATCCGTCCAGTAATAATCCGCGGGGACAAGCGCAATGGCAGCATGCGGTGCTGTTCGGAAAATACTGTCATGCCCCTGAGCTAAACGATGGTTATAGCGCTGTACGAAAATATCATCCGGCGATTCGGCGGCACGTGCACTTATAAGAGCCTTCGAGCGTTCACGAAGCTCACTGGTTGTTGATGGTTCGGTTATCAGCCAACTGACTTTTTGCGAATTAGTGGCAGTAGGAGCAAGATTAGTTATCTTCAGTATTCGCTCAATTTCCTCACGGCTCAGGCCTTGTGGCTGGAACTGCCTGACGCTGCGACGCGTAGCCATCAAAGTCTGATACTGCTCCGGTTCCGGAAGCAGGCTTAAGTCGGCAGAACGTCTTTCCGATGCCGGCAGAAAATCAAGGCTGAGCGCCTCAGTCGGGCAAAGAATAGCACAGTGGCTGCAGGAGATGCAGACACCGGCGGGAGAGGGGTCGCGCGCGAAAGGATAACCGTCAGCCGCGTCAAGCTCAATAACTGACGACGGGCATTCCCGATAACAGATTTCGCAACGAGTACACTTGTCCCGTTCAATTTTCATTTTCATTTTTAAAGAAACCTCCACCGATTGACATTACGATACTTTTCAGCATATTAAAGAAATTATAGCATTTATCACAGTTGCCGTTTTCTGAACACGAGCAAACGGCAGAACGTTTTAAGATTCAGGGAAAAATAAACTGATAGTACGGGCAAAATAACAAGGTTTGCAAACCGATTCTGCTTCTGTCAGAATTTGAAATCGTCAGGGAGGTAAAAGGAATGGAAAAACTAATCGTATTGGGTACCGGCAATGCCATGGTTACTCATTATTACAATACCTGCTTCGCGCTTAACGATGGTGAAGGCACTATTCTGGTCGATGCTGGCGGCGGCAACGGGATTCTGGCGGCCTTGCAGGCGACGGATGTGGATTTTTCCACTATCAGAGATGTTATCGTTACGCATGAACACTGCGATCACTTGCTGGGAATTGTCTGGATTGTCCGCAAAATAGGCACTCTGATGCTTGCCGGCAAATATACCGGCGATTTGAGGTTTTTCTGCCATAAGGATCTCGAAACCGCGATCAAAGCAATTTGCGGCTATACTCTGCAAAAGAAATTCACCCGCCTTTTCGGCGAAAGAATGCATTTTGTCAACATTAAGGATGGCTCTGAATTCGGGCTTTTGAATTACAATGTTACTTTTTTTGATATAAAATCAACCAAAGCCCGGCAATACGGTTTTAGTCTGCGCCTCAAAAACGGTCGCAAGCTTACCTGCCTGGGTGATGAGCCATACAACCCGCTTTGCGAACCGTTTGTAGCCGGCAGTGACTGGCTGCTGGCTGAGGCATTTTGCCTGTACAGCGATCGCGACCGGTTCAAGCCTTATGAGAAGCATCACAGCACCGTACGCGAGGCCTGCGAGCTGGCTGAGCAGCTTGGTATTCCCAATCTGGTTCTTTGGCACACAGAAGACAAAACATTCGGCCGCCGCCGGGAACTCTATACCGAAGAAGGGCGTCAGTTCTATAAAGGAAATCTGCTTGTCCCGGCTGATCGTGAGATAATCAGCCTCTGATTTTGTTATAATCGAAACAGATAAAGAAAAAAGATGAGAATATGTTAATTATATCAAGGGAAGGTGCAAGTTATGATAGATATCTTTGACCTGAGCGGGATGAAAGCTATAGTAACCGGCGGCGGTAAAGGAATTGGACGCGGCATTGCTGAAGGGTTTCTTGAGAAAGGCGCTGAGGTTGTTTTGATCGGATCCAGCGAAGCAGTTCTCAAAACCAGGGCAGAGTTTCAGGCTCAGGGATACCCGGTACACGCCGTTCAGGGTGATTTCCTGTCACGTAACGACAGGGCTCGTGCTTTTGAGGAGGCCATCGCGCTGCTTGGCGGCGAGCTGGATATTCTGGTTAATAACGCCGGTATTCAGCGGCGTATACCGGCAGCTGAATTTCCGCTGGAAAAATGGGATGAAGTTATCGAAGTTAACCTGACCGCCGTATTTGATCTTTGCCAGCGTGCCTTTCCTTATATGAAGGAAAAAGGCTACGGTAAAATAATAAATATCAGCTCACTCAATGCTTTCCGCAGCGTAGCGCGCAATACCGCAGCTTACCAGGCCGCCAAAAGCGGCGTAAAGCAATTGTCAAAAACCCTGGTACATGAATGGTCTGAGTTCGGAATCCGAATCAACAGCCTGGCGCCAGGCTGGACGCGCACCGAGATGACAATTCCGGTACAGTCAGATACCACCCGTTACAGTGAAACAGTAAGCAGCATTCCGCTCGGACACTGGGCAAGCCCCTCAGACTTTAAAGGTGTCGCCATCCTTCTGGCTTCGCATGCCGGTGACTTTATCAACGGCGTATCAATTCCAGTCGACGGCGGTACGCTGGCCCGTTAAAAGGCCGGTTTAGTTCCTTAGTCCTATCCGAAGCAGCATCCGACAGAGTTTTAGGAGGACTTATGGCATGGATCCATTGACAAGGGAACAGATTGACGCTTTACGCAACTTTGATACACCTACAATTTGCAATGCCATTGAGCAGTTCAAAATTCGGCCAAATACCGAGGGTTTTATGAAACCGGGTATGACACGGCGCAGTCATTACATTGCTCCTTTGGTCGGGTACGCAGCCACCGCCCGCGTCAGCGGCACTTACAAGGCCAGTGCTCTTGCAAATGAAGCACTGTTCAATTATTACGAGCACGTACGCAACATGCCGGACCCAACCGTTTCAGTCGTTCAGGATATTGATATTGATCAGTCCTATTCTTTCTGGGGTGAAGTTCAGGCCGGCACACATCTGGCGCTTGGCTGTATAGGCGCGATTATCGATGGCGGTGTCCGCGATATAACAGCAGCCGAAAAAATAGGGTTTGACTTCTTTTCGACTAAGATCAATGTTTCACATGGTTATGTTCACATGGTTGATTACGGCAAGCCGGCGCAGATACTGGGGCTGGTTATTAACCCGGGCGATCTGCTGCATGCCGACATGCATGGTGTAACAATTATTCCAGCTGAAATTGCCCCCTTACTGGCTGCTAAATGCAGGCAGATGATGGAAGCGGAGCGTGAGTTTCTTGACCGTATAAAAGCCTCAATTCAAAGTAAGTCCAAGCCTACTATCGAGGAACTTCGCAGCTGGCGTAAAACATTGATTGAACAACGTAACGCCTGAAAGAAACTTCAGGGGAATTGATTTTAAGGTTAATCATCCTCTTTTTCATTTGCTTTGAACAACTTCAGATACTCTCCGTACCCTTCGGCTTCCAGCTCTGCCTTGGGGATAAAACGCAGGGCAACGCTGTTTATGCAATAGCGCAGTCCCCCTCTGTCCCGGGGACCGTCTGTAAAGACATGGCCGAGATGAGAATCCCCGGCGTGGCTGCGTACTTCAGTACGAATTCTGCCATGGCTGTGATCCGGTTTCTCCTTTATTACTTCAGGATCAACCGGTTTGCTGAAGCTTGGCCAGCCACAGGCTGACTGGAATTTATCCATCGAAGTAAAAAGCGGCTCGCCGGTAACGATATCAACATAAAGACCTTCATCATCACTGGCCCAGTAACGGCCCGAAAAAGGCGGTTCAGTCGCGTTACGCTGTGTCACATCATAGGATTCCTGTGAAAGCTTGTTTCGTAGCTCTTCATCATCAGGCTTCGGATAATCCCGGCAGACGTCGGCACCATTATTTGCTGCTGTTCCTGAATCAGCTCCTGCCGCTTCAGCAGTTTTGATATCAGGCTGCGGCAAGGTTTCGAAGGAAATATGACAGTAGCCGTGCGGGTTCTTTTCCAGGTACTTCTGATGATAATCCTCTGCCAGTGTATATCGGCGCAACGGCTCAACTTCAGTAACAATAGGACGGTCATATTTTTTCTGCTCTTCAGAAATAACAGTTCGAATTGACTCGGCGTCAACCGGGTCAACATAGAAAATAGCGGTTCGATACTGAGAGCCGATGTCATTTCCTTGTCGATTACGTACAGTCGGGTCGATAATCTGAAAGAATTCGCGCAACAAATCAGCTAACAACAATTTTTCCGGGTCGTAACGAATATGTACTGTTTCGGCGTGACCTGTGTTGCCGCGGCAAACAGCTTCATAAGTTGGATCTTCGGTTGTACCATTGGCATAGCCGACAGTTGTTTCAGACACACCGGGAATTCTTGCCATATATGCTTCAACTCCCCAAAAGCAGCCACCGGCAAGATAGATTTCCTTTAAATCAACTTCAGAAAAATCTATATTTAAATTCGGGTTAATTGGTAATGTTGAATCGTGTCTCATATTTACACCTTCCTTAGCTTGAGTTCAATTGCTTCCAGACACTTAATTTGTTTAATTTCTTCTGGTACTCGCAATTTTGTTTTAATTTCTTCTGGTATTCTCAGCATTTTTTACTTTTAGTCTTTGCTTTAACCATTTAAGCGTAGGTTTGTTGTTTTTATCCTGTTATTCTTACATGCGTTATAATATTTTACAGTATCACATGAATCGAAGCGATAATTTGATCCGGAAAATGAAGGAGCTTTTGATGGCGGCGAATACCTGTTTTTTCCATAATCAGCGCTGGCGTATCTTTTGGCGTCAACCGCTCTTACGTCTGTTTCTGATTATTGTCCTGGCGGAGTTGTTGATTTTTCAATGGGCGGCATATGTACCAATGCCTACTGACGCAATCGAAATGCCGATAGGCAGTTGGGCAATGGAAGGTTTACAGCCCAGTGAGAGAGCAAATCATGTTTTGACGGCTGAAAAAGTCGAAAGCCACGCAATAATTATCCGTGTGCCTGATATTAACTTGCGTTCAGTTTATCTTGATGCCTATTCTGATCGGTCCGGTCCTTTGGTCTATCAGGTACTGGCAGTAACTGAATCTTCAAGTATTCCCCAAAATATGGCAGCAGGTGAGATTGTGAGCGGCATTGAACGCAGCCGCAGCCTGCTGTTCCGGCCTCAAAGTGAAGTATCTCAGCTGAGGTTGCAGTTTGAACTCGAGCCGGGAGAGCGACTCTTTCTGAACCGATTGGTTGTAAACCGGAAAATCCCTTTCACGCCTTCTTTGTTGCGGATTGTGCTTTTATTTATCGGTGGTTTATGCCTTTTTCTATTGCTTAAAGCCCCTGTTTTTCTGCGGCAGGCAATGCCTGATGATTTTGGTCAGCGACTGATTACTACCCTTACTGCAGCCTTCATAGTAATTCTTTGTTTCTGGCTGGCAATCGCATCCGCATCAGAACCATTCTTTGCAGTCAGTGAAACCGGCGGTGACTTCTACAGTCGTGATTTTGCTGATGCTCTGCGCCGTGGCAGATTTGATCTACTGATAACACCACCGCAGGAATTGGCTGAATCAGCTAACCCGTATGATCCGGCATTAAGGGAAGCGATTGTGTCTTCAGATTTGATTGAAGACGCTGCTTATTATAACGGACGTTACTATGTTCCCTACGGTATCGTGCCGGCCCTGTTGTTGTTTGCACCATTTCGGCAATTATATGGTTATACTTTTCAGACAATCTGGGCAGTTACTCTTTTTGGCGCCTTTGCGATGCTGCTGCTTTATCTTAACATACGGCGTTTACTTTTGATTTATTTTCCGCATCTGGCATTCCGTTGGCACTATGTCGCCGGGCTGAGCACTTGTGCTGCCAGCTTTATCGGCTGGGGCCTGACATCTCCCGGTTATGAGAATATGAGCAGACTTGGCGGTTTGTTCTTTGTTCTAATGGCATCAAATCAGCTGCTTTATCTGGTGTACGGACGGCAAGGCCTACCCCGCCGATCCCTGATCCGCGAAGCGGTTTTAGAAACACAGGCAGACATACCGTCTATTGAAAGGTCTGACAGAATAGCACCAGTTTCATCCACGCTCCCTGAAAATGATACTTTAAACCACGTTGGCAGAATCTCGTGCGGGCGTCTGCTGCTGACAGGATTATTCATAATGCTGGCAATCGGATGTCACCCGGTGCAGGCCATAATCCTGTTGCCGTATACACTTGTTTTTTTCCTCTTGATTAAGCGTGCTTATAAAAACAAACAACTGTTTCCGGCTTTGGTATGTTTCATTTTACCAGTATTGATTGGCGGCTTTTTACTTGGCTCATATAATCAGGCACGTTTTGGTTCTGTTTTTGAATTCGGTGGCCGGTTTCGGCTTACATTCGCAGATTTACGTTTCACAACAATTAATCTGGCAAGACTGTTTCCCGGGCTGGGCCAGCATCTGCTAACGCCTCCAATTATCAGCCCTGTGTTCCCTTTTATCCACTTTCCAGCCGGAGCTGCTTTCATGCCCGCGACTTTTTTCCCATATGACGGAAGGACAATCGGACTGGTTACTTTACCGTTTTTACTGATTCTGCCGCTGTTTCCTTTGCAAAAAAAGCTGCGCGTCTACTTGTGCCGTGCGACCTCAACACAACAGGGAGTTCTGTTGGGGAGCGTATTAACAGGTCTGATAATTGCCGCGCATAATTCTTTAATGCGGGGCGCGATTTCTGGAAATACAATTGATTTTGCCGTCTGGTTTGCCTTAGCGGCAGCCATTCTCTGGTTGATTTTTGCGGAGCAAATAAGGCAGGGAACTGTGGATAACCTCGGATTATCCGCGGATTTCCACAATTATGCAGTAAATTATCCCCAAACTGGGGATAATTGGTTCGCTTTTTTCCTGGTGGCGGGAGTTTTGACCATCACAATCTGTGGCTTGCTTTTCCTGCAGGGAGAGGCTGACAACATAAGGCATAACATGCCACAGCTTTATGAACAGCTGCGTCGGCTCACCGCTTTCTGGCTACCCTGAAATGATTTCTGTGTTTTTATTAATCCTTATCGAAATAGTTTTTCATATCTTCAACGCCAAAGGAACCCAACGGCAGGCGGGCTTCGCAACCAGTCTTTGCGGCTTTGTATATTAAAAGCACAGCTTCCACAGCATCTCGGCCTGATTTCCCGTCAGCAAGTGGTGCCCTGTTGGCTAAAACGGCCTCTGCAAAATCGCGATACAGCTCAGTATGTGGATGTGGCAGCGTTCGGATACCATTGAAACCGCTTTCACGCCAGCGGGCTGCCAGTAAACGCCGTAAATAGATAAGCGCCTTATTTTTGCCGGCACGGTCACGTATTTCAAGTTTTACTTTGCCGGCAAGAATACTACCACGAATTTCAGTTTTTTCGGTAAAAACCTGGAAAGAAGCTTCCTGACGCTTTGCATTCGTGATTGTTGTGCCTTCAAAGTTAAGGTGTGCTCCGTTTTGCAGTCGCAGAGCCGCCAGCCCAAAGTCCTCGGCTTCCGTGCGGTGTTGTAAACGGTCAATATCAGCCCTCGCAGATTTAATGCCGCTTCCCATCAGAAATGTCATCAGGTCCAGCGCATGAATGCTCTGATTCATCACAGCACCGCCGTCCTGGGCATAGGTACCTCGCCAGGCGGCTTGATCGTAATAAGCCTGATCGTGCCCCCAGCGTACAATCACATCGCCAAACAGAACCCGACCGTGTTTACCGGCGCTGATTTCAGCAGCCAGGGTGCTGACAATCGGAAAGAAGCGATAAATATGACCAACTGCAATCTGCAGCTGACGCGACGCGGCTGTAGATAACAGTTCATCCGCTTCAGATAAAGAAAGCGTCAGCGGCTTTTCCATTATCAGGTGAGCTCCGGCAGCCAGGGCGGCCATACCCATTTTGTAATGACTGCCGCTTGGTGTTGTTATGGCTGCAATTTCTGGTTTTTCCCTGCTAAGCATTTCCCGGTAATCTGCGTATACTCTAACCTGAGTTTGCTCTGTGACCGAATAACCCGTTAAATTGAGGAGTCTGCTCACTGCTTCCTTATTACTGTCGACTAAAGCAACCAGTTTGAATTGCTGTCTGAATTGTCTGACGGCCTTCAAGTGCTTGACAGCAACTTTTCCGCAGCCAATCAAAGCATAGGTCTTTGGTGCACTACCGGCACTTTCTCCCAGATTCATTACTTTACTCCTCCCGGTTAAACGCCTGTTTTTCTAGTCTATCACCTTTAATCGTGTGGATAAACCTGCTAAACTAATGGAACTGTCTTGAAATATTTAAAGGGGTCGATATGAAACATTCTGAAGTTGATGTGATCTGGAACCGCGCCGTCTCGCATCTGGAAAATGAGATGTCAGAAATCAGCCTGAACACCTGGATTAAGCCGATGAAGCCTGTATCTGCTTCAGGCGGCGTTTTTCAGCTGGCAGTTCCGAATGATTTCCATAAAACGTTCGTGGAACAATATATACCGCTGATTCGAAATACACTTAAGGTCAGCAGTAGCGTGGATTACGACATTCAGATTATGGTTGAAGGTCCGGATCTGATAATAAACGAGCAGTCAGAGCTGATCCCTGCGCTTGAGCATAGCTCTGAAAGCCCGGAAGCACAGACAAAGAGCCGTCTGAATCCGCAGTACACCTTTGAGTCCTTTGTTGTCGGCAGCGGCAACCGTTTCGCTCATGCGGCCTGCGTCGCAGTTGCAGAAAAACAAGGCGGTCGTAATTTCAATCCGCTCTTTCTTTATGGTGGCTCGGGTCTGGGCAAAACTCATCTGATGCATGCGATCGGCAATTACGTTCACGAGCGACAGATAAATAAAAAGATCATCTATGTTCAGACTGAGCAGTTTGTAAATGAATTTATTTATACAATAAAAGAAAATAAATATGATGATTTCCGCCAGAAGTACCGTCACGCTGACATGCTTCTGATCGACGATATCCAGTTCATTGAAAACAAAGAACAGATGCAGATTGAATTTTTTCATACTTTTAATACTTTATATGAATCCGGCAAAAACATTGTTATGACCTGCGATAAGCCGCCGCAAAGTCTGGCTTCATTGGAGGAGCGACTGCGCACACGTTTTGCCAGTGGACTTACAGTTGATATTCAACCGCCTGATTACGAAACCCGGGTTGCCATTCTGCGGCGCCGTGCCCAGATGAACCATGTACAGGTGCCTGATGAGGTTTACGATTTCATTGCCAGCAACGTTGCCTCCAGTATCCGTGAATTAGAAGGTGCTTTTAATACTGTGCTTTGCTATTCGCTACTGGCCGGAAGCATCACAATTGACGTTGCACGAGAGGCTTTGAAAGATATCATTGCGCCGATAAACATGCGCAAGCTTGACAGTGACACCATTATGGAAGTTGTTTCACGTTTTTATCACATTACTGTTGAGGATATGAAGTCAAACCGCCGCAATAAGGAAATCTCCAATCCCCGGCAGATCGCGATGTACCTTTGCAGGGTTTTATTGAACATGACACTGCCTCAGATAGGTCAGGAATTCGGTAATCGTGATCATACAACAGTTATTCATGCCTGTAATAAAATAACCAACGACTTAACCAAATCAGACGCCCTGAACCGCGACGTTGAAGAAATTAAGAAGCGTCTGGTAAGTTGATTGATTAGCGTGTTATGCCCATTAATCCACAATAAATGTGGATATGTGTATAAAGGTGTGTGAATTCGGTTGTGGAAAAAATCAGTGTGGAAAAGTGTCCCCAATTCATACCGTTTAGTCACAGGGTTATCAACAGGACAAAAACAGACGAAATCCGCCAAGTGTCTGACTTTGACAGGTTTTCCCCACGATTAACACCCCATAAGAAGAAATAGTGATAAAATTATACATAGAGAGAAGAAGTCCCACAGCCCCTGCCCCGGATCGGACTGGCTAAAAAACAATAAGCGTTAATCAAGGAGGAACATTCATGAAATTCATCTGCTCACGCGAACGTCTTATGGAAGCTGTTTCTATAGTTCAAAAGGCGGTCGCTAACAAGTCGACTCTTCCTATCCTTGAAGGAATACTGATTGAATCCACGGCCGGCTCGGGCCTTAAGCTAATCGGTTACGATCTGGAAACCGGCATTGAATGTCTGGTGGAGGCTGATGTGCCTGAATCAGGCAATATTGTAATCAACGCCAGAATGTTCGGAGAGATTGTCCGAAAATTACCTGATGACATTGTCTCGATAGAAAGCTCTGCTAATTTCAGTATTTCCATCGACAGCGGCAGCAGCCATTTTTCAATCAAAGGAATAAAAGCAGATGATTTTCCCAAGATTCCTACAGTTGAAGACGGTGCTCAGCTGCGAATAAAGCAGAATGTCATGCGAGATCTTATTCGGCAGACGATTTTTGCGGTCAGCACTGATGAAAGCAGACCTGTTCTTAATGGCTGTTGTTTGCTGAGTGACGGTAAAAAGCTGGAAATGGTAGCAATTGACGGTTTTCGACTGGCACTTCGCCGTTGTGAAAGTGAGGAAGCGCTGCCTGAAGTACGCTACATTATTCCCGGAAAGGCTTTGAATGAAGTAGCGCGTATTCTTCAACCCAGCGAAACAACGGTGGATATTTCTCAGTCTCAGAATCACATTATGTTTGACACCGGCAGGGTCAAGCTTGTTTCACGTCTTATTCAAGGCGATTATATGAACTATAACTCAATTATTCCGCAGGCTGCGGAAACAACCATACGGATCAATCCTCAAGCTATTCTGGCTGCTATTGAGCGTGCAGCTCTGATTATTTCCAGTGAAGAGCGCCGTTACCCGGTTCGGCTTTCAACACCCGATATAGATACATTGTTGGTCAGCGCCAATACAGATATCGGAACTTTGCGTGAAGAGGTACCGATTGCCATGACGGGAAACAAGATTGATATAGATTTTAACCCGCGATACTTCCTTGATGCACTGAAAGTTATTGATGATGATGAGGTTGCCATTGCTTTTAACGGCCCGATGGGTCCAAGCGTAATCAGGCCGGCCGCCAGCGATGATTTTGCTTACCTCGTGCTGCCGCTGAGACGCTGACCCGGAATAAATGCAAGTAAAGTCTGTCGAACTGACGACATTTCGCAATTATGAATCACTAAAAACAGATATTGCCTCGGGAATTAATGTTTTCTATGGCTTGAATGCTCAGGGAAAGACTAATATTCTTGAGGCTGTCTATGTTTGTGCCTGTGCCAGGTCACATCGAACAGCCCGTGATGTTGATATGATCAAAAACGGCAGCAGTGATTATGGGATCAGGATAACCTTCACCAACAGTTCAGATTATGAAGAATCAATTGAGATTCGTTATCTGGACACTGATTCGAAAGATCCGCGCCGCAGTCGACCGCAGCGACTGGTCTATCATAACGGCATGCGGCTGGAGCGGATAAGCGAACTGATGGGCCTTTTTCATGCAGTGATTTTTGCCCCTGAAGATTTGATGCTGATTAAGGAAGGACCTTCAACGCGGCGGCGCTATCTTGACCTTTTGCTCTCACAGGTGCGGCCGACTTATTTTCAGGAGCTTCAACTATTTAACCGATTACTGAGCCAGCGTAACCGCTTATTGAAAAATTTGCGGCAGCGTATTTTTATGAGAAAAGACAAAGAGCTGAAGCCGGAAGAACTCCTGCAGTTAGAAACATGGGATCACGCGCTCTCAGGCAGCATGAGCCGGCTGATTAGACGCCGACAGGAATACACAGCCCGTATTTCAGAAATCGCCGCCAAGGCCCACCACAGCATTTCCTCGGGGCTGGAGACTCTGGGTGTACGTTATCGCACCATAACAGGCCTGAAGCCTGATATGGGCGAGCAGGAGACTCAGCAGCTGATCGCAGAGAAACTACGCGCCTCCATGGTTGAGGATATCGAAAAAGGCGTTACAAGCATCGGGCCGCACCGTGATGATCTTGAAATAAGCCTTAATGGCGAAAATCTTAAGCCTTATGCTTCTCAGGGGCAGCAACGCTCGGCAGTATTGTCCATGAAGCTGGCGGAACTTGAAATAATCCGCGAGGATACAGGTGAATTACCGGTTTTGTTGCTGGATGATGTTATGTCCGAGCTTGATATTATCAGGCGACACAGCTTGCTGGCAGGAATTGAACAGGCACAGGTTCTGCTTACGTGTACTGACAAGACACAGGTGAGCCGGCAATTTGAGAGTGCAGCCTCAGATAAACTCACTTATTACGAGGTCAGCAACGGATCTGTATTGAAAAAAGATAGTGAACAGACTGAGCTTTCAGACACGGCAAACCAACAGCTGACAGGTGGTTGAATGATATCGTGAAACGTCCTGAAGGCAAGCCTTTCACTGGATTTTACAGCTGTTGTATGGTATAATAAATAAGGTAATGTTTATCTTTAAATCAGCTGGTGGTCAGGAAAAAAAGACAGCTCGCCGGCCAGCTCAATGTAGCTTGCGTCACCTGTATCTGCCGAAGATAATATTGAGAGGAACGCGAATAAATGTACGTTCATATTGGCGGTGATTATAGCGTTTCCGACCGACTGATTCTGGGAATTTTTGATTTTGATCAAACAACGGAAAGCACGCCGGATACAATTAATTATCTTTATGAAGCTGAAAAGCGTGATCAGATCGAAGTGGTATCCCCTGATTTACCAAGGTCGTTCATAGTTACTTTAGAACGCGTATATGTTTCCCCCATTTCGGTTGCAACTCTGAGAAAGAGACTTAAGTCAAGTAGCAGGGAAATATATAATGATTTCTGAATTTGTCTAATTCAGAAGAATCTCGGTTAAGAGACTGTTTTTGAGTAATAAACGAAGGCTAAAACCGGGAATAGCTGTCCGGATGAAAGGTTGAATAATGACAAAAGAAAATATTGATTTAAGTGAAAATATTGCTTTTGAAGCAAATGGTGATGAGCTTATAAACCTGGCATCAGATCCTCATGCTTTGATTGACGATGATTTTCAGGAACAGGAAACGGATTATCACATGAATGGTGATTACGATTCCTTTGATACGACAAATAATTCCGCCTATGATGAAGGTGATATACAGGTTCTGGAAGGCCTGGAAGCTGTTCGTAAACGTCCGGGGATGTATATCGGCGATACCAGTTCGCGCGGGCTGCATCATCTGATTTATGAAATTGTTGCCAACTCTGTGGATGAAGCGCTGGCAGGCCGGTGTGATACAATCTGGATTACCTTGAACCCTGATAATTCGGTTACTGTTATTGATAACGGCAGCGGCATTCCAGTTGGAATACATGCTAAAACAGGTATTCCTTCTGTTGAAGTTGTGCATACTATTCTCCATGCTGGAGGAAAGTTTGGCGGCGGAGCTTACAGTGTCTCCGGCGGTTTACACGGCGTAGGCGCTTCAGTAGTTAATGGACTATCAGAATGGATGACTGTTGAGGTAAAACGCGAAGGTCACATACATCAGATAAGTTTCAGAGAGGGTATAACCGTCGAACCGCTCAAGATTATCGGCGATGCTGACGAAACGGGAACAAAGACTCACTTTAAACCCGATCCGAAGATATTTGGCGAATATGAGTATGATTTCAACACTATGCTTACACGCTATCGTGAAATGGCATTCCTTAACAGTGAGATAACCATTATTCTGCGTGATGAGCGTAAGTCTGAACCTGTTGAAAAAGTTTTGCACTACGATGGCGGCATTATTTCGTTTGTCGAATATCTAAATAAACATCGTGAAGTATTACATAAGCAGCCAATATACATTGCTACCAGAAGCGATGACACATTTGTTGAAGTCGCTATTCAATACAACGACAGCTACGCAGAGAATGTTTATTCCTATGCAAATAACATTGCGACAATAGAAGGCGGCACTCATCTGACTGCGTTTAAATCAGCTTTGACAAAGGTTATTAACGATTATGCCCGGAAATACGGCATGCTTAAAGCCAGCGACAAAAACCTGCAGGGCGAGGACGTCCGTGAAGGTATTGGCGCGATTATAAGTGTAAAGCTGCCTGAACCGCAATTTGAAGGTCAGACCAAGACAAAGCTGGGCAACGCTGAGATCAGAACACTTGTAGAAGGCATTGTTAATGAGAAATTAAGTGCTTACCTTGAGGAAAATCCTGCGATTGCGAAAATAGTTATTGAGAAGTGTCTGTCTGCTTCTCGCGCCCGCGATGCTGCCCGCAAAGCCCGTGAGCTGACGAGACGTAAGAATGCGCTTGAATCAAATGCTTTACCGGGTAAGCTTGCTGACTGTCAGGAAAAAGATCCCCGATACTGTGAACTGTTTATTGTTGAAGGTGATTCTGCCGGGGGCTCAGCCAAGGGCGGCCGTGAACGTAAGTATCAAGCGATTCTACCTTTATGGGGAAAAATGCTGAATGTCGAAAAAGCCCGTATTGATAAAGTATATGATAATGAGAAACTTCAACCGATCGTTCTGGCGCTTGGCGCCGGTATCGGTTCTGATTTTGATCTTGAGAAACTGCGTTATCATAAGGTAATTCTGATGGCTGACGCCGACGTAGATGGATCGCATATCAGGACGTTACTTTTGACATTCTTTTTCCGTCATATGCGGCCGTTGGTAGAAGAAGGTCATATTTTTATAGCCTGCCCGCCATTGTATAAGGTATATGAAGGATCTACAGCCCATTATGCTTATACTGAAGAGGATGTACAAAAAATCAAGGACGAAACCGGCTGGAAAAATCCGAAGCTGCAGCGCTACAAAGGTCTGGGCGAAATGAGCTCGGAGCAGTTGTGGGATACAACGATGAATCCGGAAACGCGTAAGCTGAAGCAGGTTGAGCTTTGTGAACTTCAGGAAGCAGATGAGACGTTTACTTTATTGATGGGTGACAAGGTTGAGCCGCGCAGAGAATTCATTACACTAAATGCTAAGTTCGCAAATATGGATATATAAATCTTGTTTAGCATCAGTTAATGAAAAGTGATGCAAGTTGTCAGATTGTAATTATATTGTAATAATACCGATAAGGCCTGATAATACAGCGTTTAAGACGGATGTTTCACATGAAACATCCGTCTTTTGTCGTAAATTACTAATAATTAAGTGATAATTACCGGATTAATAAAAAGCACTGCACAGTTTTAAGCTAATACTATAAAACCACAAATTTTGATGTTCTTAGAATAATGAAATATTTATCTTAAAGCAATATATTATCAGTAGACGATTGAGCTAAAGGACTTCATTGCTCACAAAATGTTTCATGTGAAACAATTACTTTTGCCTTTCATATTCATAAAGTGCACCTGATAATTTACTGGCGTAATCCATCGCAATCGACTATTGGTTTAATTGCCTCTTCAGCAGCTTTTTGTCGTTAATTAAAAGGATTAATACTATTTCGTGTGATAGAATTGTTGTTAACGTATAAAGGAGCTTGACATTATGGGGCATGTACTCGCTATCGTAAATCAGAAAGGCGGAGTAGGGAAAACCACTACAACCGTTAATCTTGCTGCATTTTTGGCATCACAGAAGAAAAAAGTCCTTTTGATTGATATAGATCCACAGGGAAACGCGACAACTGGATGCGGGCTTGATAAAAAGCAAGTTGAAAGCACTATTTACGACGTATTAATAAATAATATGCCGCTCAAAGATGTAATTTTGGATACAGGACGGCCTAACTTCTTCATTTGCCCCGCTAATATTAATCTGGCAGGCGCTGAAGTTGAAATGGTGACTTTGAATAAACGAGAGTATTTGTTGAAAGATGCATTAGTTGAGCAACGCGAGGCGTTTGACTTCGTCCTTTTGGACTGTCCTCCTTCGCTGGGATTGTTGACTCTTAATTCACTGACAGCATGTGATGGCGTTTTAGTTCCTATTCAGGGTGAATATTACGCTTTAGAGGGTGTAACACAATTGATGGAAACAATCAGCATAGTCAAACGGAGCCTTAATCCCCAACTGGTAATATTTGGTGTTGTAGTTACCATGTTTGATTCGCGCACTCAATTATCACACCAGGTTGCTCATGATGTTCGCAGATACTTTGGAGATAAGGTTTTCAGAACAATTATTCCTCGGAATGTTCGTTTAAGTGAAGCGCCGAGCTATGGAAAATCCATTCTTGAGTATGATCCGCGCTCAAAAGGGGCAGAAAGCTACGATTCGCTGGCAAAAGAGGTTGCAAGAAGAGCAAGAGGAGACTGGCACTAATGGCTACATCAACTAATAGAGGTCTTGGTAAGGGTTTAGGAGCTTTGCTTTCACAAGCTGATCAGTTATCTGAAGATGTACAATCAGCTGTCGTTGAATTAAAAATTAATGATATCAGCCCTAACTCTGATCAGCCTCGTAAGTTTTTCGATCAGGCAAAGCTGGAAGAACTGGCTGCTTCTATAAAAGAAAACGGCATAATTCAGCCGATTATTGTTTGCAAGGGCCAAAGTGGTTATAGAATTGTCGCAGGTGAACGCCGTTGGCGTGCATCCCGCTTGGCCGGATTAAAGGTTATTCCGGCAATTATTCGCGAATTGACAGAATTACAGGTTTTGCAGCATGCACTTATTGAGAACATTCAAAGGCAGGATCTAAATCCACTGGAAGAAGCACATGCTTTGGAAAAACTAATTCGCGAACATAATTTAACCCAGGAAAAGCTTTCTACAGTAGTCGGCCGCAGCCGCCCTGCTATCGCAAATACGCTGCGTTTGCTGAATTTATCTGAACCTGTACGTCAAATGTTGATTGGTGAAGCTATAACCGCAGGTCACGCCAGAGCATTACTGGCAATCCCAGATCCAGTCGAGCAACTGAATCTGGCTGAACAAGTCCAGGAAAAGGGACTTAGTGTAAGGGAAACTGAAAGACTTGTAAAAAGATGGCAAAAGCCCCGTCCTAAACCTGTTAAGCAGGATGACGCCTATCTTCTGAGTATCAGACAGGTTGAGGACAGACTGAAGAACTCTCTGGGGACTAAAGTAAAGCTTCGCGATCGTCAAGGGCGTGGTTCAATAGTAATTGACTATTACTCAAACGATGATCTCAGTCGTCTTCTGGAGCGCTTAGGTTTAGACGAAAACTAGAGCATCTTGAAATTCTTCAATTAACAATTGACCTGTAACCGAAAATTACATTTAGTTTGGATAGCGCTGCGAGGGATCATAAAGCTCGCAGCGCTTCTAACAACAAGAACATATGTTCGCTATGTAAACGCAAGTCATAATCTGTAATTTGTTTGGTGCGTTGAAAAACCGTGCTTGACCTGGAATCAAGTGAGACTACTTGTGAAATTAATCTTCCATTATCGGTTATATCGAGCCTCCCGGCCACTTTTGGATACCGATTGCCTAATCAGTCCGCTGTGGCTGTCGGAGATTGCCATGGAAGTTCAATCACCGCTGCAAAATTGCATCAACAATAAGAACATCGTCTTCTCAAAATTTAAGAATGAAAACATGAAACATGGTTTTTAAACAACTTAAAATATACCGTCATATAGCTGCCGGCTTCTCATTAATTATTGAACTTGAATTATGGTTCGAAGAGCAAAATTCGACACCAATATTTGCATGAAAACATAAGAGAACCGGCTCTCAATAATGACTAGATAGAGGCTACTGCCAAATCCGCAAAGCATTGCGAATAGGGCGTTTGAAGGTGAATTTTGGTATAATGGATGCATAGGAATTGAGCAAACCCCCTTCAAAACCTTGCACCGGGAGCGGCGTATGAATCGTAGAAGAAGAAGGCAATTGGCATTTCATGACTTTCCGGGCGGCTTTTCCGGTGCCCGGATCTTCGCCGACAACCGCTGGGTGAAACTGGCCCAGATCATTCCGTGGGACCTGGTCGACAAAAAGTACGCCGAGAATTTTGTCGGTAAGAAGACCGGGAACCCGGCCATTGAGAGTCGGATGGCATTTGGCTCGCTGGTGATCAAGGAAGAGCTTCATCTGTCCGACGAGGACACGGTGGCGATGATCGCAGAAAACCCCCATTGCCAGTACTTCATCGGCATGGAAGAGTTTCTGGACAAGGCACCGTTTGACGCCAGCAAGCTGACAGCGTTTCGGAAGCGCTTTTCGCCCGAAGCGATGGCGGAAATCAACGAGGCGATCATCGCGGCGCAGAAGAAGGATCCGCCGCCACCAGCAGAAAGCGACGATGGCGACGATGGCGATGACAACAACGGCACGCTGATTCTGGACGCAACCTGCGCCCCGGCCGACATCCATTTCCCGACCGACGCCGGCGTCTTGAACGACGCCAGGGAACTTTCCGAAAAGCTGGTCGACGAACTCTTCGCAGCATCGGCCGCAGAAGCAAAACCCCGCACCTATCGGCAGAAAGCCCGGAAGAACTATCTTCTTTTGGTCAGAAACAAGCGTCCGGGCAAGAGCCTGATCCGGAAGACCATAAAGTCCCAGCTCCAGTATCTGCGCCGAAACCTTTGCCACATCCAGAACTTGACTGAAGAATGCAGTCTCACGGCCCGGCAGCAGGCCAGGCTTCTGGTTCTTAAGGAAGTGCACCGCCAGCAGCGGGAGATGTACGACAACAAGCGTCATGCTGTTGAAAACCGGATCGTGAGCGTCAGCCAGCCGTGGGTGCGTCCGATCGTTCGTGGAAAACTCACCGCCAAGACCGAGTTTGGCGCCAAGCTCGCCTTGAGCCTGGAAGACGGCTATGCCCGGATCGAAAAACTGTCGTGGGATGCGTTCAACGAGTCCCAGACGCTGATTGAAAGCTGCAAGCGCTACCGGGAGCGAAACGGTGTTTACCCGAAGCGGATCCTGGCTGACAAGATTTACCGCAACCACACGAATCTCGCCTTCTGCAAGAAATACGGCATCGCGATGAACGGACCGAAACTCGGCCGGCCGCCCAAGGACAAGACCCTTTACGACCAGCAGAAGCTTATTGAACGAAGTGAAGCCGGGGAACGGAACGCGATCGAGGGCAAGTTCGGCGAAGCCAAGCGTCGCTATGGGCTGGACCGCGTGATGGCGCGCCTTTCGGACACCAGCAACACCACGATCCACCTCACCATCCTGGTGATGAACCTGAAAAAGAGACTGCGGGATCTCTTTGACGCAATTTACCATTGGCTTGATTGCTTCTCCTCGGCCGACATGATTTTCAAACGGGCTGTTGAGCAGTAGCCCCTAGATACACAATTAAATAATAAAAAATTCAATATTGATATTTATCTTTTATAATATTAATATTAATATTATTATATTATATATTTATCATGTTTCGTAATAATTTTTAGGATCAAGTTCTTCAAACGTTGATGAAACGAGACACTCGAATATTCGCATTAAAAGAAACCTGCAATGAAAAAACTTCCAGTTGAATATTTGCTTCTCAAATATTCGATGTAGTGCCTTCTATTTCAGAGTCAATCTATTCTCAAGAACATACATTTTCAGTGGCGCTTAAATAAACAAAAAATTGCGTGTCCATTACCAGAATTAAAATAACAAACAAAACGTTTATTAAATGCAAACGGAGAATTAGAAGAAAATTTAGCACATGTTGATTTTTAAATTTGTTTTGACTCGATCATCGGATTGATAATTTGTTAAAGAGTTAAAGGTGATAATTGAAGTTAAGATATAAACTACAACGCAGGATATAACTGGATATTTAAGAAATCAGGTAAATAAAGGACTAAACAAAGTTCAAAACCAACAAATGTATATTTAAAGTCCAATTAATTGCTAAAATAAATAAGATCGCTAAATATAATATTACGAAATATTAATAATAATAAGAACTCAAGATAACCACATATAAATGGATTTTACATAATACAATAATGTATACGTTAATCAAAGATTTACGAAATATTACATATTCGCTAGCTCTGTAGTAAACGCGGCTAATATTAACGATTATTTTGATAAGATTTCAGCGAATATATAAAATTATTTTACGGAAATGTACCCCCGTGCTAATCGCGAATAAATCAATAAATATTTCATTAACGATGTCAGCTGAATCAGCTGCGACTTAAGTTTCTTACTTGTTTCAAAATCAATAACTGATAGAAGAAATAAATAAAGCTGTGATTTCGATTAGTATTTATAAGGCTATTAGAACAGTCGGAAATTCAGTGTTGGCACAGCAGTAACATCTACTTCTGAACCGTGACAAATTTAAACAAAATAATGTTCTTTCAAAAGACAAAATATAAATTTCTTTTATCCGCTGCAGTTAATATAAAAACGTTTATATATTAGATTTTGAAGCTGTACAAACGTACCTCGCATACATTTTATTCTTCTTCAATAAGAAATAAATTCGTCAAAAAAGTTGTTGATACTAGATTAATTTAGTTATAAGATATCAGCATAATATTTAATAATAATGTGATATATAATTCAACATAATCTAATAAACTGATTATTCAGCTCAAATCAAATATTAAGATGAATTGACAGGGGCTGAGGATGAATGTAAAATTACTGCATTCGAAAAATTGGAGAGATGGTCGAGTTGGTTTAAGGCACCGG
>CAZOMW010000008.1:0-27990 GCA_964581135.1 uncultured Oscillospiraceae bacterium
CTCGGAATGACCTGGTATATTGATCAAGGACCCGAAAGTGACGTTATTATCAGCAGTCGTGTCCGCCTGGCCCGCAATCTCAGCCGCTATCCGTTTCCCCATAAACTCGATCGTGAACAGGCGGCACAGGTTGCAAAAGAAATTACCTCGGCTTTTTTCGACGATAATGCCGAACGAAAGCGTACGTTTCTGAACATTGAATTGTCCTCTTTGCCTGCTGAAGATCGCGACTCGCTGGTGGAAAAGCGACTGATCAGTGATGAGTTGGATCGGCGTACAGAAAGCGGATGTGCTGTGATCAGCCGTGACGAATCGTTCTCACTGATGATTAATGAAGAGGACCATATTCGTATCCAGTCAATGAAAGCAGGTTTTGATCTGCAGAATGCATACCGCGAGGCGTATCTGGTGGCCTTGTCGCTGGAACAGGCGCTGCCGCTGGCATACAGCGAACAATACGGTTTTCTGACTGCCTGTCCTACCAACACCGGCACAGGTATGCGGGCATCAGTTATGGCCCATTTGCCAGGTCTGGTGCAGATCGGCAGCATCCGGGCCGTGCTGGAGGGCCTCGGGAAAATGGGATTCACAGTTCGTGGGTTATACGGTGAGGGCAGTAAAGCGGAAGGCAATCTTTTCCAGATTTCCAACCAGCTGACATTGGGCCTTTCCGAAGAGGATCTGCTTTCAGACCTGACCAGAATTGTGCAGCAGCTGATCGAACAGGAACGCGAAGCGCGGCAGAAGCTTTTTCAGAAGCAGCCGGTGGAGATTGAAGACAGGACCCGCCGCGCACTGGCAACCTTGCGTAGTGCCCGCCTGATGACAACGGAAGAAGCTCAAAAACTGATTTCTGATGTTCGTCTTGGCAACGCTTTGGGGATTCTCCACGATGTTACCCCGCAGACACTCAACAGGATTGTGGCCAACATCGGCCCCGCAAGTATTCAGAAAGCCAACGGACGTCAGCTGAATCCGCACGAGCGGGATATTGCACGTTCCACGCTGATCCGCGAGTTGCTGGGGACAGATTAAGCACAGCAGATTTTAAATTAACAATACCGTCTTAAATTACTAACAAAGACTTGAAATAATCAATACTTGAAAGAGGTGCATATTATGATGATTCAATTTTCCGAAAGAGCAGGAGCAGTACTGGTACGAAGCTATCAGACAGCCCGTTCCTATCGCATCGATTATATCGGCACAGAGCATCTCCTTATCGGCATAGCCGCTGAGGAGGAAGGCCCGGCCTATGAAGCACTTTCCGGCTTTGGCCTCACACTTGATAAACTAAATACAGCTGTATCGCAGATTTCCCGTAAGGAACCTGAGGATGTGGAGGCGGACGATTCACTGAATGCTGAAAAGATCTCGTCAATGTTTACGCCGCGTACCCGCAGGGTTGTAGAGCTTGCAGTCTACGAAGCCCGCAAGCTGCGGACAAGCGTTCTTGAGCCGGAACATCTGCTGCTTGGCATCCTGCGCGAAGGTGACAGTGTTGCCTCCAGAGTGTTATCGGGGCTTGGGGTTGATCTTCGCAAGCTGTTTACGCTTGTTATTGAAGAGCTCCGGGGTGCTGCTAACGACGGCGGCTCTGAAAGCAGTTCTATGGGCGGCCAGGATGCCGATCTGAACGACATCAATGCCAACCTGCAGAATATGTCTAAAAAAGGCGGGCAGGGCAAGGGCGGCGGCCGTACACCTACGCTGGATAAATTTGGCCGTGACCTTACAAGCATGGCCGCTGAAGACCGCTTCGACCCGATTATCGGGCGCGAAGAGGAAATTGAGCGGGTAATGCAGATTCTCACCCGCCGGACTAAAAACAACCCGGTGCTTATTGGCGAGCCCGGTGTTGGCAAAACGGCTATCGCTGAGGGACTTGCCCAGAAAATCGCTGCCGGCGATGTACCTGATCTCCTGCGTGGCAAGAGAGTAATTTCGGTCGATATGGCCAGCATGGTTGCCGGCTCGAAATACCGCGGTGAATTTGAAGAGCGGCTTAAAAAAGGACTCGATGAAGCAATAAAGGCACAGAATGTCATCCTGTTTCTGGATGAACTGCACACCATTATCGGTGCCGGCGCGGCAGAGGGTTCAATGGATGCAGCCAATATTCTGAAGCCGATGCTGACCCGCGGTGAGCTGCAGATCGTCGGTGCTACCACAATTGATGAGTATCGCAAACACATTGAAAAGGACGCAGCGTTAGAACGCCGTTTCCAGCCCGTAACTATAGGTGAACCGTCAGAGGACGAAGCCATTCAGATTCTACACGGTATTAAGGATAAATACGAAGAGCATCACTCTGTGCAGATCACAGACGAAGCAATCGAGACAGCAGTTAAATTATCAGTGCGTTATATTCCCGATCGTTTCCTGCCTGATAAGGCAATCGATCTGATAGATGAAGCTGCCTCACGCTTGCGTTTGCGCAGTTCAGCCAAGCCGGAATCTCTGATCGCCCTGGAAGAAAAACTGGCCGGAGTTCGCTCCGCCAAGCAGGAAGCTGCTGCAAATGAAGAATTTGAGAAAGCCGCCGACCTGTTGAAAGAGGAACAGACACTGGAGGCTGAAATTGCTGCTGCCGCTGAAAATGTGCAGCTCAAAGATCAGGCGAACCGTGTCTTGATCGGTGATAATATCGCGGACATAGTTGCCAGCTGGACGGGTATCCCTGTACGCAAGCTGACAGAAAGCGATGCTGAGCGCCTCAAAAACCTGGAAGCTGAAATTCAAACAAGAGTAATTGGTCAGGATGAGGCCGTGCATGCAGTTGCCCGCGCTATCCGCCGCGGCCGCCTTGGCCTGAAAGATCCCAACCGACCGACCGGTTCCTTCATTTTCCTTGGCACCACCGGCGTCGGTAAGACGGAGCTGGCCAAAGCACTGGCAGAAGTAATGTTCGGCGATGAAAATGCGATGGTTCGCGTTGATATGTCCGAATATATGGAAAAGTTCGACGTCTCCAAGCTTCTCGGTTCGCCGCCCGGTTATGTAGGCTATGAAGAAGGCGGTCAATTGACAGAGCAGGTACGCCGTCGGCCTTATTCCGTAGTGCTGTTTGATGAAATTGAAAAAGCCCACCCGGATGTCTTCAATACACTTCTCCAGATTCTGGAGGATGGTCGTTTAACCGATGGCCAGGGTCGTACCGTTGACTTCCGGAACACGATTATTATTATGACCTCAAACATCGGCGCCCGTTTGATTACAACCTCGGCCGGCCGCCGCATCGGCTTTGATGTCCCGTCTGCGAGCGGTGGTGATGAAGCTTCTGAGCTCCGTCTTTACGGCGGCAAAACCTATGATGAGGCCGAACAGGTTGTCATGGAAGAACTCAAGAAGACTTTCAATCCCGAGTTTATCAACAGGGTGGATGAAATCATATTCTTCCATATGCTAAGTAAGGACTCTGTCCTGCGGATAGTTGACATCATGCTCAGTACCTTCCGTAAACGCGTTGCTGACCTTGGCATTGGTCTGGAGGTTACTGAAGAGGCTAAAAGGTTGCTGGCCGAGAAAGGCTATGACCCGATGTACGGTGCCCGCCCCTTGCGCCGTGTAATTCAGCAGATGGTGGAGGATCAGTTCTCGGAAGCCATGCTTGAAAACGTTATTGGCGAAGGCGATGTCGCCTTGGTGGATGTAGTTGACGGTGAGCTGAAAATTACCGGCAGGCCGCAAAGAATCGCAGCAGAGGACCCGGTAGCTGCCGGCAGCACAGCGGCCACTCATGACGAAGGTCCTGCCAGCAAACTATATAGCGGCGGTCCTGACGGTGGTTCAGACAAACCAGAACCAGAGCAGGAATCAGAAGGCAAAGAGGATAGCGAAGCATGATCTCGAGTCGTTTTCATCGTTCTCTGATCCAGTGCCCCAAATGCCTTAATGACATTGACGCTGTGATCTGGGACGTGATAAATGCCGATACAGATCCGGATTTGAAAGAGCGCCTGCTGCTGAAGATAGTTCAGCAGCAGGTCTGCCAAAATTGTGGCAATGATTTTGTGCTGGCTGAACCGCTTTTGTATTGCGAACCTGAGCACAAGCTGATGATTGCCTGTATTCCAGAGACTGCAGAGGAAGCTGACGAAATATCCGATAATTCGGCTTCTGCCGCAGCTGACGGCAGAAAAAACGTGGAAAAAACCGCTGACGTGGATTCGCCGGATCTTTCAGCAGCTATTAATCCGGCTGACCTGCCGGACTGGCATTTCCGGCGGTTCAGCGATTACAACAGCCTGATCGAAACGATCCACATTTATGATCATTTTTGTGACGACAGGCTGATGGCGATAGTCAAAGTGGCCATTCGAACCCAAGGTAACCTGGAGCCGCCGACTGTTGATATCCGTTTTCTGACGGCTGATGACACGCTGATGCGCTTCCTGGCTCAATCCGATTCAGGCGACTGGTTTACAGTTGATTATCCGACGGAAATTTATCTCAATACCGAAGCGATGTTTCAAAAAGCGCTGCCGCCGGAGGCTGGCTGGCTGAGTCCTGACTCAGCTTTCGCTGCCAGCCTTATACGAAAGCAGACAGCCGAAATGGAAAAAAACGTCCGAACCTCAGCAGATGCTGCGATGACGGCAAGGGAGTAATATATATGGACTCATTCGCACAACTTGCGAAAGATTTTGAACTTGATCGAAACAGAATTGCTGCTATTGTCGAATTGATCGACGCCGGAAATACAATTCCATTTATCGCCCGTTATCGAAAAGAAGTTACCGGTAATCTGGATGATCAGATTCTGCGTTCACTGCATGAACGGCTGCAAAGCCTGCGCGCTTTGGAAGCGCGCCGCGAAGATGTCCGGCGTCTGATCGATGAAACAGGCCAGCTGACAACGGAGTTGAGCAGACATATAGACCGGGCTGTAACAGTTACAGAACTGGATGACATCTATCGACCGTATCGGCCTAAACGCCGGACCAGAGCTACAATAGCGCAGGAGCGTGGTCTGGAGCCGCTTGCTTTACGGCTGCTTGCCCGTCAGGATTCGGATGCGGCATTAAGAAGACTGGCCGATCAGCTGATTGACCCGGAAAAGGAACTGCCTGATCAGGCTGCTGTATTTGCCGGTGCCTGCGACATTGTAGCTGAAACGCTTTCAAACGACGCGGCCCTGCGCCGCCGGCTGCGCCAGCAGACCTGGCAAAACGCGATGCTCACAGCTCGCGGCAAAACCAAAGAAACGTCAGTCTACGAAGCGTTTTACGAATATCAGGAACCGGTACTGCGTGTGCCTGGTCACAGGATACTGGCCATAAATCGTGGTGAAAGAGAAAAATTCCTCACAGTAAATCTTGAAATTGATTATGAGGTTGTTGAACCTTACTTCCGGCAGCAGTTGACTCCGTCGGCAGAAACGCCTGCGGATAAATGGTTGCTGCCGGCAGCCGCGGATGCCTGGAAGCGGTTGATCCTGCCGTCCCTGACTACTGAGATCCGCGCCGACCTTACAGAAAGGGCTCATGCCGGTGCGCTTGATGTTTTTCGGGCTAATTTGCGCAGTGTTTTGTTGCAGCTGCCTCTGCGCGGCCGGGTTGTGCTTGGAATAGACCCCGGCTTCAGGACAGGCTGCAAGATCTGTGTAGTCAGTGCTGAAGGCGAGGTTCTGGAAACCGGTGTGATTTATCCGACACCGCCGCACGAACGAATTACCGAAGCTGCCGCTACTGTCGAGCGCCTGATAAATCAACATGCCGTGCAGCTGATCGCGATTGGCAACGGCACAGCTTCGCGTGAAACGGAACGCTTTGTCAGCGCTCTGATAAAAGAGCGCAGCTTAACTGTCAAATATCTAATGGTAAGCGAAGCCGGTGCTTCGGTTTACTCCGCGTCACCGCTGGCAGCTGCCGAGTTTCCGGATTATGATGTTTCGCAGCGCAGTGCCGTTTCAATTGCCCGCCGTACCCTCGATCCGCTAGCTGAACTGGTAAAAGTAGATCCTAAAGCCATCGGTGTCGGCCAGTATCAGCACGATTTGCCCGAGAAGAAACTGGACGAAGCCTTAACAGGTGTAGTTGAAGCTTGTGTTAATGAGGTTGGAGTTAATCTGAATACCGCCTCTGCGCGGCTGCTTTCATATGTTGCCGGTATTAATGAAAATGCGGCGCGCTCGATAGTCAGCTGGCGCAGCCAGAACGGCCGCTTCCGTAAACGCGCGGAGCTGCTGAAGGTGCCGCGCATCGGTGCCCGGACTTTCGAGCAGTGCGCCGGTTTCCTGCGCATTCCTGACAGCCCTGAATATCTGGATACGACTGCCGTTCATCCTGAAAGCTACGACGCGGTTAATCGTATCGGGCAGGAACTGGGCGCGGTACCCTCGCCTGAGCTGGCACAGCGGATGCGACAGGCGGGTCTGGAAAAGATCGCTGAAAAAACCGGGCTTGGCGCACTTACGCTGGCTGATATTCTGACTGAACTCGAAAAACCAGGCCGTGATCCGCGCGAGGATTTACCACAGCCGACTCTGTTGGCTGATGTTATGGAAATCAGCGATCTGAAGCCGGGTCTGGTACTTACAGGGGTAGTGCGCAACGTCGCCGATTTTGGCGCTTTCGTTGATATCGGAGTTCATCAGGATGGGCTCGTGCACATTTCCGAGTTGGCGGATTCCTTTGTTCGTCACCCGCTGGATGTAGTTCAGCCCGGCATGGCGGTTACTGTACGAGTATTATCAGTTGATCCTGCCCGCAAGCGGATCTCATTATCAATGAAATTCAAAGAAGGTCAGGGTAAACCCAAATAATCAGCTGCCGTTAAGTGTTAAAAGCAGCGGTTTCGCTAAAAGCCGGGACGACGCTTGACAATCTGTCCGGCAGAAACGATAATAACACCAATTTCATCTGCTAAAAGGCGTTGATGGAGACAGATCAGTATTTTAAGACCAGACAGGGAGGACGGATCGCGACTGCAAGTCCGTCTCTGGCACTAAGATTGATATTCACTCCGGAGCCGGTTGCTGAACCGCCGTGAGGCGTACTAGGTTGTCCCGCGAAAACCCGGCGTTAAAGGGTAAGAACCTGAACGGGTTCGATAAGAGCACAGTTGTTTTCAGCTTCTGTGAAACTGGGTGGTACCGCGGAAGTTGCCTTTCGTCCCTTTATGGGATGAGAGGCTTTTTTTATTTTCAACAATGAATCAGTTTTGCTTTATGCAGCCTGCCTGCGGGCGAATTGATTCAGCAGGAATTTTCTGGAGGAGAACGCGTGAATAATAGTATCTGGAACCCAACGTACGAATGTATGCCGCTGGCTGAGCAACAGCAGCTGCAGGGCGAACGTCTGGCCGACTGTGTCCGTCGGATATACGGCAGTGTACCCTTTTATACGGAAAAAATGGCTGCCATCGGCCTGAAACCGGATGACATTAAATCACTGGCCGATCTTGTGAAGCTGCCTTTTACAGACAAGCAGGACATGCGTGATCAGTATCCATACGGAACCTTTGCGGTACCTATGAGCGACATTATCCGCATTCATGCCTCCTCCGGGACCACAGGTAAACAAAAGGTAGTCGGCTATACCAGTAAGGATATTGATGTCTGGAGTGAATGCTGTGCCCGTTCGCTGCGTTCGGCCGGTCTGACAAAAGGTGATGTTCTGCACATTGCTTATGGCTATGGCCTGTTCACAGGCGGCCTTGGTCTGCATTACGGTGCGGAGCGTCTGGGCGCAACGGTTATTCCGGTTTCATCCGGAAATACAATGCGTCAGATTCAGATACTGGTTGACTTCCAGCCGACAGCAATTGCCTGTACTCCCAGCTACGCGCTGCATCTGGCTGACGCACTGTCCACATATGGCGTTACCAAAGATCAACTGCATCTTAAGTACGGCATTTTCGGCGCTGAACCCTGGACGCTGGCAATGAAAGAACAGATTGAAGAAAAACTGGGATTGAAGGCCTTTGACATTTACGGCCTTTCTGAAACCATGGGTCCCGGCGTATCGATGAGCTGCGCCTGCAGCAACAAACTACACATTCAGTCGGATCATTTTATAGCTGAAATCATTGATCCGGAGACACAACAGCCGTTGCCTCCCGGAGAAACCGGCGAACTTGTTTTTTCCAGCATTACCAAGGAAGGGACGCCCTTGCTGCGCTATAACACTCATGATTTGAGCTCGCTGTATTACGAGCCTTGCGAATGCGGTCGCACAACTGTTCGGATGGAAAAAGTAACAGGTCGGGCAGATGATATGCTGATTATTCGCGGTGTCAATGTGTTTCCGACTCAGATTGAAGCGATTCTGCTTTCTTACGGTGAAGTTGAACCGCACTATATGATTCTGGTTGACCGTGTCCGCAACCTCGATTGCATGGAAATACAGATAGAAATGACCCGTTCGTTCTTCTCTGACTCCATAAAAGAAATCGAGAATCTGGAGCGTAAGCTCAATGCTGATGTCCAGTCTGTATTGGGTATTTCAGCAAAAATAACGTTGGTGGAACCTCGCAGCCTGCCGCGCAGCGAAGGCAAAGCCAAGCGTGTTATCGACCGCAGACAGGACTGAGGCGCTGCAGGCATCTGCCATCCGCGATGTCAGCTGTCTTAGTGTACGCTGTTTGCTATTGGTTAGTATGTACGCTGTTTAGTATGGGTTGTATTGAGGATTTTTTCTTCGCTCATGTTACTGGCTGCAAAGGTGGGGTCGAACATTACCCAGGCACTGCCGTCAACATTGCGATAGTTAAAGCTGGCAATGACCACCCAGCCTGTGCCGGCAAGGTAAACTTCATTCCAGGCATGGTATCCCTGTGGAACCAGGCCCATGATCAGGCGAGTGGGAATTCCCTGTGAACGCAGCATCGCGGCCATCAGGGCGGCATAATCATAACAAATCCCTTTTCTTGTCGACATTGTCTGATCCGGATCGGGGATATAGGTTTTGACTTCCTTACTGGTGATTCTGCCTGCCAGATCGCGGTCGTAGGAAATATTATCAACTACCCAGTTGTAAATGGCTTCAATACGGGCAACCTGATCGGTTTTACCGGAAACAAGCGAACCGGCACGGGAAACACTGGCAGAGCCGCCGGAAAAGTCAACTATTATTGAGGAAGCTGTATACGGGCTCAGGCTGGAAGATAATGAAACATTGAAGCTATGCGCTGTGTGAGTTGAGTAACTTGTGCCGCTGACCTGCTCGTATACTGTCAGCGTATAAGCACCGCTGCCCATCTGGAGGGGAACACCTTCATATGTGTTACGCTTCAACAGGTCATACTGGTAGCTGCCGGAGGGCCCCTTGAGAATGCATTTCCAGGCTTTGCCGGTGTCAGCACTGATTTTTACCAGTACCACACCTTTGCGGGTATCGCCGACATCAATGCTGACAATCCCGTCGGCGCTGGTTGTCACTTCGGCATTGGAACCGTATTGGCTGCGACTGAATGTACCGTAGTTTTTAACAGGAAAGTTGCTGACGGAACCTTGTGTAGTCGGTGCCGTCGTGGTTGCCCGGGTTGTGGCTTCAGTTGCAGGATTAGTTGCAGTCGGCGGCTGTGTTGTAGCAGGGGGTTGTGTTGTAGCCGGAGGTTGTGTGGTGGGTGGCAGTGTCGTGGGCCGTTTTGTTGTAGCAGGCGCCCGGGTTGTAGCTCTGGTAGTTGCCGGCTTAGTGGTGCCTGGTGCTGTACTGCCTGAGGTTGAGGGCTGCTTAGTGTTGCCGGGAGTAGTTGCACCGGTGGAAGTACTGCTGGTTACGGATTCACTGGTCTGTGAACTGCCTGAAGAACCACTGGTATCTCCGGGCTGACTGCCGGTTGTATCCGAAACGGAGGTCTGCTCAGAACCTGTTGATTCAGTAACACTGACATCAGGGCCGGATGTGTCGGTGTTCGTTGTTGAACTGGGCCCGGTCACGATGGAAGTTCCGGTAGGCGCAACAGTAGTAACTAAAGTTGGCGCCGGCTGTACAACACAGGCAGCAGTTAGTAAGGGAATTGCAAAAACTATTGCTGCAGTGAGCAACAGCAGACGGCGAAATAAACGCTTAGAAGAAAAACTATAAAAGAACAAGAACGGCCTCCTGACCAGAAGGTAATATCAGAAACCCGAGCGTTTGGATAATTACGGGTAACAATAAGCAAGTAAGTTTTGTGAAATCGGTCGACAGTAATAATTAATTATAGCCTTTTGCTGATAACCAGTACAAGATGCAAACAGCTGAAAGTGGAGTATGGATAACAAACGATTGTTGTGATAGCTATAATGAATATGCACATAAATCTGACCGGCCGACTGCCGGTTACCCGTTCAGGCAGGTGAAATAATGTTCCGCAGAAAAAGAACCTCTGTACCACGTGAGGAGCTTGCCGCTTTCTGCGAGCAGGTCGCCCTGATCCAAAAATCCGGTATTCCATTAGCCGAAGGCATTGAAATGATGCAGGACGGTGCTAAAGGCCGCCGCATTGAACCGCTGCTTGCTGAGCTGGCTGAAAAACTGGCCGAAAACCAGTCATTAAGCAATGCTATGGCAGGCACGGAAGGCTTCCCGGGTTACCTTGTTCATATGACACGCATCGGCGAGCGTTCAGGCAGCCTCGACGAAATCATGGTCAGCCTGGCCGGCTACTATACGAAGGATGCCGTGCTGCGGCGAAAGCTGCGCAGTGCACTTGTTTATCCTGCAGTGCTGGCCATAATGATGCTGGCTGTAATCATCCTGATTATTGTCCGGGTTCTGCCGATTTTCCAACAGATACTGCAATCCTTCGGCGGCACCATGCCGGGGTTTTCGCGGCTGCTGATGCAGTTCGGGATTTTTCTGCGTCAACAATGGCTGTTTGTTTTGCTGGTGGCTGCAATTGTGGTTGTTCTTTGGCTGCTGTTCTGGCGCAGCCGCACCGGCCTCCGTCTGCGCGACAAAATAGTGCTTAACTGGCCGGTTGTCGGACCTTTATATCAACGAATTTACGCCGCCCGGTTTTCCCAGGCTATGGCCAGTCTGCTGCATAGCGGCGTTGACCTTGATTCGGCGCTGAGCATGACGGAAGCTGTTATGGAAAACAGCATTGTGGCCGAAAGAATTAGAGGACTCCGCGCCAGAATCGCAGCTGATACCGACTTTTTTACAGCGCTTAGCGACGCTGGGATTTTTCCGCGTTTGTTTGTCCGCCTGCTGGCTCTGGGCAACCGCACCGGTGAGCTGGACACGGTTATGGGTAAAGTCGCCGATTCATATGAAGCTGAAGTCGATGCCCATCTGACGCGCTTTTCCGGTATTATTGAACCTTTACTGGTTGTTTTGCTTTCGCTGATTGTCGGCGCGATTCTGCTTTCAGTAATGCTGCCGCTGGTTGAAATAATCGGCGCGGTCGGCTGAGGTCAAGCTATGAAACGGATCTCTCCTCCCAATATCACCCTATTATTGGCAGCAACGATTGTCGTGGTCATAATGATTTTGATCGGTACTGCTTTAGCGGGACTGCCGGAACGTCGAGCTGCCGAACAACTCGAAATCGCAGCAATCGCTATCGATCGCGCTGCCCGTCAATGCTACGCTCTGGAAGGTGCTTATCCGCCTGGTCTGGAATACCTGGAGTCCAATTACGGGCTGATTATTGATAGGGAAAATTATGATTATTACTACGAGGTAGTTGGTTCCAACATCCGCCCGATCATCGAGGTGCAAAGTAAATGAGGAGACGAAACGGCTATACTCTGATAGAGCTGGTGCTGGTATTGCTGCTCTTGACTTTTGTTGCTGTAGCAGTGTTTCTTCTGACCGATGTCGGCAGCGCCGCCTATGCCAGGATATATGCCAACCGTGATCAGGCTGCTGATTTGCGCATCGGACTTTCTTACATTGACGTCCGCCTGAAGAAAATTGACGGCGTTGGTAAAGTCGAACTGTTGCCGGCTCCTTTCGGCGGCGGTCAGGCTCTGGTATTGACACAGGAGATTGAAGGCCTTGAATATGAAACCAGGCTGTATGTTGCTGATGGCATGCTGCGCGAACTCTTCAGCCGTAAGGGACTGCCGGTAAACGCCGACATGGCCGCTGAGATCGCCAGAGCAGATAAACTGGAAGCGCGCTTTATCGGTGAGCAGCAATTGGTTTTAACTTTATCAAGCAATGGTGAATCTCCGGTTTCTGCCAGCCAGTGGTCGTACCTGCGAGTGGCTTCGGAGGTGAAGCCATGAACGCGCCTGCGACTAACTACAGAGTGAGTGCCCGTAAAAACAACCGTCGTGGCTTTACGCTGGCGGAAATGATTGCTGCCATAGCCCTGCTGGCTGTTTTCAGCGTTATCGTGGTTCAGTTATTCGCGGCTTCTCAAACCCTGATCAGAAATACCGATCGCCTCGACAGCGCCGTGCTCTGCGCCCGCAACCTGGCTGAAGGCTGGCAAGCCGGCCTTGATCAGCCTGAATATGCCAGCCTGGCAGAGAACCCCTTTGCCGGCGGTGCTGTAAAACCGGCAAAACCATTACGCCTGACCTACGATAAGAGTTCAAGAATAGTTGCTGCTGACAGCGGGCAGGTAGAATTGATTGCTGAGCTTAGTGTAACGATTAATCCACAAGCGTCAGGCACTGAGATAATGCTCATCAAAGTTACGGATTCGGCTGGAGTCAGTTTGTATGAAATTACAACTGCCCGTTTACTGCGGGAGGTGACGCCATGAGCAAAAAACGCCTGGTTTTCCGGCCTGGCCGCCGCGGTTCAGCTTCAGCTTTAATAGTATTGCTGGTGGTGCTGCTGATATTTTTCGGTGTGCTTTCTCTGGTAACAGCTGCCGCAGATAACCGCCTGGCCAGGCGGCGGGCAGAATGGATCAGCGCGTACTACGCAGCTGATCGTTCAGCGGTTGAACTGGTCGGAGACCTTAGCCGGGATAAGCTGCCTGCTGATACTTCTGTCGTTACACAGACTGAGCTGCTGTTACAGCTTCAGAACTATCTGGATTCACTGGATTATGTCGAGCTGCTGGAGCCCTTGCCTGAATCTGACAGTGATCTTTTAATCCGCTGTCGAACCGGTGAGCAGGCGATTGAAGTCGGATTGCGTTTAATTGAACCATCCGCCGGTTCGGAAGATTATCGGCTGGATATTACCCGCTGGACAGCCTGGCAGCAGCCATTTGATTATGATAGTGACGAAGGCGGCGTCTGGAAAGGTGACATTGAATGAGCAGCCCTGAAGAATCCAAAACAGTAGCTCTTGGTCTGGATGAAAAATGCCGCGAGTATATTCTCTCGATGCTGAAGGAAGCGACCGAGCTTAATGCCTCTGATATTCTGATTACTGTTGGTGTGCCGCCAACCCTCCGGGTTAACGGTGAGCTGCTGCCCATGACAGCAAAAGAAAAGCTGACACCGGCTGATACCAGAGAAATCGCTGCGGCGTTTTTGCTACGGGCGAATGGAGACCAAAGGGAGCTTAAACCCGGCAGTGAATATGATTTTTCCCTGTCAGTACCACAGGTTGGCAGGTTTCGCGTTAATATTTTTACGCAACGCGGCTCAACAGCAGTTTCAATCCGGCGGATTTTTGCCTTTCTGCCGGATCCGGAAGAACTGGCAATACCTGCAACTGTAATGGGACTGTCGCGACTGCGCCAGGGTTTGGTTCTGGTCACCGGCCCAACCGGCTGCGGCAAGACAACCACACTGGCCGCCCTGATTGACCGGATCAACAATGAACGCTCCTGTCACATACTGACGTTGGAAGATCCAATAGAGTACCTGCATCAGCACCGGAAAAGTATTGTCAATCAACGGGAAATCGGTATTGACAGTGATTCATACCGAGTTGCCCTGAGGGCAGCCCTGCGCCAAAGTCCGGATGTAATTCTTATTGGTGAAATGCGTGACCTTGAGACTATTTCAATTGCACTGACAGCAGCTGAGACAGGCCATCTTGTTCTTTCAACCCTGCATACAATCGGTGCGGCCAAAACAATCGACCGCATTATTGACGTATTTCCACCCTCACAGCAACAGCAGATCAGAATACAGCTTTCCACAGTACTGCAGGCTGTTGTTTCGCAACAGCTGATCGCGACCGAAACCTCAGGTCAGACGGCAGCCTTCGAAATTATGTTAATGAACAGTGCGATCCGCAATATGATTCGGGAAGGCAAAACCCCGCAGATTGATGGTGTTATTCAAATGAACAGCAACAACGGCATGTCAACAATGGACAGCAGTATTCTGCGTTTATGCCGGCAGAAGCTGATCAGCACTGAAAAAGCCATGACCTACGCGGTTAACGCTGAAGTGATGGCTCGCAGCCTCGGGATTGAACCCAGTAAAGTCGGAAGTTGAACCCTATGCCGGATTATTTCATCGATGCAGTTGACAGACGAACCCCGGAATTGCGCGCAGCTGTTGTTGGCTTAGGCTTAATCGGCGGTTCGCTGGCCCGGGCTCTCAAAACCCGGGCAGGTGTTTCTTCGCTTATTGCCTGTGATACCAACGAAGAGTCATTGCGACTGGCCGCCAGCGAAAAAATCGCAGATGAATTTCTGTTGCTGCAGGCAGATGAAATTGATGAGCTTGATTTCAGCAGTCTGCAAGATTCAGATATCATATTTGTCTGTACACCGGTTGAAACTGTGGCACCGCTGATCAACAGAATAGCCATTTTCTGTCCCGGCATTATTACAGATGCCGCCAGTACCAAACAGGAAATTTTTGAAAATGTATCGGCCGCGCGCTATATTGGCGGCCATCCAATGGCCGGGTCCGAGCGCGTTGGCTACGCCGCCTCAGCTGCCGGCCTGTTTGAAAACGCTGTTTATGTGCTTTGCCCCCCACCGGAACAAACGGAACAAATCCAGGCAGACCTGGCGCTGCTAATGCATCTGATCCACAGTATCGGAGCGCTGCCGCTGCAGCTGCAGCCGGCAGAACATGACCGGGCGGTAGCGTCGATCAGCCATCTGCCTCACATTACCGCAGCTGCTCTATGCCTGTTGTCGTCGCGTGCAGACGAACCGCTGCTTAGTCAGCTGGCAGCCGGAGGTTTTCGGGACATCACCCGGATAGCCTCCTCCAGTCCCGACCTGTGGACCTCAATCTGCTTTTCCGCCCGGCCGGCCCTGTTGCCGGTTCTGCACCGATACAAAGACTTGATAAACGAATTCACTGCAGCGCTTTCAGGCGACAACAAGGCCGCGTTGCGTCAGCTGTTCGCTGACGCCGCTGTCTATCGTGACGCTTTGCCGATTGACGGCCGCGGTGCGCTCGAAGCCCTCAGTTCCTTGACAGTCCGACTGCCCGATCAGCCCGGCGAGCTTGGTCGGATCACAACTTTGCTGGGCAGGCAGGGCATCAACATCCGTAATATCCATATTCGCGATGCCCGCTCCTACGCCGGCGGCGCGCTTCAGCTGCTGTTCCCGGATTCCAGCCAGGCTCTGGCAGCCTCCGGTTTTTTAAAGGAGGCCGGCTACGATGTCGATTGATGCCGCAAGACAATTGCAAACAAACAGAGCCGGAGGCCATTCTTTCCGACATGGCTTACTTGGGTACCCTCTGGAACACAGTCTTTCGCCCTTGATTCATGAATCCTTAATGGCAGCAGCCGGTATTAAAGGCACTTACGAGCTGTTCGAGGTCGCGCCTGCAGATTTACCGGCTCGGCTGCCTGAGCTGCTCGAATTAACCGATGGCTTCAACATCACCATACCTCACAAAGAGGCAATCATACCTTTTCTTGCGGACCTGGACACATCAGCAGCTGATTTCCGGGCTGTGAACACTGTGCTCAACCACCGCGGTTACAATACTGACTGGATCGGCTTCCGGCGCGAACAACTGCCGCTGGCCGACCGCAGTGTGCTTGTGGTCGGTGCCGGCGGTGTGGCCCGTACCCTCGCCCGGGAAGCCCGGCTTGCCGGTGCCCGCGTTACTGTAACCTCAAGAACACTCAGTCGCAGTCAGAAACTGGCAGCGGAACTGGGCGCTGCCGCGCTGCCTCTTGAATCGCTTATCGCAAATCAACCGTTTGAAGTAATTCTTAATGGAACGCCTGCCGGCATGTGGCCGCGCACCAGTGCTCTGCCAGTGCCTGAAGCTATGGCACGAGCTGCTGACTGCCTTTATGACACGATATATAATCCGCTAGCAACAAAGCTGCTGCTTATTGGCCGGTCGCTGTCGCCGGAGCAGATTCTTGCTGATCAGGCTGGCGAAAATATTCACAAACCGGTTCAGCAGCCGATTACCCGTAATGGCCTTGGAATGCTGTTTGAACAGGCTCTTGCTGCTCAGCAGATCTGGCACCCGGAAGCGGTTTTTTCGGAGGCAGATCAGGCCGCGATCCGCAGACTGCTGCCGGCGGCTGTTATAAGCCGCTTTCCGCTTAAGATAATCCTCAATGGCTTTATGGGCAGCGGCAAATCAACTATCGGCAAAACGCTGGCCTCTCGGTTGGATTTGTCATTTATTGACCTCGATGCGACAATAGAACGCACGGCCGGCCAAAGCATTCCGGAAATTTTCGCGACTCGCGGCGAAATCTGGTTTAGAGCCGAAGAACGCCGTACACTCGAGAAGACGTTGAATCAGGCGGGGAGTCTGGTAATTTCTGTTGGCGGCGGCGCTCTGGTTGATGAAGAAGCAGCTGAGCTGCTGCGCTCGCACCCGACCCAGACAGTTTTCCTGCATGTGCCTTTAGCGGAGCTTAGCAGACGTCTGGCCGATGGTACCGGCAGACCGATGCTGGACGGCAATGTGGCTCAAAGAACAGAAACACTATACCGGCAGCGTCTGACCCGTTATATTGCCGCTGCTGACCTGGCGGTTGACGCGACCGGTGATGCAGAAGAAGTAGTTGAATTTATAATGAACAGCCTTGGCTTAAAAGATTTACATAAGGAGCAAAACAATGATTCTGATTCTTAAACAGGGAACCGACCGTCAGAAAGTGGATGAACTATGCAGCCGGATGCAGACAGCTTATGGAGTGCAGACAAGTCCGATCTTCGGCAGCAACACAACCATTATCGGCCTGGTCGGTGATACCTCGGATATAGATGTTTCCAGCCTGGAAATGGACGAGTCGATCGAGCGGATTCTTAAGGTTCAGGAACCTTATAAGCGTGCCAATCGTAAGTTCCATCCTGACGACACTATTATCAGGGTAGGAAATGCTGAAATCGGTAATAAGCGCATTTGTATCGCAGCCGGCCCCTGCTCTGTTGAATCAGAAGAGCAGGTCAGGGAACTGGCCAAAACAGTTTCAGCTTCAGGTGCGGTATTTCTGCGCGGCGGTGCTTTCAAACCACGTTCTTCACCGTATGCTTTCCAGGGACTGAAGGCTGAAGGTTTGCTTTATATGAAGAAGGCTCGTGAACAAACCGGGCTGCCGATTGTCTCCGAAATCACAAATCCTTCACAGCTGGAAATGTTCATGGAGTTCGTGGACATTATCCAGGTTGGCGCCCGCAATATGCAGAATTTTGAACTGCTGAAAGAGCTTGGCCGTGTCCGTAAACCGGTTTTGTTAAAACGAGGCTTTTCCAACACCATTGAAGAATGGCTGATGTCGGCAGAGTACATTATGAGCGGCGGCAACTCCGAGGTTATTATGTGTGAACGTGGTATTCGAACCTTCGAAACCAGCACCCGCAATACATTGGATATATCAGCAATCCCGGTTCTAAAGCGTCTGACGCATCTACCGGTTTTTGTTGATCCCAGTCATGCGGCCGGCCAGGCAGCACTGGTGCCGGCACTGGCCAAAGCAGCAGTTGCGGCTGGTGCAGACGGCCTGATAATTGAAGTCCACAACGACCCCAGGAATGCGCTGTCGGATGGTGCCCAGTCTTTAACGCCGGCAGCATTCGAACAACTGGTTGCTGAACTGCGGCCCATAGCTGAAGCAGTAGGCCGCACTATCTGAATATGCTGCGATGTATGAAAAAGCCCGCGCTGTCTGAATAAGACCCGCACTATCTGAAAAAAGCAACGCTATCTGAATAAGGAGCTGAACATGCCTGAATTACTATCCTCCGATCAAGCCGGATCCTATCCGATCCGTATTGCCGGCAATGCGTTAGCAGTACATGCCGGAATTGCCGCTGCCGGTTGCACGCGCGGGCGGCGTGCCGTTGTGGTTACTGATGAGACTGTAGAGGCACTTTACTTTGACACCTTAAAAAAGTCTCTGACTGCAGCAGAATTTGAAGTAACCGCAGCCACCATAAAACCAGGTGAAGCCAGTAAGACTATGGCGACTGTTTTATTGCTCTATGAGGCCTTTCACGAAGCCGGTCTTTCGCGTGAAGACCTGGTGGTTGCCTTAGGCGGTGGAGTTGTGGGTGATCTGGCCGGATTCGCGGCCGCAACCTATCTGCGCGGCTTGCCGCTGCTGCAGGTGCCAACTACTTTATTAGCCCAGGTTGATTCCGCCATTGGCGGTAAAAACGGGGTTGATCTGCCTTACGGCAAAAATCTGGCTGGTACTGTTTACCAGCCGCAGGCTGTAGTCATTGACCCGCTGGTGCTGCGCACCCTAAGCCGGCGCCGTTTTTCAGAAGGCCTGGCAGAGGTAATAAAGACCGGCCTGATCAGAGATGCTGAGCTGTTTCAGCAGATAGAGCAGAAAACCTATGACCTTGAATGGGTCATCGACCGTTGTGTTCGGATCAAGGTCGGAATCGTGGCTCGCGATGAACAGGATCATGGCGAGCGGATGCTGCTTAATTTCGGGCATACAATCGGGCATGCAATTGAACTGGTCACAGGTTTCAGCAAGTATTCGCATGGTGAGGCAGTGGCTATTGGCATGATGGCAGCACTTGCTCTCGGTGAAAAAGCCGGCTGTACACCATCAGGAATAAAAGAGCGGACAGCGGCTGTACTGAGCGCTAACGGCTTACCCTTGCAGGCGCCGGATCTGGCAGCTGAAGATCTCCTGAACGCTGTGAAGGCAGATAAAAAGAAGCGTTCCGACAAAATCAATTTTGTTATGCTGCGCGAGCTTGGTGTTGGTTTTATTCAGTCAATGAAGCTTGCTGAATTCAACCAGTTGTTCAGGGAAGTCTGGCCTGATGTCTGATGTTTTGGTAGCTCCCGGAATCCTGCGGGGGCGGATAACACCGCCGCCTTCCAAAAGCGACGCTCACCGCGCTTTGATTTGCGCTGCCCTGGCTGGTAAACCTGATGTTGTCAGGGGGATAGATCCGCCGCTGTCAGAAGATTTACTGGCAACAAAGTCTTGCCTGGCCGCGCTTTCACGCCCCGGCGAGATTCTTGACTGCGGCGAATCGGGCACCACCCTGCGTTTGGTTCTGCCGCTGGCTGCCGCAATGGGGCGGCCGAGCCGGTTCGTTGGTCATGGACGTCTGCCGGCAAGGCCTCTACGGGAATATGAGGGAATACTCGGTCCGCAGGGCATTAAATTTGATTTTCCTAAAACCGGCAGTCTGCCACTTAACATCAGCGGTCAGCTGCGGCCAGGTTGCTTTTCGCTGCGCGGCGACATCAGCTCCCAATATCTGTCGGGCCTGCTGCTTGCTTTGCCTCTGTTGCAGGGTGACTCAGTGATCGAGCTGACAACGCAGCTCGAATCAGCACCCTATGTTGATATGACGATCAAAACTATGCGCCGTTTCGGTGTACAGATAAAACTTGTTGCAGCGAATCAACCTGACTCGGAGGCAACAGCAGCTGAAACTGGAAAATTCATTGTGCCCGGCGGTCAGAGTTATAAACCTGCGCCATATACGGTTGAACGTGATTACTCTCAGGCTGCTTTCTGGCTGACAGCTGATCTGTTCCGCAACTGCCTGCAGGTGGAAGGTCTTGCAGCCGGATCCTGCCAGGGCGATCGCCTGATTATAGATATTCTGGCAGAGTTCGAAGCCGGACAGGCTGAGGGCAAAAATTCCTACATTGTTGATGCCGCCCAGATTCCTGATCTGGTGCCGATAATTGCTGTTGCAGCAACTCAGGTGGATGCCGTCACCAGAATTGACCGGGCTGCCCGCTTGCGCTTTAAAGAAAGCGACCGTCTGGCCAGCACTAGTGCGGCCCTGAACGCAGTCGGCGCTGATGTAAATGAAACGGCTGATGGTTTGGAAATCCGCGGCGGCAGATACAATCGCAATTACCAACCTGCAGACTATGCCGACAAACAGCAAGGCATAAGGCAATATAATACGGGCAGCCTTAATTTGCCTGTGATGCTTAAAGGCGGAACAGTAGACAGCGCCGGCGATCACAGAATTGCAATGGCACTGGCAGTTGCGGCGCTGAGAACTGAAAAAGGCATAACCATCAGGGGTGCCGAATCCGTCCGTAAAAGCTATCCTGATTTTTTTAACGAGTTTCGTCGTTTAGGAGGTAATGCAGATGGGCTCAATCTGGGGTGAGAACCTGAAAATCAGTATATTCGGCGAGTCACATGGCCGTGGTGTCGGCGTTGTTCTCGATGGGTTGCCTGCCGGCGTAACGCTGGACGAAGAAAAAATCAAAGCTTTTATGGCGCGCAGAGCACCCGGACAGGCCAGCCATTCAACGGCGCGCCGTGAAGCCGATCTGCCGGAAATTCTGTCGGGTTATTATCAGGGACGAACGACAGGCACTCCTCTGGCGGCGATAATTCGCAATACAGACACCCGCAGCTCCGATTATGACGGCCTTTTAGTAACGCCGCGTCCGGGACATGCTGATCTTACCGGTGCTATCCGGTATGGCGGTGCTCAGGATCCGCGCGGCGGCGGTCATTTTTCCGGTCGTCTGACTGCGCCGTTAACTTTTGCCGGGGCTGTTGCCAGCCAGATACTGGCTGAACGCGGCATACGCGTTGCCGCCCATATATACGAAGTGGCCGGCATTCGCGACCTGCCGTTTGATGCCGTTACAACCTCGACAGCCCAAATTGACCAGCTGCAAACGCGTGTTTTTCCCGTCTTGAACCCGGAGCTTGAAACGCCAATGGTTGCTGCTGTTTTAACTGCCAAGGAAAAGCTGGATTCAGTCGGCGGGATTATTGAATGTATAGTCCGCGGCTTGCCTGCCGGGCTGGGAGATCCGATGTTTGGCGGCGTGGAACCTCGTTTTGCCAGTATGCTGTTTGCCATACCGGCAGTTAAGGGCGTTGAATTCGGCAGCGGTTTTGCCGCCGCCCGTTCTAAAGGCTCAGAAAATAATGACAGTCCGCAGTTCATCGACGGTCAGTTGCGGATGCGTACGAACAACAGCGGCGGCGCTGACGGCGGCATCACTACAGGCATGCCTTTGCTTTGCCGCGTTGCTTTCAAGCCGACCGCCTCGATCGGACTTGAGCAGGATACAATCAATCTGGAAACCCGGCAGAATGACCGGCTTGTGGTGCATGGGCGCCATGATCCTTCAATCGTTATCCGCGCCGTACCGGTTGTGGAAGCTGCTGCGGCTATTGTCGCCCTGGATCTGCTGATCGGTGATCGCTCTGTTTATTGAAAGCAAGGAGAACCTGTATGAATAATGCCAGCCGCCAATACGATCGGTTATTGCTGCTCAACGGACCGAATCTGAATATGTTAGGCAGGCGTGATCCTGCCCAGTACGGTAATTTTACACTCAGCGATGTAGAAGACGCAGTGCGCGAAGCTGCCGTGAAGCGCGGTTACGACCTAACCGCAAGGCAAAGCAATCACGAAGGTACTCTTGTCGAACATATCCAGCAGGCGCGCGAAAGCTGCGACGGAATCCTGCTTAACGCGGGAGCGCTGACGCATTACAGTTATGCTTTGCGTGATGCGATTGCCGATTGCGGCCTGCCGGTAATTGAAATTCATATCTCCGATATCCATAAGCGGGAACCATTCCGGCGGATTTCGGTGATCGAGCCTGTCTGCGCGGCCCAGGTAAGCGGCCTTGGTTTTAATAGTTATCTGAAAGCTCTGGAGAAGCTTTGTGACTTACTGGCCGGCACTGAGACACTCGAAAGCCAACAGGATCTTGATTCGCTGCGAGCTCAGCTCAATAAACTCGATGAAGCTTTGTTTGACAGCTTTCGCGATCGTTTAACAGTAGTCCGTCAGGTTGCCGCTTATAAGAAAAACAGTGGTCTGCCTGTTATCGACCTTGAAAGAGAAGCTGTCGTGGCTGCCAGAATTCGCAGCCGTTTTCCACAGGAGGATGGCCGTCGGGCTGAAAGCCTCGCCCGGACCCTGATGCGACTTTCACGGGAATCCCAATACGAGGATATCCTGCCGGATGATCATGACTGGGCACTGGGTGAACAGCTGCGCCTGGCTCCATCCGAGCCGGCACGGGCTGCGATCATCGCCTGTCAGGGTGCCAGCGGAGCCTATTCCATGGAAGCGGGAGCTCTGCTCTTTCCTGAAGCCACGCTTATACCTGTTCCGACTTTCGCGGCAGCCTGCGCCAGCGTGCTGGAAGGTCGTACCGATCTGGCAGTGCTGCCGCTGGAAAACTCCACAGCCGGAGCAGTCGATGCGGTTTATGACCTGTTGCTTTCTCAGCAGCTGCATATTATCCGGTCTTTCTTGTTGCCGATTCAGCATCGACTGGCTGTTAAGCCCGGGACAAGGCTTTCAGATATCCGGCGGGTGCGCTCGCATCCTCAGGCTCTGGCCCAATGCCGGAACTTCATTCACCGACACGGCTGGGAAATTGAAGAAGCCGCTAACACAGCTGTTGCCGCTGCCGAAGCTGCCGAAGTTGCCGACCCTGAACTGGCTGTAATAGCATCTGCCGCCGCTGCCGGGTTGCATGGCTTGGAAATTCTGGCCGATGATATCTGCAACAGTGGTGATAACCAGACAAGGTTTGTGGTTATTAGCCGGGAGCTTGTTATATCACCTGATGCCAACCGCGTCAGTCTGGTTTTGAGCATTCCGCATCAAAGCGGTGCCCTGGCTTCCACCCTTTCCATGTTCAGCGACCGCGGCATCAACCTGTTAAAAATCCAATCGCGGCCTGATCCGCTTAAAGCCTGGAACTACCGCTTTTATCTGGATTTCGAAAGCCCGCGCGCTGATCCGGAGGCCATGCTGGTTTTGTATCAACTGGAAAGGGAAATGCCATACCTGCAGCTGCTCGGCTGGTATCGTGAACAGGAAGCCGGAACTGACAACAAAACTGACATTTAGGATTCAGAGACGTATAATTAATTTCAATTAAAGCACTGGAGGTTAGTATGATAACGATTCGTAATGTCAGCAAAACCTACAATGGTAAAGTTAAAGCAGTTGATAAAATCAGTCTTGATATTCAGGACGGCGAAATCTTCGGCTTTCTGGGTCCGAACGGCGCTGGTAAAACAACTGCTATTAAAATGATGACCGGCATACTTGAGCCTGATGAAGGCATTATTGAAATCAGCGGCCACGATATAGTCAAGGATACTGTCGCTGCCAAGCGCTCATTTGGTTTTGTACCGGACGACCCTAACATCTTTCCGCGTCTGAAGGCCATTGAGTATCTCCGGTTTATGGGTGATATCTACCAGGTGCCCGCCGGCGAACGCGCTGAGAGGGTTACATCCCTGGCGGAGCGTTTTGAGCTTGCGGACGCGCTGGCTGACCGTATCCAGAGCTATTCGCACGGCATGCGGCAAAAACTGGTAATCATGGGAGCACTACTGCACAACCCGGATGTCTGGATATTAGATGAACCAATGACCGGACTTGACCCTAAGTCTTCTTTTCAGCTGAAGGAGATGATGCACGAGCATACTGACAATGGCAAGAGCGTTTTCTTCTCAACGCATGTACTCGAGGTTGCTGAAAAAATCTGCGACAGGGTTGCGATTATAGATCACGGCCGGATCCTGTTTGTCGGCACAATTGCGGATATGCGCAGGAAATTCCAGACTGATGCCTCACTCGAGGCAATGTTCCTGAGTCTGGTTGAGGCGGAGAAGGGGGAGGCATAGACAATGGCCAGTCTTTTCCGTTTAACTCGTGTCCTTTTATTTGGCAACGGCTACGCGGGACTTGGCTCCGATGCCAGACGAAAAAGACGTCTTTCCGGTATCGGCAATGTCCTCTTGTTTGGTTTTCTGGCCGTTTACTTTATTGGCGTTATTGGCATTTCGGCCTGGGGACTTTACGATGTGCTCAGCTCTGTCGGACTTGAAGCAGCCATGCTGGGCCTTTTTGTTTCGGCAGGGGTTTTAGTTGTCTTTGTTTTCGGCATGATGTATGTAATCAGCATCTTTTACTTTGCCAACGATATTGAGCACCTGCTGCCATTGCCACTTCAACCGGAGCAGATAATCGGCGCCAAGTTTCTGGTAACACTGGTTTACGAGTATATGTTTGTCGGTGTAATTGTTTTGCCGGCTTTATCGGTTTACGGCTATCGGAGCGGCGCCGGTTTTCTGTATTATCTGACAATGGTAGTGGTTTTTCTGCTGTTGCCTGTTATACCGCTTGTTTTTGCCGCTGTTATAATCATGCTGCTGATGCGATTTACGCGCTTCGGGCGCAACCGCGATCGTTTTAATATGGCAGCTTCGATTATCGCCCTGGCTCTGGCGCTCGGATTTTCTTTCGGGCTGCAATCCCTGTCTGCATCGGGAACTGCCGACCTTGGCCAGCTGATCAGCGAGGGCGGCGAACGGGTCGCTCAGATAACCACCACGGTTTTTCCCGGCACAATTTTTGCCACCAGAGCTCTGGCTGAGGCTGGAAACCCTGCAGGCCTTGCCAGTCTGGCTTTACTGCTGTTAGCGGCGGGTGCAGCTCTGCTGCTGTTGCTTGCTGCCGGTCGGATGCTGTATTTCAAAGGTGTTATCGGTCTGACAGGCTCCACCGCTGTCCGCCGGCGCCTGACCAAAGCTGAACTTGAAAGCACGGGCCGCGGCAGCTCCAGCTTTCTGGCCCTTGTGCTCAAGGATATTCGTGTATTGGTACGTACACCGATCTTTTTTATCAATTGTGTCCTGCTTAATTTTCTCTGGCCGTTATTTGTTCTGCTGCCGTTTTTAACCGGCGGCGAAGCTTTTAATCCCGAAAGCCTTGCTATAGCAGCAAATGAGATTCTGCAGACTGGCGGCCAGATTCTGCCGCTGTCTCTGGTTGTTATCTTTGCCTTTACTGTTTTTCTCAGCTCAACCAACGGCATCGCTGCCAGTGCTGTTTCGCGGGAAGGCCGTCAGTTTTATATCATGAAGATTATTCCGGTAAGCTACCCCCGCCAGGCTGCGGCCAAAATCAGTGTTGCTGTTCTGTTCAGCGTTATCGGCTGGCTGCTGATGTTCCTGATGGCTGTTTTCTTATTCAAGCTGCCGCTGTGGTATCTGCTGGCACTTGTTATGATCATGCCCGGAGCTATCCTGCTGCCCAATCTGTCTGGATTCATATTTGATCTGCTGTGGCCGAAACTGCACTGGGACAATGAGCAAACTGCTGTAAAGCGCAATGTTAATGTTCTTTACGGTATGCTGAGCTCGCTGCTGATATCTTTGCTGCTGGGAATTCTTGTGTACTTTTTAAATCCGTCCTATGAAGTATCTTTATTGATCCTGGTCGCGGTCCCTCTGCTGATAGCAGCGGTGCTGGCGGTTTTTCTGCGCCGTCAGGCAGCCAACCTTTTCGCCGGCATACAGGCATGAATAATATGGCCTATGCCAAATGACTGAATAATATTGAAAAGTTAATAATTGTTGATTTTTCTGCCTGAACAGACTAGCGTATTCATCTGTTTATGTGTAGAATTACCTTTGAATGCCGTTAACCAACACGATCTGATCACTACCAGTCTGTCCTCATTTTCCCTGGACAGCTTTAATAAAAACACTGTGCAACCTTGATTAATATCGGAGGATTTATACAGCCATGCCCGATCAGGACTACCTCAGCCTTATCCGTCAAACTGAAGAAAAAGCGGCAGCCATGATTGCTGACGCTCAGGCAAAAGCCCGCGAGACGCTCGAAGCTGCCCGCACTGAGGCGACACGTCGTCTGAATGATGCCCGCGAAGATGCTGAAAAAATAATTGATCAGACATTACGCGAGGCAAGCGAGGCGTCAGAAATCCATACTGAGGAACAAACTGTAATTGCAGAAGCTCAGGCCGGGCAGCTGCTTATTGATGCGCAGCCGGCTTTTCCTGAAGCTGTACGGGCAGTTGCGGAAAGGATCGTGAAGTAACGTGCCGATTGTCAAGATGGATCGCATTACTGTAGTCGGTATGCAGCAGGATAAAAGCGCTGTTATTGAAGCACTTATGAAACTGGGCGCGCTGCACGTGGATGAAGCAGCAGAACTGACTGGTGAAGATGCTGTTTGTGATCAGGCAACCGAAATACCGTCGCAGACAATAACCGTAGCTGATCGACAACTGACAATCAATGAGGTTCTGCCCTTGATGGCACGTCTGGAACGGGTTATTACTGAATGCAGTCAATTGCATCCTGTTAAGAAGCCAATGTTTTCTGCCAAGCGCAGCATCAGCATAACGGATTTTAATCAGGTTGTAAGTCAGCAAAAAAAAATCATCGCCAGAATGGCTGCTTTTGAAGCTGCCAGAACCCGGGTTGGAGAAATTGAAAGTCAGCTGCTGAGGCTGCATAATACCGAGACCATGCTTCTGCCGTGGGAATCCCTGCCTCTGGACATTTCTGCGCTCAACACCGAAAAAACCCGCTCGTTTATCGGCAGTTTTCATAACAGAGTCGAGCTGAATTCATTTGAAGAGGCTCTGGCTGATGAAGCGCCTGAATCCATAATCAATATTTTTTCGGAAACGAAAGAAAGCATTCAGCTGCACGTGATCACACTTCGGTCACGTGAATCGCTGGTACAATCGCATCTGCGCCGTCTTAATTTTTCCTTCCTGCCAGTGCAGGAAGAAACTGCAACGCCGCGTATTTTACTGCGCCGTCTGCAGGCCGAACAAGCAGCCTTGCAACAGGAAAAGGAACGCAGGCTCGGCGAGATGGATGAAATCGCCGGCAGCCTGGTAGCTTTTGAAATTCTACACGATCACCTGCAAATGCTGGTGGGAAAGCACAATGTTCTTTGCCGTCTGGCTGATACAGAGCAAACATTTATTTTAAAGGGCTGGACTCCGCAAAACCTGACAGAACCAGTCAGGGAAGGTCTCAGTAAGCAATTCACAATTGCTTACGGCAGTCGTCCCGCCACTGACGAAGATAATTTTCCCATTTTACTGCAAAACAATAAACTGATCAGGCCATACGAAACTGTTGTCGAAATGTTCAATCCGCCGTTGCCGCAGGAGGTTGATCCGACTCCGGTACTGGCGCCGTTTTATTTTATCTTTTTCGGCCTGATGTTAAGTGATGTCGGTTATGGACTGATGCTTACCCTGGGTTGTCTTTTAGGTATTTACAAGCTTAAACTTACCGGGCGTACAAGGCAGACAGCAATTATGTTTCTGCAGTGCGGTATTTCTTCAATCTTCTGGGGAGTAATGTTCGGCGGTTACTTCGGTGATATGATTTCAACGGTAACAAGCGGTCGGGTGGTTATTCCTCCGGTTATCCTTGATCCTCTTACCCAGCCGACCGAGCTGATGCTGCTCAGCGCCGTTTTTGGTATCCTGCATTTATTCAGCGGTATGGCTGTAAAAGCCTATATGGCCTGGCGTAACGGTGACTGGCAAACCGCAGTTTATGATGTTTTTGCCTGGTATCTTCTTATTATCAGTCTTGTTCTGACCATCGCCGGAATCGGCAAACCATTTACCGGGTATCTGGCTATTGCCGGTGCCGCCACGATTGTCCTTTTCTCAGCCCGTGAGAGCCGTAATCCTTTTGCCAGAGTAGGTGCTGGTCTTTATAATCTCTATGGGATAACCGGCTATTTTGGTGATATACTTTCATACTCCCGTGTACTGGCGCTTGTCCTCGCAACCGGTGTTATCGCAATGGTAGTCAACAAAATCGGATTTCTGGGCGGGCCAGGCTTCATGGGGTATCTCACTTTTATCCTCGTGGGTATTGTCGGCCACACTGTAAACTTCGCCCTGTCTTTGCTATCTGCTTACATCCATACCAGCCGTCTCCAGTTTGTTGAATTTTTCGGCAAATT
>CAZOMW010000009.1:0-27945 GCA_964581135.1 uncultured Oscillospiraceae bacterium
TTCTTGACCTTGTTTACGACTTCTTCAATTTTTTCTTTGATATTGACCATAGTGTGTGCCTCCTTTTCTCTCGGTGTTGCGTTTCTGAAGAATACTTGCCACTGAGAGCATCAATTTCTAAAGTTTACCTTAAAAGTCGATACTAAACCAGCACAATGATTATTGACTTTTAGTGATTATTGTAGTTTCTGATCCGGAACTGCTGCTGTTTGCCGGCGGCAGGCTGTCAGTACATTGCGCAACAGCAGGGCAGTGTTCATTGGTCCCACTCCGCCGGGTACAGGTGTAATCGCCTTCACCAGTTCACTCACCGGCTGGTAATCAACATCTCCCACCAGCCTGCCTTCTTCATCAACATTGATACCGACATCTACTACTAAGCTTTCTGCCCTGAAAAATTCCGGACCGAAGAAGTTCGCCCTGCCGACAGCTGCTACCACAATATCGGCTGCGGCAGTAACTGCGGGCAGATCATGGGTTTTTGAGTGACAGATTGTAACCGTGGCATTTTCATTCAGCAGCATCATTGCCAACGGCCGGCCAACCACCATACTGCGGTTGACAACCGCAACTGAGCAGCCGGTCAGGGGGCCTTGGAAATGCCTGCAGATTTCAATGACTGCCTCAGAAGTTGTCGGAAACAGAACATCGGTCTCGCCCTGAAATACCTTAGCCAGGTTAAGTGGGTTTATACAATCAATATCCTTGGCAGGGTTGATCAGATGCTTAATCACGTTGTAATCGAGCTGAGCCGGCAAGGGCCGGAACATCAGGATACCGTGAATTTCTTTATCATTGTTTATTCTTGCAATCAAAGCAGTGAAATCAGTCAGCGAAACGTCTGCGGCGCTCGCGAACACCTGTGCCCGGATGCCGATCCTGTCGCTGCTGCGCACAATACTGCGTTCATAGGAAATGGCATCAGGACTTTCGCCAACTCTGACAATCGCCAGTCCCGGAACAATTCCTTTTGCAGCTTTTAAGTCGTCAATATCAGTTTTAACCTTGTTATTGATCTCAGCGACAAGTTCCTTTGTCTGCCAGATTTCAGCCATGTTTATTCCTCCAAGTTGGATTTTTGTTCAATGCAGCTGCTGCTCGATCTCTGCGTATATCCGGTCGGCCAGCTCACTGCCGGCAGCAACCAGCCCGGCAATTTCCTGCTCCAGCGCCTCTTTCACCACTGCATCCTTAAGCATTCTGGTGTTAATCAGCACATTTAACGCCGCGCCCTGCAGTGCAGCTTTGCAGAAAGCGACACCGACCCCGATATCACTGATAGCTATTCGTGTGCCAATTCGGGCATATTCAGCGTGCAGCCTTATTGTCTGTACACAAACGCGGGCAATTTCCAGCGGCGGCTGTACAGCAGTCAGCAAAGCAGCCTGCATAACCGTTTCACGCTCTGCTTTTTCAGAATCTGTATTCTGAGGCAGACCGTATGCCTTAGCCAGCGGCTGAAACGCTTCGGCATCACGCGCCACTAATGATTTCAGTTGTTCAGTAAGCTCAGCCGAGCGCACCAGCAGGTCTCTTATCTGAGGTTCAACCTCAGCATATTTTTTCCTCCCCAGAGTCAGATTTCCGACCATGCTTCCCAGAGCCATCCCCAGAGCGCCGACCAGTGCTGAAGCACCGCCGCCGCCGGGTGTCGGTTCTTGAGAAGCCAGCTTGGAAATAAAATCGTTGCAGCTTTGTTCCAGCATGTTTAACCTCATGTATTACGGCTTTTATGACAGTCCCGTGATTATACCGTTATCGTCGATATCAATTAGTTCGGCTGACGGTACCTTCGGCAGACCCGGCATGATCATAATATCACCGGTCAGGCAGACAATGAAGCCGGCGCCGGCTGAAACCCGAACCTCGCGAATGGTGATTTCAAAGCCCTCCGGCCGCCCCAGCAGAGTGGGATTGTCAGAAAACGAATACTGTGTCTTAGCCATACAGATCGGAAGTTTATCCAGCTTAAGGCCTTCCAGACGCTCAATTTCTTTTTCAGCTTTGGCTGTATAATTTACACCGGCAGCACCGTAAATCTCCGAAGCTATGCGCTCGATTTTCGTTTTAATGCTGGCTTCAACGTCGTACAGCTGGCGGAAGTTATTGGGTTCTTCCGCGGCAGCAACAACTTTGCGGGCCAGATCAATGCCGCCCTCGCCGCCTTTTTCCCAGACCTCACAAATCGATACCGGCACATTAAGCGCCGCACACTTTTCTGCAATCAGTTTAAGCTCAGCTTCCGTATCCGTATAGAAACGGTTGACAGCAACAACAACCGGCAGTCCGAAAGTATGGATGTTTTCGAGATGCTTTTCCAGATTGACAAAGCCTTTTTCAATAGCTGCCGTGTTTTCCGTCTGCAAATCGGCTTTTGCAACGCCGCCGTGCATTTTAAGAGCCCGAACGGTAGCAACCAGAACAACGGCCGCCGGCTTAAGCCCGGCTACACGGCATTTAATGTCGATGAATTTTTCGGCGCCCAGATCGGCACCAAAGCCGGCTTCGGTAACCAGGTAATCACAAAGCCTCAAACCAAGCCTGGTCGCCATAACACTGTTGCAGCCATGAGCGATGTTGGCAAAGGGGCCGCCATGAATAAAGGCCGGTGTGTTCTCCAGAGTCTGAACCAGATTAGGTTTGATCGCGTCTTTGAGCAACATGGTCATCGCGCCCTGCACCTTTAAGTCGGCAGCTGTAACCGGCTGATTACCGTAGTTATAGCCGATGATTATGCGGCCGAGGCGCTGTTTTAGATCGCTGAGACTGTCCGCCAGGCAAAGGATAGCCATGATTTCAGAAGCGACAGTGATCATAAAACCGTCCTCGCGCACAAAGCCATTGGCTTTGCCGCCCAGCCCGATCACAATCTGACGTAAAGCGCGGTCGTTCATATCCAGAACCCGTTTCCAGACAATCTGGCGCGGATCGATCTGCAGGGCATTGCCATGGTTGATGTGGTTATCGATCATGGCTGCCAGCAGGTTATTGGCGGTGGTTATGGCGTGGAAATCACCGGTAAAATGGAGATTGATATCCTCCATGGGAACTACCTGCGCATAGCCTCCGCCGGCGGCGCCGCCTTTCATGCCGAAAACCGGTCCCAGGGAGGGTTCACGTAAAGCAACTGCAGCGTTGCAGCCGATTTTGCCCAGCGCCTGGCCAAGTCCAATAGTAGTTGTGGATTTACCTTCACCGGCTGGTGTAGGAGTAATCGCGGACACCAGAATCAGCTTGCCGTCCGGCTGGTCTTTCAGGCGATCAAAGATACTCAGATCAATTTTGGCTTTATCGCGCCCGTAAGGTTCAATCTCGGTTTCAATAACACCCAACCCATCAGCAATATCCTTTATAGGCAGCAGCCTGGCATCCTGAGAAATTTCAATATCCGTCTTAAAAGCCATAAATTACTCCTTGTAATCAAAATTGACTGGCAGAATCAGGCATAACGATCAAAAAACATTATACCGAAACCTGTCACTTTATGCGTACTATTCACTATTTTCGCCGCCAAACTGCAGTTGATTTACAGGCGGGGAATTTCCTGAATCAGCTCCGGAATGATTTCAAACAGATCTCCAACCAAAGCGATATCAGCCAGCTGCATCATGGGTGTATCCGCGTTTTTATCAATAGCGATGATTAAATCGCAGGCCTGCATCCCGACCAGATGCTGAATCTGACCTGAGATACCACAGGCTATATAGACTTTGGTTTGAACAGTCTGCCCGGTCTGACCTATCTGATGTGTATAGGGGATCCAGCCCGCATCAACCGCTGCGCGGCTGGCACCGACCGCGCCGCCGACACGTTCAGCCAGGCGGTTCAACAGTTTGAAGCCCTCGGGTCCACCGACTCCGCGGCCGCCGGAGATAATAATCCGGGCATCGGCCAGATTAATCCCGCTGTCAGTGCTGTGTACAGTTTCCAGAATGTTCTTGCGCAGAATAAAGTCGAGCGGCTCCAGTCTTTCCGTAATTACGCGACCATGGCGAGCCGGATCCTGTTCCGGCGCCTTCATCACCCTTGGCCTGACTGTGGCCAGCTGGGGGCGATGGCTGGAACAACGGATTGTTGCCATTATGTTGCCGCCGAAAGCAGGTCTGGTTTGCAGCAGATCTCCGTTTTCAGGATCAATTGCCAACTCAGTACAATCAGCAGTAAGACCGCATTCTGCCAGCACGGCAACCCGCGGAATCAAAGCGCGGCCGCGGGTGGTAGCGCCGGTTATGATTATTTCCGGTTTGTACTTATCGATCAGCCTGACCAGAACATTAGCTTCCGCCTCATCATGAAATTCAGCCAGCGCGGGATCATTTACTTGGATAACCGTATCAGCGCCGGCTGCGAAAAGACTATCCGGGTTGTTTGCTGCTTCCGGTTCCAGCAGCAGCACCCAGACCTCGGAAGCACGGCTGTCAGCCAGCAGGCGGGCAGCGCCGATCAGCTCATAGGTAACGGGTTGAATATGACCGGCAGACAGCTCTGCAGTTACCCAGATATTTTTGTATTGAGCTTTATCAGCTTCATTTTTGATCAACATGTTATTTACCTCACATAATGCCAGCGCGTTAAAGCACGCTGCGCAGGCGCAGTTCACGTACCAGACCCCTGGCGGTTTCCGCTGGTGTGCCTCTCAGGACAAGCGTGGCGCTATCGCGCTGTGGCGGCGGCTGTGTCTTGACAACCCTGGTCGGCGAGCCATGCAGGCCGATCTTCTCAGCCTCAGCGCCGATATCCTCCGGCTTCCAAACCGGGATCTCCATTTTTTCAGCGGCCAGACGGCCTCTGAGCGTCGGCACGCGCGGTACATTAATACCTTTAAGTACTGTCAGAACCGCCGGGAATTCCAGTTCGCAAATATCGTAGCCATCCTCATGCATCCGCCGCACGGTAACACTGTTTTCACCGGCGTTTTCCAATGTCATGACACAGGTTGCCTGCAGCCAGCCGAGATGAGCTGCGATGCCTGGTCCTACCTGAGCTGTATCACCGTCTATTGCTTGTTTGCCGCAGATCACCAGATCAGCAGCACCGACTTTGCTGATTGCTTTGGCCAGGACATAGCTGGTAGCCCAGGTGTCAGAACCGCCGAAAGCACGGTCGCTGAGCAGAATCGCCCTGTCAGCGCCGACTGAAATTGCCTCCTTCAGTGCCTGCACGGCCTTTTGCGGCCCCATGGACAGGGCAATAACTTCACCACCGAATTTTTCGCGCAGCTGCACTGCTGTCTCGAGCGCGTAGATATCAAAAGGATTCAGAATTGCATTAACGCCTTCACGCACAATCCGTTTGGTTTCCGGATCTATCTTGGCGTCATTTGATGCCGGTACCTGTTTTATACAGACAATAATTTTCATTGCTTTCTCCTCAATCAGCCCCAAGTGCCTTCAACCAAATGATACTGAGTTTTAAAACCTAGAATTGAAAGATAAAATCCGGTTTGCGGGTAAAGAAGCTGGAGTTCTTTTAAAGTTGCGAGCGGGTCAAAGGCAGTGTCTTCGGGGATCGGATAGCCGACAGCATCCGAAAGCAGATGCAGTTTCTTGCTCATCCAGGCTTCTATTATCACCTGCAGGTCAGGATAGCGGGCCAGCAGGCGGTCTACTATTTCATTTTTTTCAATCAGGGGCTGGGTAATAACAAATTCCGCACCGGCAGCAAGCTTGTTCTCAAGCTTCCTGAACTCATGCTCTTCCGGTTCATAAGGATTGAAGGCAGCACCGATGTTGAAAACGCCGGGATATTTCTGCTTGACATAACGGATCAGCTCGACTGAAGTAACGGTTTCGATATCGGTGAAGCCAATATCCGCAGGCTGCAGGCGGGGAAGCCGATCGGAACCGTCGCCGGAGATAATCAGCAGATCGAGAATATTTCGCGCCTGACAGAAATCCAGAATCTCATGCACATTCTCCAGGGTGTGAAAGGTGTTCAGGTGGATCATCACCTGGCCGGGACGGGGTTCAAGCCCGAGCTCAGCTATCATTTCGTGACCTTGAAACGCCAGGTTTCCCATGGCATTGTCGGTCAGGCAGGCAACGTAGCCGCTTTCCATAACCCGCTCAAATTTACTGGCAAACAACGCTAAATCCGCCTCCAGTTTTTCTGTTTCCTGTTTAGTCGGCAGAATCTCAACGTGATAGATTTTGTTCTTTATATGCTCTTGCATAAATTACCTCCGCCTTCACGGGCGCACACTTTAATAAAGCCCCGTCACCTTTAATCAGTAAGGACTCCTTCTTTTAATCAGTTCCGGGTAATCAGAGCTCGAGTTCGCCCTCGCGGAACTTAGTCAGATAATTCATACAGAAATCGTCAGTTCCCAACAGAGCTTCGGTGGCGTAAAGGAACGTCATCAGCTTTTTATCAAGCGGATCCAGAATAGCGCCATCCATGCCTACAGTCATTGCCGCTACCAGGAAAGCCTGATTCATAACTTTACGGGCCGGGATACCAAAGGAAATATTGCTTAACCCGCAGGCGATATGAACGTCGGGGTAGTTTTGTTTTACGATGCGGATCGTGTCGAGTGCTACCACGCCATAATGCGAACCGGTGCCGATCGGGCGAATCATCGGATCAATAAAAATATCGTTCAGTGCCACACCGGATTTCGTTAGTGTTTCTATCAGGTTGTCAGCAATTTTAACGCGCTGCTCGGCTGTTTCCGGCATCCCGGTATCATCCATGCAGAGAGCGATTACAGCTGCTTTGTGCTCGACAATCAGGGGCAGAACAGCATCCAACCTTGCCTGCTCGCCCGTTATTGAATTGATGATCGGCTTGCCGTTGCGGTTTACTTCCAGCCCTGCCCTCAGTGCTTCCGGGCTAGGTGAATCAATAGCAAAGGGCACATCAATTTCAGCCTGGATTGTTTCGATCAGCCATTTGAGAATTTCCGGTTCCTGTTCCAGAAACATACCGGCGTTTACATCCAGAAAGCAGGCGCCGGCTTCAGCCTGACGTCTGGCCAGATCAAGAACAGCAGCCGCGTCGCGTGCTTCCATAGCCGGACGTACCGCCTTCAAGGTACTGTTAAGTTTTTCACCGATTATGATCATTGATTCTCCTCCTCAGTCGCGGTTAAATGAATAATTATTGTCTGAACTCAGAATCCCGTCAGGCACTTTCTGATAGACTACGGAGAAAGCTGCCGGTACAGTTATTGCCGACCCTGAAGGAGGCTTAAGTGTTTTTACAGGATTTGTGTTTATCTTAATTGACTCAACGGATTCAGGCAATGATATTAGGCAATTAGCACAAAAGAGTGCCAAAATTACAAATATTTTCGTATCAGATATTGCGTTATTTCTGCAGTTTAGATCCGCGCCGGCATAAATCTGAAATCTATGGCGAAATCGCGCTGAAATTTGATTCGGAATTCATGTCGGATTTTGCACCGAAATTTACGCCGAAATTTACGCCGGAACTTAAGTCGGAAAGTTGCCATGATTAATCATATTTGTGCCACAATTGCCTGCTAGAATAATTTTAAGAATCCTTCCTACCACACAATCATAACAAAAAAGGCGCCCCGCACAGGCGCCTTTTTTGTTGACTTCAGCTCAGGCTTATTCAAACTGAACAGCATTTACAGCCGGGTTAAACTGCAGTCTGGTTTCATAATCATCCTGGTTAATGCCCAAACATCCGCCGGCAGCTAAGCAGGCGAATTCACAGCAGCTCAGCCGGCAGTATCCACTAAACCGGGTGCAAGTGTTGCTGCTTCTTCATCTGTCAAAACATCAACAAAAGCTGTGTTCATCAGAGTCTCCGCCTCACAATCCTGAGCATAGAACCAATCGCGCACAGCCTGCTCTGTTTCTTCATCAGTCGCCAGTGGCTCGTATGGATAGACCGCGATCACCTTCATAGTGACCCAGTCACGAACGCCTGCTTTTTTCGTTGTCTCAAATTTTCTCATGTGCGCCTCCGTTCTGGTTTTCAAACCATTTTATCTTTGTGTAATTTTACCACGCCAGTTTAGCTGAAAACATCACACTTGTGACCGCTATAACAACTTCTGTAAAAAATTGACTGTCGCCAGCTGTTCTGAAATCGTGTAAACTTGGTGAAGGAAAATTCTGCGCAGAGCGCAGACTGGTTAAAAGAATATTTACCGGAGGTTAAGCATGTCAGAAATTATTGTCCAACCCGAGGCCGGTCGCCAATTTTGCGCCGAGGCGTTTATGGCTCTGGGTGTGCCGCAAAAAGATGCAGAGCTTGTAGCCGATAACCTGGTTGAGGCAGAGCTGCGCGGTTTGAGCTCACATGGTCTTTCACGCACGATATTTTACGTTAACAAACTGGCCGGCGGCGGTTTTAAACCCAACCCCGACATTAAAAGAGTCAAAGAACGTACCTCGACCGTACTGTTCGACGCGGATAATTCACTGGGGGCCGTGGCTGGCAAGCGTGCAATGGAAGCCTGTATCGAAAAGGCAAAACAAACGGGGATTGCCTGCGCCGCTGTTAATAACGCCAACCATTTCGGCATTGCCGCCTACTATACAATGATGGCGCTTAAGCATGACATGATCGGTATCTCGATGTGCAACAGCGTAGCTAAAATGAGCCTTTTCGGCGGTATCGATCCTGTTATCGGCACCAACCCTATCAGTATCGCAGTCCCTGCCGGTAAGCATTGGCCGCTGGTTTTTGACGCTGCCACCAGCCATGTCGCGCTCGGTAAAATAATGGTTGCTGATATTGAGAATAAGCAGATTCCTGACAATTGGGCAATGGATGCCGACGGGCAGCCGACAACCGATCCGAAAACCGCTTTGAAAGGCGCTCTGCTGCCGTTTGGTGGTTATAAAGGCTCCGGTCTGGCAATTATGGTTGATGTCTTCACTGCTGTCCTGAGCGGAGCCGAGTTTGGCATGCATACTCAGGAGCTGCGTTCAGACCCGGAAATCGGCCAGGGCGTTGGCTTCTGGTTCGGTGCAATCGATATCGCCGCCTTCCAGGATCCGGAAAAATTCAAAGCCCGCATGGATCAGATGATCAATGAATTCAAGGTAACACGCAAAGCACCCGGCACCCCGGAAATCCTGATGCCGGGCGAGCCCGAGTTTATAATTAAGGAAGGTTTGCTCAAAACCGGTTTCCGCATCGGTCCCGGCGTCCTCAGCAACCTGGTTTCAATTCGCGATCGTTACAACCTCAAAACTGATCCCGAAGCCTGGGTAAAGTAACCTGAATTATCCTTCCTTGGGGAAAATCGAATAAACATCCTGGTTTTAAATGACCGGCTCAGCTTTAGACTGAACCGGTCATTTTTACTTATCGTCAGCAGTCATTTTCTTTATCACATTGGCAGGGATCCGGGGTTATCCCGACCAGGTCCTTTATCACTTCACCGGCGATTATCAGGCCGGCTACTGATGGTACAAATGAGACGCTACCAGGTACAGAGCGTCGTTTGGAACCGGTTCGGGCTGTATCGTTTTCAGTGGATTTTTCATTTAAATTTTCTTTAAAATTTTCGTTTAGTTCTTCGTTTAATCCTTTGTTTAATCTTTCATTGATTTCTTGCTCAGTTTCCTTAAAATTTGCGTTTAATCCTTCATTGAATTCTTGCTCAGTTTCCTTAAAGTGACCGCAGGGCTGTTCGCAGGAATAGACAACCTTCAGTTTCTTGACGCCACGCTTGCGTAATTCACGGCGCATTACCCTGGCCAGGGGGCACATTGAGGTCGCGTAAATGTCAGCAACTTCCAATTGGGTCGGATCAAGCTTGTTACCCGCTCCCATGCAGCTGATCACCCGGATACCAGCTTTTTGCGCATTAACGATCAAGTCAATTTTGGCTGACACAGTATCGATCGCGTCGACTAGATAATCAATTCTGCCGCTGACAAATTCATGAAAGGCAAGAACATCTGCCCAGCTCAGCCGGCGGCCTGGTCCATCAGAGCCAGCAGAATCAGCCGCAGGTTCAGGACAATCAGCAGCTGAATCCTGTGACTCCTGATTTTCAGACGTCAGCGGCGGCGCCTGATAAAAACGCTGCCAGATTGTAACTTCAGCCTGAGGATTGATCGCTAAAATCCGGGTCTTCATCTCTTCAACCTTCGGGCGACCAATGGTTTCCTGAGTGGCATGCAACTGACGGTTAAGGTTCGTCAAACAAATCAGGTCATCATCTACCAGAAGAAATTTGCCAACACCGGAGCGTACCAGTCCTTCAACTGCAAAACTTCCAACACCGCCAACACCGAAAACGGCTACCCGGCTTTGGCTTAGCTTCTTAATCGCGTCGCTGCCCAGCAGCAGCTCGGTTCTGGAAAAAGAGTGCATTATTAAGTCCTTTACGGATTTATTCCGTTGTTAATATCTGTTATCAATATCTTTCGGTTTATCATCTGCCATGGTCAGTCTCTGCAACTCAGCCAGAATGCGGATTTATCTTACCTGATCATTATACTGCTGGCAAACAAATGGATTTGTCGTAAAATAGATGTATTGCGTTCATGAGTATTTTCACAGGAGAAACCGGTTTATGAAAAAAGATTATCCTTTCTATGAAACAACTGTATTTAAGGATATACGGATTATGACCGAGAATGTCGCGCGTAAGTATCCTGACCGGGTAGCGATATCCTATAAAAATAACCCGCAAGACGAGGAAACAGTCAAGGTCACCTACGCAGCGGCACGTGACAATATTCGCAGCCTCGGTACAGGGCTGATCGCACTGGGTTGCCGCGAACAGCATGTCGCCTTGATCGGCGAAACCTCTTACGACTGGATAACCAGTTATTTCGCGCTGATGTCCATAGGCAGTGTAGTTGTACCGATTGATAAGGACCTGCCGGCAAACGATATTGCTGACATTCTGCAGGCCGCTGAATGCACCTTTGTTATTTACAGTGCCGCGATCGAGAACAAAATTGAGCTTTTGCTGCCGGAACTGAACAGCCTGCAGAAAGCTATCTGTATGGCCGGCAAAACAAAAATTCCCGGTCCCGTGGATCTTTCGACAATAGTAGCTGACGGCAGCAACCGGCTGACAGCAGGCGACACAAACTACGATGATTATGTAATTGACCCCGACCGGCTGGCGACAATTGTCTTTACTTCCGGTACAACCGGCAGAAGTAAAGGTGTAATGCTGTCACAGACCAATATCGTCAGCGATATGACCAACGGCATGTACCTTTTCGCCATTACGCCCAAAACTTTGGCCCTACTGCCGCCGCATCACACATTCGGCTCAACTGTAATATTTGTCGGTCATTTTTCCCAGGGTTCAGAAATTTATCTTTCCAGCGGTCTGCGCTATCTGGCGGCTGAAATCCGCGAGCAGCAGCCCTCGCACCTTATTGTTGTTCCCTTGTTTTTGGAAAAACTGCATCAGAAACTATGGGCGACTGTCAAGGAACGAGGTAAAACTGACCAGCTGAAGCTGCTGTTCAAAATCAGCAATAATCTGCGCAAAATCGGGATTGATCTGCGCAAACCTTTATTCAGCAGTATAAGAGCAGCCTTCGGCGGCAGGCTGGAATTGGTAATCAGCGGCGGCGCCGCTCTGAGGCAGGAGTTTATTGATACCTTCGACAGCCTCGGGATAACAGTCCTGAACGGCTATGGCATAACCGAATGTGCACCGCTTGTTTCCTGCAACCGCAACGAATACCAAAAAGAAGGCAGCGTCGGCATGCCGATACTGGGCGAATCGGTCCGGATCAGCGAGCCAAACGAAAAGGGCGAGGGCGAAATCTGCGTCAAAGGCCCAAACGTTATGCTCGGTTACTACAAAGATCCGGTAGCAACCGCCGCAGCCTTTGATGCCGACGGATATTTCCGAACCGGTGATTTCGGCCGTCTTGACGAAGACGGCTGGCTATACATAACCGGCCGCCTTAAAAACCTGATTGTCTTCAGTAATGGTAAAAATGTTTATCCGGAGGAACTGGAGGCTGGAATTGCCGCCATACCAGGCGTCGAAGAAGTTGTAGTCTATGCGGGTGAAAGCCACTCACAGAAGAATCGCGAAGTCATAGTCGCTGATATCTTTCCCGATTATGACTGGTTTGCAGCTAATGGATTGGACGCTCAGGACTATTTTGATGCTGAAATCCGCAAATTCAACAGCCGTTTAGTTTCTTACAAAGCAATCGGCCATATAAAAATCCGCGACGAAGCTTTTGAGAAAAACAACTCACGCAAAATAGTCCGTTTTGCAATCAATAAACAGGTCGATTAACAAACAGATTGATTAACTGTCTTCAAACAGATCGATTAGCTGTCTTCAAACAGATCGGTCAAATGTCTTCGCGGGTATGTTTGTGAGTTACCGCAAATTCGTTAACGTTGATAACATTACCGTTATTAAGTGTGATTTTGACAGTATACTCAGTGATTAAAGCAGCGCCGAGGCCGATAATGGCTGCGACTGGTGCAATGACCAGACCTATTGTGCCGAGGGTAAGTGAGACACTCAAAATGACACGGTCGTTTTTCTCGATATCCAGTCGGCTGGCATTACCTGTCCGCCAGATTTCCTTAATGGCATCGATGATATCCTGAGCACGCGGCGTTTTCTTTTCGTCCTGCTCCTGGCCAGCCTGCCAGCTGCCAGTGCCCTGCTCCGACTCAGCCTGTTCCGTTTTTTCTTCAGAAGCAGCGGCATGTTCTGTTGCGGCCGGTCCGGTTTCTCCGGCACCACCGCCGCCTGTAGCCGTTCCTCCGGCCATACCGGGCTTTCTGGCTTCAGCCTTCAAAGTGAAGGCGCTGATAATCCGCACCGCTGTTTCAATATTGCCGTCACTGGTATTAAGCGCAGCTTCAGCAGTTTCCCGGTCTGCGCCGGTCTGATTCATTACTGCCTGAATTTTTTCCTGATCTGACATGATTTTCACCTCAAAATACTTCAACTCAGTTTGCTTCAACAAGTTTGCTTCAGCTCAAAATACTTCAACTTAGTTTTTTCAACAAGTTCGCTTTAACTCAGTTTACTTCAAAATCAGTCTGCCAGATACTGCCGCCCCCGGTGATTTCAAGCGTATATTTACCCCGCTCCGAAAACATCGGCACGCGCCACTCCCAGCTTACATTGCCGGCGGCATCGGCCTGCTTTGGTTCCATACCAACAACACCGCCGGCGTTTTTACCAATTTTCAACATTATATCGTAAGTAACGCCCGGTTCAGCAATTATGCTGATACCGGCCTGCCCACCGATTTTTGCTGACTCAGTAAAACTGACGATCCTGAAAGGCGGCTCTGCAGCGGCTGTTGAAGCAGCTATAGTCACGACAGCAACCTGACCAGCCTCATTCGGGTCACGCGTATGCCCGGTAATTCCCCCCGTTGAGTTGGAACCGATGATGCCAACAGCCGCGATTACTCCGACAATCAACGGCCATAAATCTACTTTTCTTTTCGGGGTCGCCAAAACAATTCTCCTGTTTATAAAGGATTTAACCTGAGGTTTAGATTGAAATTATAAAGCGGCTTACTTCAAGCAAAATTATAAAGCGGCTCAGTTCACAGGTAAACAGCAATTTGATACAGATTAGTGATCCATACCGATTCTGCGCAGCTGATCAACTATCTGGCCGCGCCCCGCAACTCTGGTGGCACCCAGTTCGATAAACGCCAGTTGATCTTCCAGACTGGCAACTTCGCCGGTTGCTTTAACGCCGCAGCGACCTGCAACAGCGTCCACCAATAGTGCGATGTTGTGCATTGTCGCACGGCCCGGTCCAAAACCGGTCGAGGTTTTGATGAATCTTACCCCAGCTTTAATGGCGATTTCCACCAGCTGACGCATCTGGTCATCTGTCAGATAACCTGCTTCAATTATCGCTTTTACGTAAACACCATACTCAGCGCAGACACAGACAACAGATTCAATATCTTTTTGAACGTAATCATAATCACCGTCAAAAAAACGCGCCAGATTCACAACCATATCAATTTCGGTAGCGCCATCCAGCATAGCCTGTTTAACCTCAGCGGTTTTGGCTTCAATTGTAGTAGAACCATGCGGATAGCCAATAGGCGTCTGGATATTACGATCGCTGCCTTTCATCTGCTCAGCAGCGAGCTTTACCCAGGTCGGATAAACAACAACAGAAGCAAACTGATAGCGACGCACGATATCACAGGCTTCGATAACATCTCTGGAGGTGCAGTTTGGGTTCAGAGCTTTCGTATAATCTACCATTGAACAGATTTTCCGCAGAACAGCTTCATCCTCCGGATACTTAAGTAACTTGACCATGATCTACCGCCTTTCTTTCTTGTTATCTGTTGTTTATTATTACAATAATTATTTAGCGCTGCGCATCACCAGGGGCAGTAAATATTCAGCTACTTCAGCCTCCAGTGTGGTAAGCCAGTGCAGAAACGGCTTTACCAGTTCCCAGCGCTCCTGAAAGCTGGCCGGACTTTCGGCGATAGATTGAAATTCGCGCACCCGCATGAGGATCGCGTCAAATTCCGCTTCCTCCGCAAAAGCGCATTGCTTCATTTCATTGATTGTATTCTCAAAAAGTGCACTTGTACTCATGACTTTCTCCACTACCTTTGTAAGCTGAACATAGTCACGACAGGTCTGGGTCTGATGATTGGATTTAAAAATACTCAGCTTGCCGAGAATCATTTCCACATCATCCAGATAGAAGCCGGTGTATTTTCCCATTAAACCGCCATGCCAGCCGGGAATGACATCCTGATAAATATCGCTGGCTTCCTCACGAATTTTTCTCGCCAGATCAACATCCTTGAAAACAAGCGCTTCCTTGCATTTTTGAATCACTGAATCGCATTTTTCCAAAGCTGTTTTGTCGATAACCGTTTCGCAGTCCATCATTGTCTCCCTGTAATGTCACAATATTATGTCAATAAAAATCACTGTTTTGTTACTAAAAATGACTGTATCTCTACTATAACATGATCTGGATTGGTCGGACCAATTTTTTACTTTTTTCTTACCGGAACCCGGCAGTTAATCTGTCGCTTTACTCTGCTAAATCATTACATTATAACAGAGTATACCAAAGGCAGCGCTTACACAGTAGTATTTTCGAAATTCTGTATTGATATTTTCATCTGCTGATTTATTCGGTATAATTATTTTATCAGAATATTTTTTCATAATTTTAGTAGCTTCATAATTTTGCCGACAAAATATTTCAAATAACCGGATAGTAATTGATTTAATGTTGTCGCGACGAAGTGATTTGAGTCCGCGCCTTATATTACCGTTGGTTCTGCTTCATCTTGCCTACGGTTTCTTATATCTGTGGTTCGGGGAAAGCATTGGCCTGTTCAGTTGCCTGGCTGCGCTCGTACTGATTAATCTGCCGGCAATGACCTTTGGCCGCCTGGCGGGTCTGCTGTCCGGCCTCTCGCTGAGTTTTATTCTGGCACTGGGCGTAATCCGGGATCAGTTTTCTGTTTCTGCTGCAAGCTCACAAAGACTTACCATGTTGGTACAGGCGCTGCTGCCACACTGGCCGCTGCTCATTGGTTTACCTTTGGCCGGTCTTTTACTCGGTCTCTACGCTGAATGGTTTGGCAACCGCCGACCGGAAGGCGCCAGACGACTGCGTTTGCTTAAAGAAAAAAATTCCAGACTGGAAGCGGTGCTTAAATCGCTGGCAAGCGAGCCTGTCTATTATACAGGCTGGAGCAAACTAAAAGCTCAGAATCCTTTGAATGAAAGGCTGGTCAGCCTGATTGCGGCAATTCAGACCCGGGGCGATGCCCGCGGCGATGTGTTCTGGACTTCTGACTCAACCAGCCAGTTGTTCAGAGAATATACCAGAATGCGGCCGGAAGTACTGGCGGTACTGGAGCTTGACGGTACTATTCTGCAAGCCAACAAAGATTTATTTGCCATATACGGATACACAGACATAGCTGATAGAAAGTCTGTCAGTATCAGCAGTTTTCTGCAGCCGGCGGATAAAAAGACAGTCGCCGGCTTTTTGGATAATATTCTGACTCTGGGGCGAGGCACAAGTGAGCTTTTTGACATGGCGCCGCCTTCTGAAGCGGTCACATTGCCTGAACAAACGGCAGCAGCTGAAACTGCTGAAGCAGCGGCTATAAGTTCGCAACCCGCAACAACTGCAACATTAATCCAAACCGGCCCGGCTGAACAAACCGAAACCTTGGCTCAGCTTCTAATATCGCCGTCAATTTATCTGGAATGCGCGGGTTCACCGCTGACACTGGTTGCGGCTGTAGCCCATAATGTAGATTTCAGTTTCAACGAAAGCAGGCAGTCCCCATTGTCGGAACTGGCTAATCAGGCCTTTTGCTGTCTGACACTGGCTAACTGCATCAGCTATGCAAATATAAAAGCCTGCGAACTGCTGGAAAGCAGCGCAAGTGAACTGATCGGCCAATCTCTGGAACGTCATCTTAGCTTGAAATATTCAGCTGTAGCGGCAGAAATAGAGCGGGAGTGTCGGGCCGGACGCTCCCCTGTCCGGGAAATCGAGTTGTCGAGGCGGACTGGAGGACGCCGAATTCTCAAGATTTCGGCCCACCCTGCCCTGACCTCAACCGGACGTTATCTGGGCTGCACACTGATTTTTGAAGATGTTACAAGTCTGAGGCTGATCTCGCAAGCTGCAGCACCGTCTGGCCCTGGAACAAATGACTTCCAGAATCTCAGCCTGGTTTATTGCCGTTCAGCCAGAAAAACTTGATGACGCAATTAAAACAGCCCTTAAGGTAATCGGCGACTTTGAAGGTGTTTTTGAAACAAGCATTGAAATCTTTCAGTCGAAACGCATCAAAAATGCTGCCAGTTACTCTGTTGTGAACGCCAGAGGCATTGCTGATGAAAGACAAAGACCCGTGAAGGAAAACGCTTCACCTGCAGCTGCGGACCCCTTTGAAACAATTTCCGTTCCAATTACAATCGGCAGTGAAACTGCCGGTCATTTTCGCTTTCTGCAGGAGCTTTATCGCGATGACACTCTGGAAAAGGATGTCGATCTGATCCGCCTTATCGGTGAGATCATAATCAACGCCATCCTCCGCAAGCAGGGACTGCTCGACATCCGCCTGAATGAAAACAGGCTGGCAAGCACAATTCAGGTTTTGAATGAAGGTGTAATAACAACCAATCCCGACGGTCTGATCACCCTGATGAATCAAATGGCTGAACATTTGACCGGCTGGGAATTTGAAGAGGCCGAAAATAAGCCACTGGCAGAAGTTTTTCGAATTGAAAAATCAGTGGAAACCAGTGTGACCGCGGCCTATGCTGAACTGCAGCCCCTTTCCCAGACTGACGGCAGCCTGGTTCTGGTCAGCCGCGACGGCAGAAAATACGATGTAAAGGTTAACCGTTCTCCCATCAACCATCAACAGATCTTACACGGTGAGGTTACAGTCTTTCGCGACATCACCCGGGAAAAAAGCCAGAATGATCAGATCCGCCGGGTCAGCTATCATGATTCTCTTACCGGCCTCTACAACCGGACATTTTTTGAAGAAATCCTCAACCGTTTGAACACACCGCGTCAGTACCCGATTTCTCTGATAATGGGCGACTGCAATGACCTTAAAGAAGCTAATGATCAGTACGGACACTTGGTCGGCGATCGTCTGCTGCAGAATATTGCCCGTATTCTTAAGCAGGCAACAAGGCACGAAGACATAGTAGCCCGCTGGGGCGGTGATGAATTTACGATAATCCTGCCAAAGACTGACGAAGAAGGCTGCATCCAGGTCCGGGAAAGAATTTTAGCTTTAACCGCGGCGGCACCTGCTGAACCGGTAAAGACAAGTTTAGCGCTTGGCTGCGCAACCAATACAGAAGAAAGTCTGATTCAAAACGATATGCATGAGTTGTTGCAACTGGCTGAACAAAGAATGTATGAAGATAAGCGTAAACGGAATAGGAATGGCAACAACAGGTAGCACATTATTAATTTTCATAGTATATTTATACAATCAAAGTATCATAATCAGCGGACATAATCAGTTGCCTCTCTCAAAACGAAGCAACAGCAATAGGAGCAAGCTTATGAAAACTGAAAATTCAGCCCGCACACTCTGGATGGCTCAGACGGCCATTCTGGCCGCTATAATAATCCTGATGGCATTTACACCACTCGGCTATCTGCGAGTCGGCGCCCTGTCTATTACTTTCCTGCCGATCCCGGTTGTGGTTGGTGCTATACTGATCAGCCCCGCTACCGGCGCGGCTGGCTGGCGCGGTTCTCGGAGGTATTTTCGGTCTTACCAGCTTTGCCCAGTGTTTTGGCATCGATCCTTTCGGTACAGCCTTGTTCGCTATCAGTCCGATTCTGACCTTTATCCTGACAATGGTACCGCGTGTGCTAATGGGACTTCTGGTCGGTTTGATTTTCCGGGCGCTGGTTAAAATCGACAGGACAGGCATCTGGTCCTACGGAGTAGCCTCCCTGAGCGGTGCTCTGCTCAATACGATCCTCTTTGTTGGCGGACTAGTCTGGTTTTTCGGCAGCTCCGAGTATCTGCGCCAATTCGGCGACAGTATTCTGGCCATCCTTGGCGTCCTGATTACGGTCAACGCCCTGGTAGAAGCAATTGTTACAATGATTGTCGGCACAATGATCACTAAAGCTTTAAGCAAGGTTTTAGCCAGTTCCAATACACGCAGCATCTGAACTAAACTGAGGCGGGCGGCATGAGCAACTTAACTGCCCTGAATATTTTACCTCGTATCCTGACAGTAGCGCTGTTGATCATATTTTATCTTATCGCTGCGCTTCTTGTTTTAGCGCTGATCGCGCTGCTTATTCCTTTACAGTATCAATTTTATGCCCACATAAAGCCGGGTACTGTTGCTGCTGTCAGGCTGCGCTATGCGTTTTTAAGTTATAAATCGGGCTATGCAGAATCGGTGTTGAGCAGCGAATTCCGGCTATTCGGCAAAAAGCTGAATCTGAAGCCGGGAACAAAAAAATCTTCCGAATCAAAGTCGCTTCGAAAGAAAAGCAAAGCTTCCAGTCGCAAGCGTGCCCGACCGGGCCGAGCTGTTTTAAAAGAAGCCAAACGCCTGATCTGCTCAGTTTATCTGACAACAAAACCAAAGGTTTTTTCAGCCAACGGCACATATTCACTGGCAGATCCGGCCGATACGGCCTTACTGGCTATGTTGATTATGTCCGTGGCCGTTGCTTTGCCTAAGGCGGACATTTGTCTGCAACCGGACTTCGTCAATGAAGAAAATAACGTACTGCTCAGGTTGACCGGCAGGATTGTACCAATCGTGCTTGTTTTTTACGTATTACGATTTATGCTCAAAAAAGAGGTCCGACTGGTTTTGATCGGTCGGCGTATCCGCTAGCCGGATTTAATGTCAGCAAATAATGTAGTAATATTAAGGCGTATTGCTTCCGGCTTAATAGCTGCCGTCAATGTCCTGCCTGGACATCTCCACTGATTCATTGATTTATCAAGGAGGAATTTACACATGGATAGTCAGAACATGGTCAAGGAAAACATCGATATCCTGTTCGAAAAACTGGAAAAATTTCTGAAAACGGAAACAGTCGTCGGTCAGCCGATCGTAATCGGCGATACAACTTTGCTGCCGATAGTGAGCATTTCCTTTGGCGCGGCCACCGGTGCCGGTGCCGGCTCCAGCAATGGTGACACCAAAACAGGTTCGGGCAGCGGTTCCGGCTCAGGCATGGGATCAGCTGCCAGGATAGCCCCGGCAGCTGTTGTTGTCATCCGCAAGGATGAGGTCAGTCTGCTGCCAATCAAGGACAAAGTCGGTCTGTCCAACCTGATCGAAAAAGTTCCCGATCTGATGGATAAAATTGAAACCATGCGTCAGAATCAAAAAGAAAAATCTGAAACGCAGCCTGAAAAGTCAAAAACAGAAAAACAGCCTGAAACCAAGGCGGAAACGGAATTTAGCAGTAATATATGAGTTTTGAAAACAATAAACGCGCTGACGACACGCCGCCGAAAATTTCGCGCGGCGGTCGTTATAGCCATGCCTGGTGGGCACTTTATCTTCCCTGTTACCTGTTGTTGTACTATCTGGTGGAAAGAGCGGTACCAGGAAACAGCGATTACTGGGTATCTTATCTGGCGATAGATGACAGGATTCCATTTATAACTGAGTTCGTTTACTTTTATATCCTCTGGTATCCGCTGCTGATTGTTGTCGGCCTCTGGCTGATCCTTAAAGACGCAAATGCGTTTCGCCGCTATATGTGGACTGTCATTATCGGCTTTACCGGCAGCACCCTGTTTTGCTTTCTGTTCCCCAACGGCCAGAACCTGCGGCCCTCCCCGGTGCCGGGCGATAATCTGGCAGCATCCCTTGTCCGCCTTATACACGCAGCAGACACAAATACCAATGTCCTGCCTAGTGTCCATGTAATAGGCTCACTTTGCGTTTTATTCGCGATTCTGGATTCTGCAACTGTAAGCAGGTTATGGCGCGTCTGCGCTGCCGTGTTTGTGGTTCTGATAAATGCCTCAACGGTACTGATCAAACAGCATTCAATGCTGGATGTTTATGTTGGCATTGCTGTCAGCGCAGTTTTGTATCTGCTGGTTTATGTTATCATCCGCCGCCGGCAGGAAAGCAGCGCTGTCAGCAGAGCAAAAGGAAAAAAGCAGCTAAAAAAGGCAATATCATGTCAATAAATAAAAACCGACTGATTCGCACCTTTCAGCAGCTGGTTGCTGTTGACAGCCTCTCTCTGGCAGAGCGGCAAACGGGTGATTATGTGCTTAGTCAACTGCGGGAGCTCGGCCTTGAAGTGCATGAGGACAACGTCGGCGAACGGATAGGCGGCAACTGCGGAAATATTTACGGTTTCCTGCCGGGCAATGCTCAACCGGGCAATCCCCTGTCGGGCAATCCTCAGGAACCGCTTTTGTTTTCGGTCCACATGGATACTGTTGAACCGGGCACTGGCAAGCAGGCAATTATCGGTAATGACGGCGTCATACGCAGCAACGGTGACACCGTACTGGGCGCTGATGATGCTGCAGGCATGGCCGCTGTCTTGGAAGCACTGCAGGTGATTAAGGAAAACAACCTGCCGCATCGGCCGCTTGAGGTCTTATTCAGTGTTGCTGAGGAAATTTACTGTAAGGGTATCGAGGAGTTTGATTTCTCCCGGTTACTGTCAAACCAGGCCTATATACTTGATCTCACCGGTCCGCTGGGCACTGCCGCGCTGGCAGCACCGACCATTCTCACCTTCACAGCCGCAATCGGCGGTCGTTCCGCCCACGCCGGCTTTGCTCCCGAACAGGGTATTCACGCAATTGCAACAGCAGCTGCTGCCATAAATGAACTCAAGTCAGGTCGGATTGACCCGGAAACCACACTCAATATCGGTCTGATCAACGGCGGCAGGGCAACCAACATAGTACCTGACAGCTGTCTGGTCACAGGCGAAATTCGCAGTCTGTCGCATTCCAAAGCTTTAGGCACCACAGAAACAGTCCGCAGTCTTTTTCGCAAAGAAGCTCAAAGCAGCGGCGCGACACTTGATTTCGAGATAACAGTTCATTCTCTTGCTTACGAAACAGCTCCGGATCACCCGGTTGTCAAGCGCTACGAAGCAGTCTGCCAGCGACTTGGCTACGAGCCGGTACTGACAAAAACCTTCGGCGGCAGTGACAATAACAGTCTTGCTCAGCGCGACATAAAAGGTATAGTGATCGCCAACGCCATGCATGATTGCCATTCGACATCGGAATATACAACCGTTGCCGAGCTGACGGGAATCGCCGCAATAACGCTGGCTTTAATGACGGAATAAATGCTGATGTGGTCCGGCTTCGCTTTTACACCGCACCAATAAAAAAGCCCGCACTGTCTGCTGACATTGCGGGCCTGTTTTTTCAGGCAACGGGAGCCGACGTTGGTTCATTTGCAGCCGCCTCTGTTGCTGCCGCAGTCGGAACTGTCGGCAGGGGCGGCCCAACTTCAATAATTCCTTGAATTGCCCTGTAGGTACTGGTATCCACCAGTTCCTTCTTAAAGGTTTTACCGTCTTTCTGCCAAAGTTTATAAGCTGTGGCTTTCTGGCCGGTACGCCCGGGCCGGATTACTTTCTGGGTTCCGGGAGCAAGTTTATTATTATTCACATACTTGGTTTCCGGTTTTTTGATATAGCCATTATGCTCTGATTTGAGGACGATACTTACGCCCTCGTCCAGTTTGCGGCCGTATACTGAAACTACGACATTGGGCTTACTGAACGAAGCAACAATTGCGATCGGGGTGGCGGTATTATTCTTGAATTTGAATGCCGGTCCCGGCCAGCTGACAGTAGCATCAAGGCCGATTTCGGTATAAGCGCTGGGCCAGGAATGCGGACTGCGACTTACAATTTCCAGATCTGCCATCAAGGCTGCCTGATACAACGTTGTATTCGGCTGACAAATGCCGCCTCCCAGTTCCTGTACAGTGACTCCATTCAGGATGCCCGGCGCTTCTTTATAGCCTTTGGCAGCTGTCCGCCGGCCAAAATACTCATTGAAGGACCAGGTTTCACCCGGTTGGATAACAAGCCCGTTCAGGCCTTTAATGATGAGAGAAATATTGTGGTCACGGTTGCGGCTGCTGGAAGATCCGGCCAGCGTTTTTGCTGTCGAAACCAAACCGAGCGTTGATTCCAGCTCGGCCGGCGACAGAGCCGGTTCAACTTCCTTGCCGCTGGCGTTGACGCTGACATTAAATTCGCCGGCTGCAAGCCGCGAAACCAGTTCATCAATTGCTGCTTCAGCCTCGATCGCGAAACCGGAATTACCAGCTGCGATTTCGAACTTCTTTGAATCCAGGTTAAAACCTGTTACTTTAGCATCACTGGCGGCGTATTCGAGCGATTTCACAGTGTCGCTCAAATAGCTGCGCGCTTTTGCCGGCTCAATTTCAGCCGTCAGCTCAAGCGACAGCGGTTGCAGTTTCAGCGCTTCGACAACAGCATAACGTTCCTGCAGCTGCTCCGTTTCGGTAGCGGCAGTACTCTGGCGCCCTGTCATCCAGGCCTTCTCCAATGTTTCTTCCGTATTAAATTTCAAGCCGGCCTGTTCCGGTGTCAGCGAGATAACAAGCGGCTCTGCGTCCTTATCGCTTTGGTTACTGATAACTAATTCAGCTTTAAAATCTGTTTTCATTTTTGCTGCAGCTTCAGCTGAAAGCCGTTCTGCGGCTACAGCCCGCGTCAGTCCTGATAAAGATACATTTTCAACTGAAATCCCTTCATAGAAGGTATCAACATCAAGCAGCTTCCGCATGGCTTCTGCTTCTTTGCTCTTGTCCGACTGCGTTTCTGAGCTGCTGGACCAGGGCAGATCAATGCCCACTACCTTATCAAGTCCGCAGCCAGTTAATCCAATCAACAGTACAGCGGTTAGAAGCACAACTATTGCCAGCCGCCGATGGCCACATTTAAAAAATCCTGCCATGAGAATCCCTCTTCTCTGTTTATAAACCATTGGTTATAAACCATTGGTAAATATTTGACGTCTCACGAACCTCTTTGTTCCGCACGATCATCAAATAAATGCTCAATTTATGGTTATTATACAGGAAAACAGGTGTTTCAAAACGATTCGGAAAATAGTGTGCCAAATGTCACAAATCAGCTGTCTGCTTGACCTGAACTGCAGGAATGTACGACTAACGGATAAAGTTCATCAGCACCTTTTGTTCATATTCCGGTACTTCAACTTTTCCTTGGCCGTTTTCGACCAGCTGCAGCAGATATGCCATATTCCGGCCCAGAACCCGCATAATCTGCTGGCCCTCTTCATCCTGCACAGCCTCGCCCGGCGCGCGTCCGAAGATAACGTTCCAGTAATTAGAAGTTGGTATCAGCATTTCTGCGTACTGCAGATAATGGTTAAGCTGGTCGAAACCAGGAATGCCGCCTGCCCGACGTACTGCAGCTAAAGCAACACCGACCTTGTGGCGGTATAGCGCCTGATTGGCACCAACATAAAAAGCTCTGTCCAGAAAAGCCTTCATAGTGGCACTGATACCGGCATAGTGAATTGGCGCGCCGATAATTACGCCATCAGCTTCTTTCATCTTCTGGATCCAACCGTTGACTTCATCATCAATAATGCAGCGTTCATTGCGGTTTCTGCCGCAGGAACCGCAAGCCTTGCAGCCGACAATCTCCTTGTTGCCGACCTGAATTATCTCAACCTCGATGCCCCGGGCAATCAATTCCCCGGCTACGATGTTTATTGCCTCTTCGGTATTACCATTCTTTCGCGGACTGCCATTAAATGCGACTACTTTCATTTCAGTTCTCCTGTCCATGCTTATCATAATGTATATTGTCTATCAGCTATTCTACCATTCATTTGCTGGATATTCCGCAGTGGCAACCAGATGCAGGCTTTCGATTACCGTCTGAAAAATTAATTGAAAAACCCGTCTGCTTAAGGTAATATTTCTTTGCATGGTCATTGTTTTATTTTTACTGTTTTCAACCGTGACTGCGGAGAGGACAATGTATCCACAGCCACGTTTTTTTATTTCAGGAAGGACTTTTTTATGGGTATGGGATTAGATATCGGCATCGATCTTGGAACCGCTTCGGTTCTGGTTTATCTGAAAGGCAAAGGTGTTGTTTTGCGTGAACCGGCCGTTGTCGCCATCAACACAAAAACCGGCAAAGTGCTGGCAGTAGGCGAAAGCGCCAGTCTGATGCTGGGGCGTACACCAGGCATTATTGACGCCAACCGCCCTCTGCGCGAAGGCGTGATTTCAGACTTCAGGGTTACTGAAGCAATGCTAAAGACCTTTATCGGCCGTGTGTCCCGCGGACCTCGCGCTAAACTGTTTAAGCCGACAATAGTTGTCTGTGTACCGAGCATTATAACCAGCGTCGAACAAAAAGCTGTTGAGGATGCCTGTAAACAGGTCGGCGCCAAGGAAGTTTTCTTGATCCGCGAACCCGTCGCAGCCGCTATCGGAGCCGGCATCGATATTTCCAAAGCCTGTGGCAGCATGATTGTTGACATCGGCGGCGGAACCACAGACATCGCTGTTATCTCGCTGATGCAGCCAGTTGTCGACGCCTCACTGCGTGTTGCCGGCGATAAATTTGACGAAGCCATCATTAAGCATGTTCGCCGCAAGCATAATATCCTGATCGGCGAGCGTACGGCCGAAGAGCTAAAAATCAACATCGGCTGCGCCTACCCGCGTGAAGAAGAAATGACCATGGAAGTCCGCGGCCGCAACCTGATCACCGGCATGCCGGCAATTATTCAGGTTAACTCAACCGAGATGCTGGAAGCTTTGGAAGAACCTGTCGCTCAGATTTTTGAAGCAGTTCATTCCGTGTTGGAACGCACTCCGCCCGAGCTTATGTCCGACATCAGCCAGCGCGGTATTGTCATGACCGGCGGCGGCGCCCTGCTCTACGGCCTCGACCGCATGCTCGCGGCTCGCGTCGGTATCGATGTCGTTGTGGCGGATGACGCAATTTCCTGCGTGGCGATCGGCACCGGCAAAGCCCTGAATATGCTCGATAAATTCGCGGCAATGAGCGACAGCTGAGTGGCAGTTGAGTGGCAGTTGAAGATTTAGATGCCTTTGAAAGAAGATCTATAACACGAAATTGTCCGGCATCTTTTATATGTTAATAATTTTTCTCATAAACAAGCGGCAGAATCTGCCGCTTGTTTTTTCCAGTTCTTAAAATTCGTTATTCGCAAGCTTATTCTTTGGGGTTTTCCGTCTCCTGAAGTTCATTCCGGGGGTCATCATCGACCACAGCAACAGTTCGCAGGGAAGCCAAATGCCAACTGACACCCAGACCGACTAAAAGCAGCAACAGCCGGATTTGCGGCTTATTGACCAGAATGATTGAAAGCAAAAGTGACGCCCAGAGGATAATCATGGCAGCGCGTCGGGTTCCTTTACTTATTGCCTTGTATTTGAGATAGTTACGGACTGTAGGACCGAATAAACGATGGTTTAGCAGCCAGTTATACAAACGCAGCGAGCTGCGCATATAACAAAAAGCAGCCAGCAACAAAAACGGCGTTGTTGGCAACACCGGCACAATTATGCCAATAAAGCCTAATACTACGCTGATTGTGCCTGCAGCTATTAATAATATTCTGCCGATTAAAGTTTTGGTCATGGAACAATTATACTGTTCAACCGCTGGCTATAGCAGTTTCAAAGAAATCGTTGCAGATTGTTTACAACCACGCCTGATCAGCATGGTGCCGGTGATTCCGGATTTATTAGCTCAGCTTCAGGCGTGCTTCAACTGACGGGGTTTTCCATAATACCAACAAATAATGGCAGTTTAGTTTTTGAATCCAAAATCCCATAGATAAACGGACGATCAAAAACCAGTTCTTTGTCATAAACCGGTGCACTTTCATCCACAGCTACTGACGTTGCTGCAGCCGCTTCTGTCCAAGTTCGGTAAAAAATCCGGCTTGCTCACGAGTCTGAAGCCAGTCCCGTGGCGATACAGCCGGGTCGGTTAAAACGGCAAAGTAGGTAAACCGGCCATCATCGTAGGGTAAAGCAATGCCGGCAACTTCATTTGCACTGCCAGTTGCGCCATTTGCATTGTTGTTGCCGCTGATTGAACCACTGAAGTAATTCAGCTTACCTGTTTGATGCATAAAATCGGCTTCAACCTTTCCAGCCGGAGCAGTGAAGCTTCTCTTCCGGGTATCCTGATCCAGAAAGGGCTGCTGCCAATCTGCTTTGAAATACAGTGTATTGATCAGAAACATCACTGTTGTCGGGTTGATTTTTCCCACGATTTTCTTGATCAGACCGTGAGTATTAGTATCAACCCAGCCATTAATCACATCGGCTGCAGCAGGGTCGGCAAAATCAAGGCTCGTGGCACCAGCCCGGTAGTAATCGGCGTTTGTCTGCAGAAAGTCAGGATTGGCCTGAAAGCCAGCGCGCAGCCAGATTGAGTTAGCTGTCTCAACAGTGGTCCGGCCGCCTGTCTTTGTAAGGTTGGCAATAATGGTCTGACTGACCTGATTAATCATTTCAGACGTTATTCCCTGGCCGGCGAGTGTTGCCAGCATGGCGTCTCTGGTTTCATTATCAGAGCCGTTCAAAGTCATGGACAATGCCAGAAAGACAGAAACCGGCGACACCATAATATTGCCCTTGTTTTTTGCCGCTTCCGCAAACAGATCCGCAGAAAAGTGCCGCAGACCATTAAGCGTCTTGGCATCGGGGTTTTCAGCAGCGGCAGTTTCCCAGCCCTTGCCCTGGTAGTCGGCCATCAGGTTAACGGCGCTGGCGAGTGAGCTGCCGCCTTCAGTAGGGCTAATGCCCCCGGTTTGAGAACTTGTGGGCAAGGCCCCGGAACCGGTGGTTGGCCCGGTTGTTTTAGCAGTTCCGGTCAGCGAACAGCCTGATAAAACCAGTGCCAGTATAAGGGCTGCCGTTAAAAGCTGAAATTTAAAAAGCCTGTTCATTTTGCCTCTCCCCGGATCATGCTGAGCAAAACTGCGACAATCCACAAATAAGCATGGTTCAATAACAGTTTTTCCTGGCAGTGGCGACCATGGCCTTCATATTTTCCTGCGGCGTATAGTAAGCAACTTCGCAGCCTGAGCCAAGGATAAAGCCGCCGCCGCCGCCGGCATCGTCAATACATTTCTGGGAAGCCGCGGCTACGTCTTCAGGTGTGCCATAAAGCAGAACTGAAGAGGGATCAAGGTTGCCGATCAGACAGACTTTGTCGCCGATCAGCTGTTTGGCGGTTTTCAAATTTACCTTGTAATCGATTTCCACTAAGTCAGGCCCGGAAGAAGCCATGTCTTCAATTACAGGTGTCATGTTGCCACAGATGTGCAGCAGAGTCGCGGTTTCATGGCCGGCATCAAATTCGCGCAGAGCCTTGAAGACTTTCTGCTCGTATGGCCAGGCCCATTCGCGATACATCCGGGGTGAAATCATGTCAAGCGAAGCCAGGGAATCGCCCATTGT